>DASWRQ010000212.1:0-11908 GCA_036403095.1 Kutzneria sp. | reverse complement strand
TTCGAGCGACCCCAGTCACCCAGTCGAGGCCCCGAACGTTGGGAAGGGACCATTCCTCCACTCGGAGTGGAGGAATGGTCCCTTCCCAACACCAGAACCTTGCCGGATTAGGTCGGTCGTGGTATTGGACCGCGCTTGCTTGGTCGCGGCGTTTCACCTCACGGCCCCGCTTGCCACCCCCCAGACCGCTCGGCCCCGCCCCTGCTTCGCCCGGTTGCTGGATTTAGCCCGCCGCAACCCAACGCACCCAACCCACCCGAACCGGATGCGGCGGGCCAAATCCGGCAAGGGCGAGGCAGGGGTCACGAGGGGCCGAGCCGCGACGCCGAAGGCGGCGCCATCAAGCACAGTGCCGCCCGGCCGGAGGCCGGGCCATCAAAACGCGCTTGCTTGGGCCCGTCGTTTCACCTCGCGCCCCCGGTCGCCGCGCAGCGCCTCGACGGGCGTGCCCGGCAGGGAGTCGTCCGCGGTGAACAGCCAGGTCAGGATCTCGTCCTCGGAATAGCCCGAGTCCTTGAGCACGGTGATGGTGCCGGACAGGCCCTTCACCACCTCGCCCTCGTCGGACAGGAACAGGGCCGGCACGATCAGGATGCCCTGACGCCGGCAGGCCAGCAGCTGGCCGTCCCGCAGCATCTGGTGCACCCGGGTGATGGGCACGCCGAGCCGCTCGGCGACGTCGGGCAGGGGCAGGACTTCCAGGTCAGCGCTGAGCACATCGGCAGCGACAGGAATGGCACTCACGCGGTCACGATGCCACAGGCCGGCCCCGGATGCCGAGTCCGATTCGCCTCCTTCACAGCTACCGTCGGGGGACTCGCCTACCATCGTGTGCCGTGGGAACCCAGAGCGCGAACCTGATCGGGGGGCTGCTTGAGCAGCGGTACCGGGTCAACACCCTGCTGGCGCGCGGCGGGATGTCCACGGTCTACCGGGGTGTCGACACCCGACTGGAACGGCCGGTGGCCATCAAGGTGATGGATCCGAGGTTCTCGGACGACCAGTCGTTCATCGACCGGTTCGTCCGGGAGGCCCGCACCGCTGCCCAGCTGCACCACCCGGGGGTCGTCGGCGTCTACGACCAGGGCGTTGACCGGTCGCCGACCGGCGACAACGTCTTCCTGGTGATGGAGCTGGTCGACGGCGGCACGCTGCGAGACCTGCTCAGAGAGCGCGGGGCGCTGGAGCCCGCGCTGGCGCTGAGCGTGCTGGAGCAGGTGCTGTCGGCGCTGGGCGCCGCGCACCGGGCCGGCCTGGTGCACCGGGACGTGAAGCCGGAGAACGTGCTGATCGGCCGCGGCGGCGCGGTCAAGGTCGCCGACTTCGGCCTGGTCCGGGCCATGGCCAGCGCCAACACGACCAGTGACGACATGATCCTCGGCACGGTGGCCTACCTGTCGCCGGAGCAGGTGGCCACCGGGGCCTCCGACCCGCGCAGCGACGTCTACTCGGCCGGCATCCTGCTGTACGAGATGCTCACGGGCGTGCCGCCCTACGTCGGCGACAACCCGATCTCGGTGGCCTACCGGCACTTGAACGACGACGTGCCGCCGCCGAGCGAGGCGGCGACCGGCAGCATCCCGCCGGCCCTTGACGACCTGGTGCTGCGGGCGACCCGCCGGGATCCGGCGCTGCGGCCGCTGGACGCCGACGCGCTGCTGGCCGAGGTGCAGCTGACGGCCCTGTCGCTGGGCCTGCAGACGGTGCCGGTGCCGATGGTGGCCGCCAGCCCGCACCCGGACGCCACGATCCGGGTCCGCGACGACGGTCCGCCGACGGAGAAGTTCAGCCCGATCACGGCGGCCACGCCGGCGCCGCTGCTGTCGCCGACGATGCCCGCGCCGATGGCGCCGCCGCTGAGCCCGCCGATGGGCGGGCCCATGGGCACGAGGGCGATGTCGCGGGCCGACCTTGAGGCCAACGCCGTCACGGCGCGGCACGCCCCGATCAGGGCCCAGTCGCCGGTCGACCGCTACCAGCAGCAACGCACCAAGAGCCGCCGGGCCTTCTACATCTGGATGGCCGTGATCGTCGTGCTCGCGGCGGCCGTCGCCACCACGGCGTGGTGGCTGGGGTCGGGCCAGTGGGCGCAGGTGCCGTCCGTGAAGGGCCTGCAAACGTCGGTGGCCGAGCAGAAGCTGAGCGACGCCGGCCTCCAGTTCACCGAGAAGAACGTGCACAGCAACGACGTGGCCAAGGGCCTCGTGACCGCCGTGGACCCGGGCGAGCGGCAGCAGGTGCGCCGGGGCACCTCGGTGGAGCTGAGCGTGTCGCAGGGCCGGCCGGTGGTGCCGGCCGTGCAGCCGGGCGCCGACCAGGCCGTGGCCAACAAGCTGCTGTCCGACCAGGAGCTTCAGTCGCTGCGCGACGCCGGCAAGGACGAGTTCAGCGACAACATCCCGGCCGGCAAGGTGCTCAAGCTGCAGCCCGCCGCCGGCACGCAGGTCAACGTCGGCACCGGGGTGGTGGTCGTGCTCAGCAAGGGGCCGGCCCCGAAGAAGGTGCCCTCGGTCGTCGGCCTGCCCCACGACCAGGCCTTCCAGGCGTTGCAGCAGGCCGGTTTCGAGCCGGTGGACGGGCCGGGCGAGTTCAGCGCCACGGTCGACACCGGCAAGGTGATCCGCACCGATCCGCCCGCCGGGCAGACGGTCGCCGGCAGCGGCAACAACCAGGTGACCGTGGTCGTGTCCAACGCCGTGGTGGTGCCGGACCTGCGGGGCATGAGCGCCGACGACGCCCGCAACACGCTCAAGGGGCTCAACCTGGACATCGACGTGCAGGGCATCTTCGGCGGCAAGAACGGCCGGGTGTTCGACCAGGACCCGGCGCCGGGCACTCGGGTCAACACCGGGACGAAGATCACCGTGCGCGTGTTCCCGTGACCTAGACTCGCCTGATGATCGGGACTCGGGGACGCGTCACGGGGCGGATCGGCCCGGGGTTGGTCGGCGAGGTGATGATCGGCGTCCGCGGCGGGGCCGAGGCCTTCTACGCGCACCCGATCGAGCCGCAGGAGACGATCGAGCCGGGCGTGCAGGTGCTCGTCGTCGACTTCGACCCGCCGCGCACCGTCTACGTCGAACGCTGGCGCCCCCTCCTCCACTGACGCTCCCAGTCGGCCCTCGCGAGTCGCGCTCTCAGGCACACCGAATGTCGGTTTCGCGCCCACCCTTTCGGCTGAAGGGTGGGCGCGCTGTTGCCGTTGGCGTGCAACAAGAAGCGCCGTGGCCGTTTCGTGTCCCTAAGTGTGTGTCAAGTGACATATACCGGAGGGGAACCGAGGAATAGCCTCGGGTCTCCAAGGTGCGCCGGGAAGTCTGGTCGGCAACCACGACTAGGTCGTGGGGCGCACTGACACGCCCCACGGTGCAGAGGGGGCGTCACAGAAAGATGAACGCGAACGTATTGGCCATCGTGGGCGGTGCGGTTGTCGTCCTGCTTGTGCTGTTCATCATCCTCCGCGTGCTCTGGCGGGTGGCGGAGCCCAACGAGGCGATGATCATCTCGGGGCTGGGGGCCAAGCGCATCCAGGTCGGCGAGGACAGCCTCGGATTCAAGATCATCACGGGCAAGGGCACGCTGGTGCTGCCCGGCTTCCAGACCGCGCGCCGGCTGTCGCTGGACACGCGGTCCTCGGAGATCGTGGTGTCCTGCGTGACCAAGCAGGGCATCCCGGTCCGGGTGCAGGGCGCGGTGATCTACAAGGTGGGCGACGACTTCGTGTCCATCGCCAACGCCGCCCGCCGCTTCCTGGACCAGCAGAACGCCATGGACACCAGGATCCACAGCGTCTTCGCCGGCCACCTGCGCTCGATCATCGGCGCGCTGACCGTCGAGGAGCTCATCCGCGACCGCGAGCGGCTGACCGCCGAGGTGCGCAGCTCGTCGGCCAACGAGATGAGCAAGCTGGGCCTGGTGGTGGACTCGCTGCAGATCCAGGAGATCGACGACGCGTCCGGCTACATCGCCAACCTGGGCAAGCCGCACGCCGCCGCGGTCGCCGCGGCGGCCCGCATCGCCGAGGCGCAGCGGGACCAGGAGGCCACCGAGGCCGAGCAGATCGCCGCCGCGAACAAGGCGTCGGCGTGGCGCGACAGCCAGATCAAGCAGTCCTCGTTCCAGGCCGAGATCGACCAGGTGTCGGCCCGCACCAAGCAGGCCGGCCCGCTGGCCGAGGCGACCGCCCGCCAGGAGGTCGTCGTGCAGGAGACGCGGGCGGCCCAGCTGGAGGCCGACCTGTCCGAGCAGCGGTTGCAGTCGCAGGTCCGCAAGCCGGCCGACGCCAAGGCGTACGAGACCAGGACCCTGGCCGACGCCGACCGCGACGCGCAGATCGCCCGCGCCCAGGCGCAGGCCAAGGAGACGGAGCTGAGCGCGGTCGCCGACGCCACCAGCGTCAAGGCGGCGGCACTGGCCCAGGCCGAGGCGACCAAGGCCCGCGGTGAGGCCGAGGCCGCGGCCACCAGGGCCACCGGTGAGGCCGCGGCCGCCGCGGCCAAGGCGCAGGGTCTGGCCGAGGCGGAGTCCGCCCGCGCCAAGGGCCTGGCCGAGGCCGAGGCCATCAAGGCCCGCGCCGCCGCGCTGGCCGAGAACCAGGAAGCCGTTGTGGCGCAGGAACTCGCCGAGAACTGGCCGGCCATCGTGGCCGCCGGTGCGCAGGCGTTCTCCAACGTCGACAACATGGTGGTGCTCAACGGCGCCGAGGGCGTCACCGAGCTGTTCACCAAGGCCCTGTCGCTGGGCGGGGCGGGCTTCGGCATGGCCCGCCAGCTGATGGACTCCATGCAGCTGGCCAAGCCGGTTGCCGACAAGGCTGCCACCAACGGCTCGGTCGACGACGACTTCGGGCTTTCCCTGCCGAAGTAAGGGACTGGTACTGGGCGGCGGTCTCACCGGCACGCTGGCCGCCGCCCTCGCCGAGCACTGCGACACCGTGATGATCGTGGAACGGGACCGGAGGCCCTCCGGTCCCGTTTCACGTAAAGGGATCCCGCAGGGCCGCTTTCTGAGCCGCCGCTGACCGAGGCCGAGCGGCGAATGCCAGATCCGTTGCAGCCACGCCGTTCCGGGCGTTTCACGGCTCGTCCGACCAGCACGGTGTCCACGGCGCTGGCGCCGAGAGTGCCCAGGTCCCGGGTCACCAAGCCGCCGACCGGGCCCTGTCGGAACTGCTCGGCTGACTAACTGCTGGCGTCGATCGCGGCCTGGAGAGACTGCGCGTAGGCCTCGCTGGTCGCGGTGGCCCCTGACACGGTGTCGATCTTGGCGCTCTGGGCCTGGAGGGCCTCCTGGCGCAGGGTCGGGGCGGCGGACTCGGCGATGCGCTGGCTCCGACGGTCCTGCGGCGTCTCGATCACCTGCACGTCGGTGATGGTGCTGCCGTTGAACGTCGCCTGCACGCGGTACGGGCCGAACTCCGTCTCCACCTCGGAGCCGGTGACGGTCCGGGTGCCGCTAGCGCCGCTAGCACTGCTAGGCGGGCTGGCGCCGTTCGAATTGCTGGTGCCGCTCGGAGTGCTGGCGGCGCTCGGAGTGCTGGCGGCGCTGGAAACCGTCGTGACGCCGGGGTGGTAGCGGAGCAGTGGAACCAGGCCGGCGGCGGTGAGCACCAGGGCTATTGCGGCTCGGCGCATGAGAAGGATCCCTTCCGGTTCAGGCCGCGAACGCGAAACGCTCGGCGTGGCACTGGTCGGCGGGCACGTCCAGTGCCCGCAAGGTGGTCAGGACGGCGTCGGTCATGCCGGGTGGCCCGCAGACGAACACGTCCCGTGTCCGCACGTCCGGCACCAGCTCGGCGAGGTGGGCGGCGCTGAGCAGCTTGTCGTCGATCGGGCCGACGACCATGTGCAGCCGCGCCCCGGTGCGCCGGGCCAGCTGCCGGAGCTCGGTCGCGAGAACCGTGTCCTCCCACTGGTTCGCGCGATACACCGCGACCACGTCCCCGGGCAGTTCCTCCATCAGCGCGCGGATCGGCGTGATGCCGACGCCGCCGCCGATCAGCAGCGCGCCCCGCCGGCCGCGCTTGCCCGACGTGAACGCTCCGTACGGGCCCTCGGCGAAAACCCTGGTGCCGGGTCGAATCGTGCGCAGCCACGCGCTGCCGTCACCGAGGGCCTTGACGGTGATCCGCAGGCCGCGACCGGTCGGCATCGCCGACAGCGAGTACGGATGCGCCTCCCACCAACGGTCCTTGGTCAGGAACCGCCACAGGAAGAACTGCCCCGCCCGCGCCGGCAGCTCGTCCAGCCGCCGGCCGGTGATGTAGACCGACACCACGGTCGGCGACTCCGCCACCACCCGGTACACCCGCAACTGGTGACGAGCGTTGCGCCACAACGGAAGCAGCACCCTCGCCAGCAGCACAGCGGTCAGCCCGGCCCCGTAGAGCGTCCACCAGTAGGCCGTCGCGACCGGCGAGCCGACGAAGTCCCGACCGGTCGTGACCTGGTGCAGGAAGCCGAGAATCACCGCCAGATAGGCGTACAGGTGCACGAAGTGCCAGGTCTCGTAGCGCATCTTGCGGCGAGCCGCCCGCGCCGAGGTCACCGCGACGACCACCAGCAGGATCATCGCCACCGTCGCCTTGAGCACGTCGTCGGTGTCGAACACCAGCGTGCCCAGCTCGCTCAGGACGGGGCTGCCGTCGCTCGCGGCGTAACCCAGCGTGATGAACACGACGTGGGCCAGCAGCAGCCACAGCACCCAGAAGCCGGTCCAGCGGTGCCAGCGGGTCAGCTGGTCCATGCCCAGGCGGCGGTCCAGCCAGGGCACCCGGGCGATCAGCACCAGCTGGAACGCCAGCAGCAGCGCCCCGTACAGGCCCGTCGCCCGGCCGAGGACCGTCAGCAGGTTGTCGTTCAGGCCGCCGTCCATCACCAGCAGGTCGGTCACCCACATCGCGTTCACGCCCAGCAGGGCCAACAGCCACTGGGCTGTCGTCGGCCCCCTGGTGCGGGCGGCGGTCGTCATCGCTGTCACGATTCCAAGTCTTGCCGCGCCAGGTCAGAGCTCTATCCGGAGAAGCTGTCAGTCAGCTGTCGCATGAAGTGCTCATGCACTCACTCCGTTACGGTCGGCGACATGCGGGGGCCCATCGGTCGCCGACTGTTCGCCGCAGGCCCCGATCATCCCGCCGCCGCACCGAGGGCCTGCACGGACTGCCGGTAGCGGGCGTAGATGTCGTCGAAGCGTTGCGCGCCAAGGGGATCGCGGGTGAAGCGGCGATCGACGCGTACGGTGTCGACGACGGCGGCCTCGAGATCGGGCCAGACGCCGATGCCGAGGCCGGCGAGCACCGCGGCGCCGCGCGCACCGGCCTCGGTGGTGTCGGTGATCTCGATGTCGACGCCGAGACCGTCGGCGAACAGCTGCGGCCAGACGGAACTGCGGGAGCCGCCACCGGAAAGCCGGGCCACGGGGCCGGTGGGAAACGCCTCGCGGAGGGCCTCGACGTGGGTGCGGTGGTTGCACACGACGCCCTCGTACAGGGCCCGGAGCAGGTGACCACGGGAATGCCAGCCCCGCAGGCCGAGGAAAGACGCGGAAGCGCCGGGGCCGTGCGGGGAGCCGTAGAGGAACGGGTGGAAGACGATGTCCGACGGATCGCCGGCCACGGCCCGGATTTCGGCGTCGATCTCGTCGTGTGGGATCGGCCCGGTGACGGTGCGCAGCAGCCAGTCCAGATTGGTCGCGGACGCGGGCGAGGTGGACATGTTGAGCCACCGGCCGGCCGTCAGGAATCCCCTGGCCTGCCAACGGGTGTCGGTGGACACGGAGTCGGAGATGACCTGGTTGATGCTGAAAGTGCCGGCCATCAAGGAGAGCTGACCGGCGTGCAGGACACCGTCACCGATCGCCGCGCCGTCGACGTCATGGGCACCGACGACGACAGGAGTGCCCACGGTGAGCCCAGTGCGCTCGGCAGCCTCCGGCGTGACGGCGCCGACAACCTCGGAGCAGCCGCGAATCGGCGGCAGCTTGTCACGCAAACCGCTGAGCCCCAACAACTCCAGGGCACGGTCACTGTACTCCCCCGTGCGCACATCGCAGAACGAGGCGCAGGCTTCGGTGCGGTCGGTCGCGATCTCACCGGTCAGCCTGAGCCGCAGCCAGTCCTTGCAGAACAGCAGCCAGCGCGCAGAGTCCATAATAGACGGTTCGTGGCGCAGCAGGTGCGCCGCCAGCGCAGCAGGCGCGCCCTCGAAGGGCACCAGACCGGTCAGGGCCAGCAACTCATCGAACAGCGGCCGCCAGCGGTCGACCTCTTCGCAGGCCCGGGAATCCATCGCCGTGATGCCCGCGCGAACCGGCCGCCCGGCGTCGTCGACGAGATAAAGGCCGTCGTTGTGGCCGACAATGCCGACCGCCAGGATCGGGCCGGGAGCGTCCACAGCGCACTGACGAATCGCGTCGGCCGCCGCCGCCCACACGTCGTCCATGTCCCGCTCGACCCAGCGCGGACGCGGATTCACGGTGGGGCAACGGGTTGAGCCGACCGCGACCGCGTGGCCGGCGAGGTCGAACAGGACGGCCTTGGTCGCCGTCTGGCCGGCGTCGACGCCCAGCAGATAACCCGTCACAGCGACGCGATTCGTTCCGCGACCAGCCGCACCGAGGTTCGGTTGGCGTCGAGCGTGTCGCCGGCGTAGTGCGGGGTCAGGGTGACGTTGTCCAGCTTGCGCCACGGCGAGTCCACCGGCAGCGGCTCCTCGTCGTAGACATCGAGCGCCGCGCCGGCAATGCGCCCCTCGGCCAGCACGCGATACAGATCGTCGTAGTCGACCAGCCGGCTGCGTCCCACGTTGACGAAATAGGCGGCGGGTTTCATCATCGCGAGCAGTTCCGCGCCGATGAACCGCTCGTTCTCCGGCGTCACGCGTGCCTGCAGGCTCAGGAAGTCCGACTCCGCGAACAGCTCCGGCAGCTCGGCCCGCTGCGCGCCGAACTCCGCCAGCTCTTCGTCGTAGACGAAGGGATCGTGCACGAGCAGCCGCGGACCGAAGCCGCTGAGCTTGCCCGCCAGCTGCCGGCCCACATGCCCGAAGCCGACCAGCCCCACCGTCGACGAGCCGATCTCCCTTCCCGGCGACGGGAATTCCTTCCGCCAGCCGCCCGCCTTGACCGACGCGTCCGCGCGGGCGATGTCCCTCGCCTCCGACAGCATCAGGCCGATCGTCAGCTCCGCCACCGCGCTCGCGTTGCGCCCCGCCACGCCGAACACCTCGATGCCGCGCTCCCTCGCCGCCTCGCGGTCCACGTTCTCCAGGCCCGCACGGGCAACCACCACCGCCTTCAGCCGCGGTGCCGCCGCCAACACCGCCTTCGGCACCGGCGCGTAGTGCACCGCCAGCACCTCCGCGTCCGCCACCGCCGCCACGATCTCCGCCGGCACCGGCACGGCCTCCGGGCCGTCCCACTCCATCCGCTGCTGGGCCTCGTGCTGGCCGGCCTTGTCGCCCGCCCACTCCACCGTCGTCACCGGGCCGTAGTCAGGCCCGCACACCTGCCGCAGCGCGTCGACGTAGTACTCGGCGGGAATGAAATGGTCCCCTACCACCACTGTGCGCAACGAAAGTCTCCTTCATGCCAGTGCACGACGGCTGTCGATCTCAGGATGAACGCACACCGCGGCCCGATCCGCCACGGTCACGGTCGGTGCATGGGTGCCGACGTGCCGCACGGCGGCCGCGGCGTAGGCGAGGGCCTCGGGGAGGCCGCCGGCCAGGAAGCCGGCCAGCAGCGCGTCGCCGGCTCCCACGGTGTTGCGGGGGCGGTCCACGACAACCTCGCCGTGCGTGGCGCCGGTCTTGTCGACCAGCACAGCGCCGTCGGCCCCGAGGCTGACCAGCACGGCCTGCGCGCCTTCGTCCCGGAGGGTCGACGCCGCGTCGACCACCTCGCCAAGCGTTTGCGGTCCCCGGCCGCCGACCAGTTCGGTCAGCTCGTCCAGGTTGGGCTTCACGAGCCAAGGCTGAGCGCTCAGGACGGCCACCAGCGCTGCGCCGGAGGTGTCGACGGCCACCGGCCGTGAGGAGCGTGCCACCAGCTCGGCGTAGAAGTCCTTCCGCATGCCGGGCGGCAGGCTGCCGCTGGCGGCGATCACGTCGCCCGGCTGGGCCAGGGTCATCTCCAGCAGCCGCCGGCAGTCCTGCTCGGCCAGTGTCGGGCCGGGCTCGTTCACCTTCGTGACGGTGCCGTCGGGCTCCAGGAGGCTGACGTTCGTGCGGACGGCCGCGTCGATCATCGCCACCTCGCACGGGATGCCGGCCTCGCGGAGCAGCCGCACGAGCAGCCCGTCGGCCGGCAGGACCGCCGTGGCGGCGTGGCCGTTGGCCAGGAGCGCCTTGGCCACGTTCACGCCCTTGCCGCTCGCCTCCACGACCGGCGCGCCGGCGCGGTGCACCTCGCCGCGGACCAGGGCGGGAACGGCCAGGGTCCGGTCGATGGCCGGATTGGGAGTGAGGGTGACGATCATTCGCGAGCCTCCGGGCCGGCGTCCAAGGCGCCGAGGTCGAGGTAGGCGGCGAAGGTGCCGAGCCAGTGGTCGGCGCCGTAGCCGTTGCCGAAGACGTAGCTCCAGCCGGCGGTGCGGTGCACGGCGCCCGCGGCGGCGGCCAGCGAGGAAAGAGGGTCGGGGAGGGACGGGGCCAGGTCGCGCCAGCACCAAGCGCGGCTGAGGGCCAGCCCGGCGAGGTGGGACTGGTGCGCATCGGTGGGGTCGTCGACGACGATCGGCTCGCGCAGCGTGGCCCAACGGGGCGAGTCGATGTCCGGCAGAAACGCCGAGAACCAGGCGGTGAACTCGGCGGCGGGCAGGACCCGGCGCATGAGGTCGGCCTCGACCAGGGCCGGCGACAGGAAGTCGTAGGCGTCGGGCTCGTACGCCCCGTAAGCAACGTCACGCAAGTACCAGCGGCGAGCGGCCTCGACACAGGCGGTAGCCAGCTCGGTGTCGCCGAGGGCCCGAGCGGCGTCGAGCACCATGGTGCAGGCGTAGGCGGTGTTCTGGTGGGTGCCGACCCGCATCGGCCACCGGGCGGCCGTGATCCACTCGAGCCAGCGACGGCGCAGCACCGAAGCCAGCGGGCGTAGCGCGGAAGCCCACGGCATCGAGGCGAGGCGGAGCTCGGCATCGAGGGTGAGCAGCCACGCCCAGCCGTACGGACGCTCCCAGTGGCTACCGGCGGAGGACGCGAAGAAATCGGCCTCGGCCTGGCAGTTCTCCGGCGTGAGGAGATCATCGAGCACCGGCCCGGCGTCGACGCCCAGCGACGGCAGCAGGCGCCGTAACCGGACGATGAGCCAGGTCTGGTGCACGCACGAGTGCCAGTCGAACGACCCGGCGAAGGCGGGATGCCGCACCCGCTGGGGCACGAGCTCCGACTCGTCGGAGATCACGTGGGTCCAGTGCACCGGATAGTCACGCCGCACGTTGTCGACGGCGGTCCGGAGCAGGGCGAGCGCGTCGTGGGAGCTCAAACCCGTCACAGGTGCGGAGGTCATCGCCACATCCTTCCCGACGACACCCCATAGTGGTCCCCACCCAGAACAGCGGATCCTGACCGATCGCCGAGGGTCACCCCTTACGCTGGGGGCCGTGAACTGGACCGTGGACGTCCCGGTGGACACGCTGCCCGAGCTGCCCCCGCTGCCCCCGACGCTGCGCCGCAAGCTCGACGCGGCGCTGGCCCGGCCGGCCGCCCAGCAGCCCGAGTGGCCGAGTGCCGAACAGACCAAGATGGCCCGCACCGTGCTGGAGAGCGTGCCCCCGATCACCGTGCCGGCCGAGGTCGACCTGCTGCGCTCCCGGCTGGCCGAGGTGGCCCGCGGCGAGGCCTTCCTGCTCCAGGGCGGCGACTGCGCGGAGACCTTCGCCTCCAACACCGAGCCGCACATCCGCGCCAACGTC
>DASWRQ010000211.1:0-8526 GCA_036403095.1 Kutzneria sp. | reverse complement strand
CGTTCCAGCAGGCCAACGGCCGTTTCGGTGTCGAACAGCGACGGGTCATAGCCCAGGTCCAGGGTCAGCTCGGCGTCCATCGAGGCCCGCAGACACAGCGGGAAGTTGGTCGTGTCGCCGGACTGCACCGACAGCACCCGCGGCCCGCCGGTCGCCGCAGGTTCGCTGATCGGGTAGTTCTCGAACACGACCATGCTGTCGAACTGGCTGCCGACCTGAACGAACCCGTGGTCGCGGGCATCGCTCTGCTCGTTCTGCAACCGCCGCAGCCAGTCTCCCACCGTCATGCCGCCGCCGACATCCACCCGCGTCGGCACCGTGTTGATGAACAGCCCGATCATCGACTCCACGCCCGGCAGCTCCGCCGGCCGCCCGGAGATCGTGGTGCCGAACAGCACCGACCGCTCCCCCGAGTACAGCGAGAGCAGCAGGCCCCACGCCGCCTGGATCATGGTGTTCACGGTGATCCCGTTGCGCCGCGCGACCTCCGCCAGCCCGGCGACGGTGATCCGCGTCGACGCGCTCGACCGCGACCGATGCGCCTCGGCCGGTTGCCGGTCGTACGGCAGCGGCGTCTTCGTCACGCCGTCCAGCACCTCGCGCCAGTACTCCTGGGCCGCAACCTGATCCTGCCCGGCCAACCATTCCAGGTAGTCGCGGAACGGCCGGCGGGTGATCGTCGGCGTGCGGCCGCAGTAATCCTCGCACACCTCGTTGAACACCTGGGCCAGGCTCCAGCCGTCCATCAGCACGTGGTGCGAGGTCCACGCCAGCTCGATCTCCTCGCCGTGCCGGGTGACGTCGATCCTGGTCAGCGGCGACCTGTCCAGGCTGATCGGGCCGTCGGCCAGCCGCGCGGTCCGGTCGACGACCTGCACCGGCTCGTCGACACCGGTCCACACCAGCCGCGTCCGCAGCGCCGGCGTCCGATCGACGACCCGTTGCCAGCACTCACGGAACCGGGCCACGTCGTCGATGCCGGCCATCCGGATCCGCAGCGTGTCCACGTACAGGTCGGGGTCGACGAGACTGTGGAACAACAGGCCCTGCTGCAACGGCGTGAGCGGATAGATGTCCTCCACCGCCCGCCCGTCGCCGACGATGGTGTCCACTTCGGACTGACGCAGCCGGGTCAGCGGGAAGTCCGACGGCGTCCGACCGCCGTGCTCGGCGCAGTGGGCCACGATCTCCCGCAGCCCGGCCAGCACCGCATCGGCCAGGCCCTGCACCGTGGAGCCGTCGTGGACCTCCGGCGAATACGTCCAGCCCAGCTCCAGCCGACCGTCCTGGACGATGCCGATCACGTCGATCAGGTACGTCCGCGAGCCTTCCTGGTCGCCGCCGGTGATCGACCGGTAGAAGCCGGTCGGGTCCGCACCCCACTGGCCGTGGTAGTTGAAGCTGATACCCGGCCTGATCTCCGGGGCCGCGCCGTGCAGGTGCCGCAGCGCCCCGTAGCCGAGCCCCCTGGATGGCACCGCGCGCAGCTGCTCCTTGACCGACTTCAGCGTGCTGCCCCAGTCGCCGGCCGCGATGTCCAGCGCCACCGGGTATTCAGCGGTGAACCAGCCGACCGTGCGGGACAGGTCGACACCGTCCACAATGTCCTCACGGCCGTGACCCTCAAGGCCGATCAGCACCGTGTCCCGCCCGCACCAGTCGGCGAGCGCCCGGCCCAGCGCGCTCAGCAGCACGTCATTGGCCTGCGTCCGGTACGCCTCCGGCACCTTGCGCAGCAACGCATCGGTGGTCTCGGCATCGAGCCGCACGGAGATCGTCTCGCTGGTTTGCGGCGTTCCCGGGCGGTCGAGGGGCAGGCTGCTGTCGGCCTCGGCCGTGTGCTCCCAGTACGGCCGGTCGGCCGAGAAGTCATGAGCGGCAAGGCGGCGAGCCCAGTCCACGTAGGACGTGGTCTTCGGCGGCAACGGCCGACCGCGGTAGGCCGACTCGATGTCCTCGAGCAGGATCCGCCAGGACACGCCGTCGACGACCAGGTGGTTGATGGTCAGCGCCAGGTCGGGAGCGTTGAAACTCCAACCGACATGCTCGCTCTCGGCCTGAACTTCTTGCTGCCAGAAGCCATCTTCCCGCGTGAACCTTGTGCGCAGCGCGTCGTGGTGGGCGATCACCTTGTCCAACGCCGCCCGCAACCGGTCCACGTCGATGTTCGGGCCGAGCTCGGCCACCAGCGACATGGTCAACGCGTCGATGCCGCTGTTCAGGAACCACGCCTGGATCGGCGTCACCGGGGCCGTTCCGCCGGCGTCGGTGACGATCGACTGCTCGGCCCGCACGACCCGGGCCAGCTCGGCGACCGTCTGGTGTCGGAACACGTCCTTGGACACCAACGTCAAGCCGGCCGCGCGAGAGCGGGAGACGACCTGGATGCTCAGGATGGAGTCGCCGCCCAGCGCGAAGAAGTTGTCCGTGACGCCGACCCGCTCGACGCCCAGGGCCTCGGCCCAGATCCCGGCCAAGATCCGCTCGTTCTCGGTGCGCGGCTCGACCCACTCGTCAGCCTCGATCACCGGTGCCGGCAGGGCCTTGCGGTCGATCTTGCCGCTGGTCGTGACCGGCAGCTCGGCCAGCGGCACGAACACCGTCGGCACCATGTAGTCCGGCAACGACTCCCGCAGCCGCTCCCGCAGCGCAGAGCAGTCCCCCACCACGTAGCCGACGAGCCGGTTGTCCCGCACCACGACCGCGGCCTGCTCGATCTCGGGCAGCCGCAGCAGTGCCGCCTCGATCTCGCCCGGCTCGATGCGGAAACCGCGCAGCTTGACCTGGTCATCGACGCGGCCCAGGTACTCCAGCGATCCGTCGGTGGTCCAGCGGACACGGTCACCGGTGACGTAGAGGCGGCCGGCGCCGAAGGGGTTGGCGATGAAGCTCGCGGCGGTGAGGCCGGGGCGGTTGAGGTAGCCGCGGGCCAGCTGGACGCCGGCGATGTGCAGCTGCCCGGCCACACCGACGGGCACCGGTCGCAGCGAGTCGTCCAGGACGTAGGCCCGGAGGTTGCTCAGCGGCCGGCCGATCACCGGTCGCGGGCCGGCGATCGGCGCGATCGTGGCGTCGACCGCGCATTCGGTCGGGCCGTACAGGTTGTAGGCCCGCGTGCCGGGAAGTTGTTGCAGGTCATGCCAGAGCTGCTCGTCGACGGCCTCGGCGCCGAGCACCAGGACCGGCGGCATCGGCCGGCCGGTGGCCAGCAGGTGCCGGATGAACGACGGCGTGGAGTTGATCAGGTCGATGTCGTGGTCCAGCACCGTCTCAGGATCGACGATGTGCAGCTCGTGGCCGCCGGCCATGAGCAGCAGGCCCTCCCAGGCCGCGTCGAACGACAGCGAGGCGGTGAGCGCGACCTTCAGCCACCGGCCGTCGGCGAAGTCGTCGCCGTGGTCGAAGTGCAGGTTGGTCAGGGCCCGGTGGCTGATCACCACGCCCTTCGGCGTGCCGGTGGAGCCGGAGGTGTAGATGACGTAGGCGGCGCTGTCGGGCTGCGGGGCCGGCAGCGGCCTCGGCTCGGCGTCGGTGGTCGCGGATGTCAGCACCAGCACCGGTTGCGCGTCGGCCTTGATGAACTCGGCGCGGTCGGCCGGCAGTTCCGGGTCGAGGTACAACACTGCCGCGCCGGCCTTGTGCACGGCCAGGATGGCGATCACGGCCTCGGCCGACCGCGGCATCGACACCGCGACGACACGGTCGGTGTCGGCGCCGCGATCCACCAGCTCGGCGGCCAGCCGCGAGGACCGGACGTCGACCTCGGCGAAGGTCAGCCGGATGTCGTTGTGCACCAGCGCGACGGCATCCGGCGTGGCGGCGGCCTGGGCGCTGAGGATCTCGGGGAACGTCGTCGCCGGCACCTCGGACGTCGTCCCGGACCACTCGACGAGCTGCGCGACCTCGGGTGAGGTGAGCAACGGCAGCTCGGACAGCGGTCGGTCGGGGTCGGCCGCAACTGCGGTCAGCAGGATACGGAGGTGGCCGATGAGCCGCTCGATGGTCGAGGCGTCGAACAGATCGGTGTTGTAGTTGACCAGACCCCGCAGCTGATCGCCGGACTCGGCGAACTCGAAGGTCAGGTCGAAGCTCGCCGTGGTCATCGGCATGGCCAGCTCGGCGGCGGTCAGCCCGTCGAAGGTCGGGAGCTTGGCCCCGCTGTTCTGCAGCGTGACCATGGCCTGGAACAGCGGCGAACGGCTGGTGTCGCGCGACGGCTGCACCTCGTCGACAACCCGTTCGAACGCAACGTCCTGGTGCGCGAAGGCCTCCAGCACCGTTTCGCGGACTTCCCCGACGAAGTCGCGGAAGGTGTGGCGACCGTCCACACGGGACCGGAGCACGACGGTGTTGACGAACATGCCGACCACGCGCTCCAACTGGGCGTTGTCCCGGCCGGAAGTCACGGTGCCGATGGCGATGTCGTCCTGGCCGGTCCAGCGGGCCAACAGGGCCTGGCAGGCGGCGACGAGCGTCATGAAAAGCGTGCTGTCGGCGAGGCGCACGGCCGGCAGGTCGAACTCGATGGCCGCGCCGTTGTGGGTCTGGGTGGCCGGCCGCTGGCGGTCGGTCGGGAGCTCCAGCGCCGGGACGTCCCGCAGGCGATCACGCCAATAGGCCAGCTGCTCGTCGAGGTCCTGCTCACGTTGCCAGGCGGCGAAGTCCGCGTACTGGATCCCGGTGGCCGGCAGCTCGGCACCGTTGTACAGCGCCGAGAGCTCGTCGACCAGGATGCCGATGGACCAGCCGTCGGTGATGATGTGGTGCATCGACAGCACGAGCTCGTGCTCGCGTCGCGAGACCGAGGTCAGCCGGATCCGCAGCAACGGGCCGTTGACCAGGTCGAACGGGCCGTCCTCGGTGGTGAACTCGGCCTCGTGGGGCGGATGCACGACCAGGCTCGGACGGTCGGAGATGGTGGTGCGCAGGGACTCGTGCCGGGCGATCAAGGTCGTCAGGGCGGACCGGAGCCGGGGCACGTCGAGGTCGCCGAGCAGCTTCACCGCGAACACCGTGGTGTATTCGGTGCTGTCGGGGTCGAACTGGTGCAGGAACCAGAGTCGTTGCTGCGCATAGGACAGCGGCAGCTCGCCGGCACGCGGCACGACCGGGATGACCGTGACCTCAGTGGACACGGGCAGTGCGGCGGCCAGGGCGGCGACGGTCGGGGCGCTGAACAGCACCCGCGGGGACACCTCCAGGCCGAATTCGGCCCGCAGCCGGGAGGTGATCCGGATGCTCAGGATGGAGTCGCCGCCGAGCTCGAAGTAGTTGTCGTCCAGGCCGACCCGTTCGACGCCGAGAGTGTCGGCCCAGATGGCGGCGATCTTGCGCTGCTGCTCGGTGGCCGGCGCGACGTAGCCGCGGCTGACGACCTCGGGCGCGGGCAGCGCCCGCCGGTCGAGCTTGCCGTTGCGGGTCAGCGGAATCTCGTCGACCTGGACGAAGGCGGCCGGGATCATGTGGTCCGGCAACGTCGTCGCCAGATGCTCGCGCAGTCCTGCCGTGTCCCCGACCACGTAGGCGACGAGCCGGTGGTGCCCCGGCGTGTCCTCACGTGGGATCACCGCAGTGGCAGTGACCTGCGAGGACGCCAGTAGCGCGGCCTCGATCTCGCCGAGCTCGATGCGGAAGCCGCGGATCTTGACCTGATGGTCGGCGCGGCCGAGGTACTCCAGCTCGCCGTCGACACGCCAGCGCGCGAGGTCGCCGGTCCGGTACATCCGCGTGCCTGTACCGAACGGGTTGGCGATGAACCGGGAGGCGGTCAGGCCGGGCCGGTTCAGATAGCCGCGGGCGAGGCCGGCGCCGGCAACGTACATCTCGCCGATCACGCCTGGCGGCACCGGGTACAGGTCGGCGTCCAGCACATAGACCCGCAGGTCCGGCAGGCCGGTGCCGATGGTGTTGCCCGACGCGGCGTCGAGGGTCCGGTGCGTGACGTGCACGGTGGTCTCGGTGATGCCGTACATGTTGACCAGCTCGACCTTGCCCCACCACGCGTCCAGCCGCCGGGCGTCCAGCGCCTCGCCGCCGAAGATCACGTACCGCAACGCCAGTCCGTCGACCGGTTCCAGCTGGTAGAAAGCCGATGGGGTCTGGTTGAGCACTGTCACGCGCTCATCCACCAGCAGCCGCAGGAAGTCCCTCGGCGACCGGGAGATCGCATGCGGGACGACCACCAGCCGGCCGCCGTGCAACAGCGGGCCCCACAGCTCCCACACCGAGAAGTCGAACGCGTACGAGTGGAACAGCGTCCAGACGTCGTTGCCGTCGAAGGAGAACAGGTCTCTGGTCGCCGCGAACAGCCGAGTCACGTTGGCGTGCGTGACGATCACGCCCTTGGGCACGCCCGTCGACCCGGAGGTGTAGATCAGATAGGCCGGACTCTCCGGCGCGGTCCGGATCACCGGGTCGGTCGACGGCTCACCGTCGGCCTCGATCGAGGTCAGCGTCAGCAGGGCACCGCTGTCTTCGACCATCCGCGAGATGCGGTCACGCGGGTAGTCCGGGTCGATCGGCAGGTATGCCGCACCGGACTTCAGCACGGCCAGCACGGCAACGACCAGGTCGGCGGTTCGCGGCAGACACAGGGCGACGAAGGTCTCCGGCCCCGCGCCGGCGGCGATCAGCCTGTGCGCCAACCGGTTGGCCCGCGCGTTCAGCTCGGCATAGGACAGACTCGTCCCCTCGAACGTGACCGCGACGGCGTCCGGGGTGGCCTTGACCTGCGCGGCGAACAACGCGGTGATGGTCGGGGCCGGGAGGTCGACGGCGGTGCCCTGCCAGCCGACGAGGACGTCATGCCGCTCGGCGTCGGACATCCACAGCAGGGTCCGCAGCTCCTCGTCGGCCAAGCCGACGACCAGCGTCTCCAGCCGGGCGGCCATCGTGCGAGCGGTCCGTACGTCGAACAGGTCCGGGTCGGTGGCCAGCTCGAAGGTCAGGCGGTGGTCGAGGTAGGCCCGCAGCACGACCGGGAAGTTGGTGCTGTCCTTGGCTTCCACGTGCCGAACGGCGACGCCGGCCCGCTCGTCGAACGGGTAGTTCTCGAACGCCACCATGCTGTCGAACAGGCTCTGACCGGCGGGAACGTCGCTGTAGGCGCGGAGCTTGCCCAGGGCGACGAAGTCGTGCCGGCGGGCCTCGGTCTGCCGGTCCTGCACCGACCGCAGCCACGGCACCAGCCGCTCGTGGCTCCGCACCGGCACCCGGGTCGGGATCGTGTTGATGAACATGCCGATCATCGACTCGACGCCCGGCAGATCGTCGGGGCGGCCGGAGACGGTGGTGCCGAACACGACGTCGTCCGAGCCGCTCTGCCGGGCCAGCAGCAGCGCCCAGGCGCCCTGCACGACGGTGTTCACGGTCAACCCGTTGCGCTGCGCGAACTCCCGCAGCCGGTTGGACTGGTCCTCCGACAGCGACACCTTCACCGGCTGCGCCGAACGGGCCTGGTGAGCCTGGGACGGCTGCCGGTCGTACGGCAGCGGCGTCGGCGCCTCGAACCCGCCGAGCGCCTCGCGCCAGTACGCCTCCGCGGCCGACGAATCCTGCGCCGCGAGCCACGACAGGTAGTCGCGAAACGGCCGGCGGACGGTGGCGACCTGGCCGCCGTACTGGGCACAGACCTCCTCCAGCACCTGCCCGAGGCTCCAGCCGTCGAGCATGATGTGGTGCGAGGTCCAGGTCAGCCGGACCCGGTCCCCGCCCAGAGGCACGATGGCCAGGCGCATCAACGGAGCTTGAGTGAGGTCCAGGTCGGTGTCGTCGGAATCCTGGTAGCTGATCGGCACGGTGACGTGCCGCTGCACGATCTGCACCGGTTCGTCGAGGCCGTCCCAGGCCAGCCGGGTGCGCAAGGCCGGAGTTCGGTCCACGACCGCCTGCCACGCCGCCCCGAACGCCGCCGGGTCGGCGATGCCGTCGAGCACCATCCGCGCCTGGTCGACATAGATCTCCGGCTCCACCAGGCTGTGGAACAACATGCCGGCCTGCAACGGGGTCAGCGGATAGATGTCCTCGACGTCTCGGCCGTCGCCGGCCAGTCCGTCCACGGTGGACTGGTCGAGGCGGGCCAGCGGGAAGTCGGACGGCGTGCGGCCGCCGGCTGCCGGCCACGCGCAATGGCCGATGATCTCCCGCAGCGCGCGCAGCATCGCGTCGGCCAGCCGCCCCACGGTGTGCCGCTCGTACAGATTGTCGGAGTACAGCCAGGTCAGGGTCAGTTCGCCGGCTTCGACCGCGCCGGCGACGTCGAGCAGGTAGCCGTTGCGCTCCCCCGGCGCGAGGTCGAAGCCGGGAGTCTCACGCTGCCCGCGGAACAGACCGGCCGCGCCGGATTCCCACTGGCCGTGATAGTTGAAGCAGATACCCGGCGCGGCGTGAAGATCGTGTCCGCCGAGGTAGCGCAGGGCCTCGTAGCTCAGGCCGCGCCGCGGCACCGCCCGCAGCTGCTCCTTGACCGACTTGAGCGTGTGGCCCCAGTCGTGCCCGCCCGGAATCGTCAGCGCGACCGGGAACTGC
>DASWRQ010000210.1:0-4915 GCA_036403095.1 Kutzneria sp. | reverse complement strand
CAGCGGTCCCAGCTCGCTCGGCGCACGATCGAGGGCCTTCCGGTCAGACCTGGGCCACGATGAGATCGGCCAGGGCGGTCTGGCCGTCCTTGTTCAGGTGCAGCACGGCATCCGGCCCCTCCTGGCCCGGCGCCAGCGCGTCGAAGCCGCGGTAGAACGGCGTGCCGGCCTGGCACAGCGAATGCCCGGCGAAGGTGCTGTTGAGGTGCACGGAATCGGCGGCGTACTCGCTGACGAAGGCCGCGTCGATGCCCCCGTACGCGCGGGCCCGGGCGACGGTGTCGCGCAACGTCTTGTTCAGCTGACCGGCCAGCGCGTTGCCCTCGGTCCGCTCCTGCGCGCTGAACACCGCGGCATCGCAGATCGGGTCCAGCTTGCCGGCCGCGTTGGCGTCCGGGGACAGCTGGCTGCCGTAGCCCGACAGCACGATCTTGGCGTGCGGGCTGCGGGCGTGGATGTCCTGGAACAGCTGACCCACGTTCTTGGCCATGTCCGGCAGCTTGGCCGCGATGGCCTGGGTCGGCGCGCCCGAGCAGTCGCTCTGGATGCACAGGCCGCCGTAGGCGGCGTAGCCGATGTCGTTGGTGCCGATGGTCAGCAGCACCACGTTGGTGTCGACCTGCAACGCGTCCAGCTGCGGGCCTTGGCCGAGGAAGTCCTTGTACAGGTCCGAAGTGGCCGCGCCGCTGCACGTCACATTCGTGAACTGCACGCTGGCGCCACGAGCCCGCACCCGGGCCACGATCTGTTCGGAGTAGGAGTTGTTGCTACGCCAGCAGTTGCCCTCGGTGCCGGCCTGGTAGTCGCCGGCGCCGGTGCCCGAGGCGTACGAGTCGCCCATGGCGACGACGTGCAGCGGGCCGATGTCGGCCGACGCCGCCGGGGCCATGGCCGTGATCGCGGCGAACGCGGCCAGGGCCGCGATGGGAAGTCGCTTCACCTTCGCTCCAGTGCTCGAAACGGGTGGACTGCCCGGCGACGTCGGCCCCATGCACGCCATCGCCAAACGATCACCACCGTACCGGGCACTTCCGAGTCACACCCGTGAAACGGAGAAAGTCGCGGGCCCCGCGCGCCGATCGGCCGGTGCGGCCCCAACGGACTGTCCATAGTGGTCTTATGCCACCCGCCAGCCCGATGGGCTCTTTTGCCCACCCCCAGCCCATTGGGGTCATTCCAGTGCGCGCACCCGTGGCAGCACCTCTTGACAGAACGTCAACATCCCGTCGCCGTGGCACAGGATCTGGGTGACGCCGGCCCGTCGGTACTCCATGATCGCGGCGGCGACCTGGTCGGGCGTGCCGACCAGGGCCAGCCCGAGCGGGCCGAGGAACGGCATCGCCCCGGTCCACAGGTACGGCCGCGGCCAGTGGTCGGCGTCCTCGGCCGGCGACTCGCACCAGCCGCCGGTCAACGCCACCGCCTCGGCGCTCAGCTGCCGGAAACGTTCCCGCACCGCGTAGACGTTCTCGCCGGCGATCTCGGTCAGCGCGCGGGCGGCCTGCACCGCCTCGGCCCGGCTTCGCCGGCACACCACGGAGAACAGCAGCCCGACCTCGCGGCCGGCGGCGCGCACGCGGCCCCCGCGCGCGGCCACCACGGCAGGCTCGGCAGCGAGGAGCAGCAGCACGTCGCCGTGTCGGACCGCGAGGTCGGACGCCGCGCCCGAACTCCCGCTGAAATACAGTTCGGGCCGATCCCGTTGGACGGGAATTCGCCGATCCCGCCACAACGCGTCGCACACCGTCCAGAACTCGTCGTGCGCCCGGAAATCGCTGTCGTACGAGCAGGCTCCGAGCACACTAACCCGCCCGCCCGCGACCGATGAGAGTGTGTTCACCTGTCGTACAAGATGGATCGGCGACTGCATGTCCGTACGGGGGCAGATCATGAATCCGATGTTCTTCGTGGCGGCCGCGAGGTGCGCGGCCAGTGCGATCCCGTCCGGCCGGTGGAATGCCGAAGGTAGCAGCACCCGGTCTATGCAGCCGTCCTCGGCCGAACGGCAGAATTCCACCGCATCGCCCTCGGCGGGCAGCGTCCAGTGGAACCGCGTCGGCGTGAGCACGGCCATCGGCACCCCCAGCAGGTTCGGTAGTCGAATGCTAGGTCGGCAGCGGTCTGCCCCGGTATGGCGTGTTCTCCCTAGTACGGGGTTGACGCGGATGTGCGCCGGCTGCACCGTTGGCAGGAATGGCTTGCCCCGTTCGATCCAGCGTGTTCGAGATTTTCGACTGCCGGGTCGGGCGAATACCTAGGTAATTGCGGACCCAATTGTTGCCGGGTGTACGCGCCGCTGCCATACTCGGCCGCCGTCGAGTGGGTTCTCGTTGACCGCCACAACGTGCCACATGATGCACCCCTTTCTTGGTAATTAGCAGCTGGACCATACGAAGAGGTGCCCGATGCAATCGATTTCATCCGACGGCTTCGGGTTCTGGATGTTGGTCCGGACGCTCGCGCTGCTGGTGCTTTTGGTCGTATTGACCGGCCAGTCGCTCGGGTGTTTTCTGCGTTTACCTCGTCGGGGGCGGCGGAGGGAGAATCGGCAATGCTTGCACATCCCCAGGTGAACGTCGTCCTCCAGCATCAGAACCGGCTGGTCAGGGAACTCCTGGCGACGCACCTGACCCGGGAGCAGGGCATCGCGCTGGCCGGAACCGTGGCCTCGGCGCCGGAACTGGTCCAGCTGTGCCACTTGTGCCGGCCGGACGTGGCCGTCTTCGAGGCGGACACGCCCCGGTGGAGCAACGAGCGGCTGGTGTCGCTGCTGCTGGAGCCCGGCCGCCGGCTGCGCATGGTCGGCGTGCACGAGGTGCTGCCCGCGGCGTACGTCATCCGCGCCTACGAGTCCGGCATCAGCGCCCTGGTGTCCTACACCCGAGGTCTGGACGCGCTGGTGGCGGCGATCAAGGTCCCGTCGGCGGCGGTCGAGATCACGCGGCTGGACAAGGGAACCCGGCAGGCGCTGACCACCCGGGAGCTCGAGGTGCTGTACCTGATCAGCGCCGGCTACGCGCCGCGGCAGGTCGCCTACGAGCTCGGCATCAGCCTGCACACCGTGGAGCACCACAAGCAGCGCATCTTCGCCAAGCTGGACGTGCACAACCAGGCCCACGCGGCCGCGAGTGCCACTCGGCTGGGCCTGATGGCCTCGGTGATCGAGCTGCCCCGGCAGAAGGGCGGCCAGCTGCGGGATCTGCTCCGGGTCTGCGTCACCGGCCGCACGGCCGGCTGCCTGATCGCCGACCGGGTGCGGCGAATCCTGGGCGAGCACGACATTCCCGTGGTCGCCGAGGACGAGCAGGGCGTGGCCACGGTGCTGATCGACCCGGAACCCGAGGACTGGCAGGCGGTTGTGGTCAACCGGTCGGTGCCGATCGTGGTGGCCAGCCACAAACTACCGCATCAGTACGTGCTGGAAGCGCTTTCCGGCGGCGTCACGGTGCTGCCGGTGGCTCGCGTCGACAACCTGATCGTGCCGGCGGTGCACGCGGCCAGCCAGGGTCATCTCATGGTGGACGCGGCCCATTCCCGTTCGGTGCTGGGCGGCGCGAGAGGCGCGGACCGCACGTGGTGGCGCTGGCAGCTGTCGCTGACCCGTCGGGAAACGGAGATCATCGCGTCCATCGGCCGCGGCCACTCGGCCAAGCAGACCGCCCGGCTGCTCGGGATTTCCGTGCGCACCGTGGAAAATCTGCAGAGCAGCCTGTTCCGCAAGCTCGGTGTGCACAGCAAGGCGGCCGCGCTGGCCGCGGCCCAGGATCTCGGGCTGCTGGAGGAGCCTAGTTGAGCTTGAACGAGGCGAGCTGGCAGTCGTGGTCGACCTGCTGTTGCTGGTCGGAGTTGAGCTTCTGGGTCACGCCGTCGTCGTAGGTCCAACCCGAGCCGAACGGGTCGGTGGCGTGCACCATGACGCCGTGGCTGGTCAAGCAGGCCATGTATGCGTGGTACTGATCGAGGTAGTGAGGATTCCTCGACTCGTCTAGCTCCGGTGGCTGCAAGGGAAGCCTGTTGGCACAGGCCTTCTTGGCCGCCACCGACGGTGGGCTGGTGTCCTCCATGTCCGGCGACTCGCCGGGTGCGCCGGCCGGACCGGCATGCTCGTCACCACGGCCGGTCAACATCTTGTGCCCGTGATCCTTCAGGCACATGTCGTAGTTGTGCCAAGCCGCGTTGACGTCCTCCTTGGAGCTGTCCATCCGCAGCTGTGGCCGTTCCGAGTTGTCCGAAGTGGACGGTGTGCTGGTCGCCGTCTGGTTCGAGGTGGCCAGCGAGGCGACCTGCGGCGACTGGGGCTGACTTCCGCACGCGGCGAGGGTGAGCGCGGCGACTGCGGCGCCGGCGTAGACCATGAACCTCATGGCCGCCACCATCGCAGCCAAATGTGTGGAACCTGTCAGCGAACTGTGCTGCCACGGAAAGCGGTGCGGTAGGCCGTCGGCGTGGTCGCCGACTCGCGGGCCAGGTGCAGTCGCAGGTTGGCGGCCGTGCCGAGGCCGCAGCGGCGGGCGATCTCGTCGACCGGGAGGCCGGTCGCCTCCAGCAGTCGCCGGGCCTCCAGCAGGCGCTGCGCCGTGAGCCAGCGCAGCGGCGTCAGTCCGGTCTCGGCGCGGAAGTGCCGGGCGAAAGTCCTTGGCGCGTAACCGGCATGACGGGCCATGTCGTCCACAGTGGTCGGTTCGTGCAGGCGTTGCACCACCCAGGCACAGGTGTCGGCCAGGCCGGCGCCGTCCGGGATGGGGCGATCGACGAACTGGGCTTGGCCGCCGGATCGGTGCGGGGCGACGACCATGCGGCGGGCCACCCGGGCGGCGTGGTCGGCGCCGTGATCGGTGCGGTAGAGGTGCAGGCAGAGGTCGATCGCCGCGGCCACGCCGGCGCTCGTCAGCACCTCGCCCTCGTCGACGTACAG
>DASWRQ010000209.1:0-32364 GCA_036403095.1 Kutzneria sp. | reverse complement strand
TTCGCGGCGCCGAAATCGCCGCGAAACGGCAATACTGCCCTCGGGTCGGGGAGCCCACGAGGGGAAGCGAGTCCACATGTTCAAGCAGCTCAAGAGAATCGGCCTGACCGCGGCAATGTTGGTGGCCCTGGTGGCCGGCATCGGCGCCGTGCCGGCCTCGGCCGGTGTACTGCCGGGCATGCCCGCCTGCTCGACCAGCAACCTGGTGGGCCACTACACCTCGGGTGGCGCCGGGGTGGCCGAACTGGACCTGTACTGGGATGCGACGCACCACACGAACTGCGTGAAGATGGTCCACGTCGGCGCGGCTTACGGGCACGCGGCCCCCACCTCGGTCGAGATCTGGGCCTGCCAGGGCGACGTCGCGGGGCAGCCCTGCAATCCGATCAACGACAGTCAGCAGCCGCCGTACTACGGCAGCGACTCCGGCAGTTACACGTCCTACGCCGGGCCGGCCTCGGTGACCGGGGCTGGGCACTGCATCTTCGCGAAGGGCATCCTCGTCTGGGGCGGAACGGAACGCATCATCTCGACCGCGCCGAACGGCCAGACCTCGCACTGCTGACGACCCAAGGCCGCCGCACCGAACAAATCGGTGCGGCGGTTTCTACAGGTCGCCGGCGAAGGGCAGCTCGTTCATCGCCGGCGAGCTCATCCACTGCCGCAACGCCAGCGTGGCGTGCACGTCGTCCTCGTTGTACTCGAGCAGCCGCTGCCGCTGGGACACCTCGGCCGGCGCGCCGTCCATGCCGACGGCGTCGCGGTACCAGCGCATGGAGTTCTCGCCGCCGGCCTCGGGATCGCGCCAGTGGAAGCCGGCGACCGGGGCGATGATCTTCAGGCCCTTGCCGTGCGCGCACAGGAACTGGTCGCGGACCACGCCGAACACGTCGACCCAGGCCGGATCGCGGATGAAGGCGTTCACCTGCGCCACGGTCGGCACGCCGGGCTTGCCGGCGAAGCGCTCGGCCGAGGACAGCAGCCAGCGGTTCTCGGCCAGCTCGTTGTAGCAGTAGGCCCTGAAGGTCAGCCCGCGGGCCAATGCCTTGGTGCGCACCAGCATCAGCCACGTCCAGAACTCGCCGAACGACCGGGCCTCGTCGTCGTCGGGCAGCGGCTGCCAGGTGACGAACGGCCGGTAGCCCTGCCGCTCGCCGATGTCCTCGCCGGTGAGCAGGCAGCCCCACATGTACGCGCCGGCATCGCCGAAGCTCTCCATGTCGATGTCCACCTCGACGTCGGCCCGCGACACCCGGACCTTGCGCACCCGGCGGACCACGGTCAGGTCCCGCAGCCAGGCCCGGGCCAGCACCACGGCGTCGAACAGCGGCATGCCGACCAGCGGCGTGGCCAGCTTGGCCGCCGGATCCATCGCCGCCAGCTCGTCGACCGTGGAGACGCCCAGCTTGCGCAGCGCGAACGCGTCCTCGCCGCGGACGACCAGGCTCACGTCGCGGGTCTCGTGCAGCGCCGCGTCGCAGACCGGCCACCACGGGCAGCTGCGGCATTCGACGATCCGGGACGGCCGGGCCAGCGCGTCGCCGCCGGACGCCGCCGCGTTGGCCACGGCCAGCCGGTCGGCGAAGCGCATGTCGTATTCGGACAGCGCGGTCCGGGCCCCGGGCCAGGTCGGCGCGTCCAGGTCGTGCCAGAGCACGACGTCGGCGTCCATGCCGACCACGCCGCCGTACGACCGGCCGCTCGCGGCGAAGCCGCTGGCCTGCAACATCCGCTGCGCGTGGGCCAGCCGGAGCTGGTCGCGGGGCTGCGGACGGACCTTGCGCAGCGGGTCGGAGCGGATGCCCATCGGCGTCGGCTCGCTCAGCGGGGACGTGCGCGCGCCGGTGCCGGGATCGGTGACCTTGTGCCGGACCACCAGCACCGGGACATACCCCGTGCTCACGCGGACCAGCAGGTCGATGCCGCCGCGGCGGCCGCCGGACGGGTCGCGCGGCAGCTGCGGGGCCCACACGAACGGCGCGCCGGCCGAGAGCGCGGCCACGGTGGCCCGCTCGCGATCAGCGGTCTTGGCGTCGAGCGGGATCTCCGTCCAGGCCGAGCCGGCCGTGGTGGCCATCCGGTCGGCGACGGCCCGGCGGTGGGCCATCGCGTCGGCCCGGCGCTGCTCCCCGGTGGGGTCCGGGGCGGCCCTGGGGGCGTCGACCATCACCGGGTCGTTCTCCAGGTGCACCCGCCGCCGGCAGCGGGTCACCACACCGGCGTCGAGAAGCACCGAGGACGTCACGGTGACCAGCCTAGTTCCGCCACTCGGAGTCCGTGTCGACGGCCGGTGGATCTCCACCGGCCGGACTAGAGTCAACCTGTGGCACGCAACCGGTCGAAGCCTCGGTTCACCCCGGCACACGCCAAGAATCTGATCGGCCTGGCCAAGATCGTCGGCCCGGCCGTGGTGCCCGTTGTCGCGCCGTACGCGCTGCGGGCCGCCTCGATGGCGCGTGACGCCGTCGACCGGATGCGGGCCCGCCGCCTCGGCGTCGAGGTGAAGGATCTCGCCACCTACTCCGGTCGCGGCGGCGCACTGCACGCCCGCATCGCCGGGGCCGCCGCGGCCGCCGCTGACCTGCGGAATTCCGATGCCGCGTTCGCCGACGCCAACGAGGCCCGGCTCACCCAGCTCGCCGCCGCCGTGCGGGCCGCGGAGCGGATGCCCAGCGCCCGCCGCAAGGCCACGCACAAGGCCGTCGGCCAGGAACTGGATCGGCTGGAAGAGGATCTGCTGCGCCGACTCGGCGTGAACTAGACGGTCCGGCGGTAGCCGACGAGGGGTAGCACCCGGCTGACTGCCGTCACGGTGACGACCGCGACGACCACGTGCATGACCAGCAGGCCGGCGACGTTGGTCGCGTCCGCCGCGCCGGTGACCAGCAGCGCGATGTCGGGGATGAAGCTCAGGACCACGGCCGTGGGCACGAGCACGCGCAGGACCGCGCGGACGTTGGCGGCGTAGCGGCGGACGGCCGCCCAGCCGATGGCGCCGACCAGCACGCCAAGCACCGTCAACGACGCGTAGGCGGGCAGGTTCAGGCCGGTTCGGGTGCCATCGGGACTCAGGGCGGTTGCGCCGAGCGCGACGGCGGTGTTCACGGCGATCGCGACCACCGCCGCGGCGGCGAGGCCCAGCGCGACGCGGGCGGTCGAGGTGTCGGCATGCGGGTGGGCGTGGGTGCTCATGACCGGTCTCCCTAGAAGTGGATAGCTTCGCTCCGTTTTCTCTCACGACGGTAGCAGCGAAAACGGATAGCAGCTATCCACATGGACGACCCTTATCCATTTGACAGCTACGATGGGTCCCATGGACGGGTCGAAACCGCTGCGCCGCGACGCCGAGCGCAACCGGCAGCGCATCCTCGCCGCGGCGGACGCGCTGGTCGCGGAGGTCGGCCTTGACGTGACACACAACGACATCGCCCGCGCCGCCGAGGTCGGCGTCGGCACCGTCTACCGGCGCTTCCCGGACCGCCAGGAGCTGATCAACGAGCTCTTCGACGAGCGGGTGGGCCGGATCATCGCCCTGGTCGACGCGGCGCTGGAGATCGACGACCCGTGGCAGGGGCTGTGCTCGTTCGTCGCCGGCAACCTGGAGCTCCAGGCCGGTGACAAGGGCCTGAAGGACCTGATGGCCGGCGACGGCCGCACCACCGATCTGGCTCGACGAGCCCAGCGGCGGATCGGACCGGCCGTACGGGAACTGGTCCGGCGCGCGCACGCCTCCGGGCAGCTGCGTCCCGATGTCGGCGTCGGGGACTTTCCCCTGGTCCAGGAGATGGTCGGGGCGGTGCTGGAGCATTCCCGCCGCGTCGACCCGGACCTCTGGCGGCGCGCGCTCGCCCTCGTGTTGGACGGCTATCGGGCCGACACCCAGCAACGAGAGCCGCTGCCGGGCGCCACGCCCACGCCCGAACAGATCGAACAGGTGCTCAGCGCGCCCCGCCGCTGACGGGACTTCGGTAGACGGGCCACACCCAGCCCGACGCCGATGACCGCCGCCAGCAGCGTGGGCTGAACCACAGCGCCGGCATGCAGGTAGGAGTCCATCAGCGGGGCCTGCCAGCGCACCGTGACGAACGTCGATAGAGACGGATACGCGAAACGGAGTAGTTACAGACCACCATTCGGAACGAAGCCGAGGAGCCCTTACGCTCACCATCGTGTCCCGACGGCAGCAACTCACCGGCCCCGTGCGCATGCTGCGCGGCGCCATGCTGGCCGTCAGCTCCACCACCCTGGCCGTCACCGCGCACGGTGTGGCCGGCGGAGGCTGGCCCGAGGCGCTGCCCGTGCTGCCGTTGAGCCTGCTCATCGCGCTGGCCGGCACGGCACTGGCCGACCGCTGGCGCAGCAGCTGGACCATCGTCGGCGCGCTCGGCGCCGCCGAGCTGGCCCAGCACGTGCTGCTGTCCGTGATGCACGGCGACGGCGTCTTCGGCTCCGGCATGATGACCATCGCGCACGGCGTCGCGCTGGTCCTGACTGCCGTGCTGCTGGTCAAGGCCGACGCCACCATCGTCGCCGTGGCCGGCGCGGTCCGCCGGCTGCTGCCGGTCGTGCCGTCCTTCCCGCATCCCGACCGCGTTGTCGCCCTCGTCGCGGTGTCGGCCCCCGGCCACGTGCTCGACGTGCTGCTGCGCCGGGCCCTCGGTCGGCGCGGTCCCCCGGTTCTCTCCTGAATTCCCTTTCACCCCAAGCCCTTTCTCATTCAGGAGACCCATGTCCACCACCCGTTTCGCGCTGCGGGCCGGCGGCGCGCTCGCCGCCGCCGGCGTGATCGCCCTCGTCGGCGCGCCCGGCGCGTCCGCGCATGTCACCGCCAACGTCACCACGGCCGTCCAGGGCAGCTACGCGAAGATCACCTTCCGCGTGCCCAACGAGGAGGACAACGCCGGCACCGTCAAGGTGCAGGTCACCTTCCCCGACTCGTACCCGATCCCGGGCGCGTCGGTGAAGCCGGTGCCCGGCTGGAAGTCCCAGACCGACATCGAGCCGCTGGCCAAGCCGATCCGGGAGAACAACTCCGACGTCAAGAACGCGGTCAAGACGATCACCTGGACCGCCGACGCCGGCACCCGGGTCAACCCCGGCGAGTTCCAGGAGTTCGACGTGTCGGCCGGGCCGATGCCCGACGACACCGACGAACTGCTGTTCCCGGCCGTGCAGACCTACGACAACGGCATCGTGGTGAACTGGACCGACCAGCCGCCGGCCGCCGGCCAGCCCAAGCCCGAGCACCCGGCCCCGTCGATCAAGCTCCAGACCAAGGCCAACGCCCCCGGCGCGATGGACATGTCGTCCATGGGCGCCACCGGCGGCGTGACCGACACGGCCGCGTCGAGCATCGTGGGCTCGGACAACACCGCCCGCTGGCTCGGCGGCGCCGGCCTGTTGGTCGGCGCGCTCGGCGTGGGCTTCGGCGCCGTCGCCGTGCTCCGCAGCCGCCGCCCGGCGCTGGCCGGCGGCTCGACCGCCGCAGGTTCGGCCAAGCCCACCGAATCCACCACCCCCTCGACCGAAGACGGAGGCAAGTCGGAGTGAAGCGGCTGCTGGCGGGCCTGTTGCTGGCGGCGGGCGTCATGCTCGGGCTGGCCGGTCCGGCGTTCGCGCACAACGTCCTGGTCGGCAGCGACCCCAAGGACGGCACGTCGCTCGATGTCGGGCCGTCGACCGTGAGCCTGACCTTCGACCTGCCCATCCAGCAGGGCGACTTCGACGTGATCACCGTCAACGGGCCGGACAACACCCGCTGGGAGGCCGGCCCGGCCAAGGTGGACAGCAACGTGATCAGCGCGCCGGTGCGGCCGCTGGGCGCGGCCGGTGTCTACACGGTCGGCTTCCGGATCTTGTCGGCCGACGGGCATCCGGTGTCCGGCTCGGTGAAGTTCACCCTGACCAAGGCCGGCAACGGCACGCCGGCCACCGCCACCGCCGCGGCCGATCCCCAGTCGTCCGGCGGCTCCGGCTCCGGCAGTGGTTCGGTGCCGGTGTGGCCGTGGATCGTCGGCGGTGTGGTGCTGCTCGGCGTCGGCGTGTTCGTCGCGCTGCGGATGGGTCGAGTGCCGGAGGACAGCTCGAAGTGACCACTCACCGGACCATCACGCGGCACAACTACGGGCTCGGCGTCGGCTTGCTGCTCGCGGCCGTCGCCGGCGCCCTCATCGGGACGTCGCTCACCGGCGAGGCCGTGGCCCCCGGTGTCGTCGAGCCCGGCGCGATGGTCCGGTTCGGGCTGCCCGTGGTCCGAGTCCTGCTCGACGTTTCGTCACTGGTGACGGTCGGGCTGAGCGTGCTGCCCATGCTGCTCGGCTTCGACCGTCCCAAGCAGACCGAGCCCGTGCTCGACGTCGCCCGCCGGGCCGCCGTCGTCAGCTCCGCCGCGTGGGCCGTGACCGCCCTGTTGTCCCTCGTCTTCGCCGCCGCCGACCTTCGTCCCGGCGCTTTTCCCACTCTCGGCACCATCGTCGAGTACGTCACCGACATCGGCGCCGGCCAGGCGCTGGTCATCAGCGCCGCCATCGCGTTGGTCTACCTCTTCTTCGCCGTCCTGGCGCTACGTCACGGCGAAAAGGTCCCCGCCGAACTCCGCATCGTGCTGTCGGTTTTCGGCCTGCTCCCCATCCCCGTCACCGGCCATGCCTCCAACTTCGGTCTGGCATGGGGCGGCCATGGCCTGACCATGGTCTCGATGGAGCTGCACGTCATGGGCGCCGCCGGCTGGACCGGTGGTCTGCTCGCCCTCGGCGTGCTCGTGCTGGCCAACCGCTCCCTGCTTTCCCGGGCCTTGCCCAGGTTCTCCAAGCTGGCCACCGTCTGCCTCATCGCCGTCGGTGTCACCGGCTTGGTCAACGCCGTCATCACCCTCGTCGAGACGCCCGGCGTCACCCTGTGGACCGGCCTTTTTGTCACCCACTACGGCTGGATCGTCATCGGCAAGCTGCTCTGCTTCGCCGCCCTCGGCCTGCTCGGCGCCAACATCCGCTTCCGCCTCATGCCGCTCGTCGAGCAGCACCAGCGCCTCCCCGCGCTGGCCGGCTGGTTCACCTTCGAGATCGCCGTGATGGGACTTGCCTACGGCCTCGCCGTGGTCCTCACCCGCGCCCCCGTCGCCTAGCCTGACCAGCCACTTCTCCACCTGTCCACAGCCCCCGACCTATCCACAGCCACCCCACTACCAAGATCGTCCACACCCCGACGACGGTAGAATGGTCCCGGGGCGGCCTCCCCGGGAGAGGTGGGGGCTGTTCTCGATCGGGATGGCTTAGTGCTGGCCCAGGTTGGCAGCTTCGGCCGCGATGGCGTTGGCTTCGTCGGCGAGGCCGATCGCCAGGTAGTAGTCGCTCAGGGTGGCCAAGGCGGAGGCGAGACCGGCAAGGCGATCGGGATGGTCGGCGGCGACGGAGCGCCAGGTCTCGACGGCTTCCTCGGCGGTGGCGACGGCGTCGGGAAACTCGCCGTGGTCGTTGTAGGCGACGGCCAGGTTCAGCAGGGCGTCGGCCAGTTCGGCGCGGTGGCCAGGGTCCTCGGTCGCGCGGGCACGGCACTTCTCGGCCGTCTCCAACAACTCCGCGATCGTCGCGCCCATACGAGCCTCCCCGCGACGGATCATAAGCCGCTCGACGCGCCGGGCATCCCGGAAAAACGGGGCTGGCGCGTCGAACGCGTCGAACGAGTCAGGCAGCGCTGCCCTGCAGCAGGACGGCCGCGACCTGGGCCGGATCGTCGCTCATCGGCACGTGGCCACAGCCGGGCAGGGCCAGGTGCCGGGCGTTGGGCAACGCCCGCTTGGCCCGTTTGGCCTGGTAGGGCGGCAACATGGCGTCCTTGGTGCCCCAGGCGACGGTGATCGGGATGTCGCCGGGGATCTGCTCGGCGAACGGCGTCCCCTCCCGCACGATGAGCTTGTACGAGGGCCAGGCGATCTTGAAAGCCTCGTAGTCGCCGAGGGCCTGGGTGGGGTCGAGCCTGCTGGGCCGGGCGACGATGGCGGCGTACATCAACCCGCGGCCGGCGGTGTGGTGCACGAGCCGGGGCACGGCCGCTTCGAGCGCACGGCCGACGCCGCGCATGGTGCCGAAGACGGCCCGCGTGTAGGCGAAGTCCCAGTTGGCCCGCCAGAAGCCGGCCGGCGACAGGGCGGTGACGGAGCGGACGGCGTTCAGCGCGGCCAACTCGAGGGCGAGCCGCCCGCCGAGCGAGTTGCCGGCGACGTGCGGCCGCGGCACGCCGAGCCGGTCGAAGAGATTGATCAGCTCGTCCAGGGTCTGGGCCAGCGCGGTGCGGCCGTCGTGGTCGAGCGGCCCGGACTCACCGTGCCCGGGCAGGTCGATCAGGATCACCTCGCGGTGCGGGGTGAGCAGGTCCACCACCGGCGACCACGCCTGCCGGCGGTGGGTGACACCGTGCAGCAGGACCAGCGGCGCGCCCGATCCGACGCGGTCATAAGCCAGGCTCACAAGACCCACCTCCCCATAACCTACTGACAGTAAGAATACCTTTCGGTAACTCGATTGCCAGACCCCGTTAGCGTGCAGTGGTGCCAGCAACCGTCGACGCCATGCTCCGTGAGGCCAAGGAAAACGGCCTCGACCTGCGGGATCGGTACGAGGTCGACCAGTCCGGCTGGGACTTTCTCGTCCTGCACGTGACCACGACCGACGGCACGAGGTGGATCCTCCGCTCGCCCCGCCACACCGACGGTCCCTACCTGCCGGCCGAGGGCCGGCTGCTCGACCACGTCCGTCCGCTGCTGCCGGTCGCGGTGCCGGACTGGCGGATCAGCACCCACACGCTGATCGCCTATCCGCGGCTGCCCGGGGTGCAGGCCGACGGGCACTGGTCGCCGACCGACGACAAGCTCGGCCGCTGCGTCGCCCTGCTGCACAGCCTGCCGACGGATGTCCCACAGGCCCTCGGCGTGCCGGTGTTCGAGCCGGACAGGCAGCGGCAGTGGATCGCCGATCGACTGGCCGAGGCGAGGGCCGAGTACGTCATCGCCGACGACCGGTGGCGCCGCTGGCAGGACTGGCTGGCCGACACCGACCGCTGGCCGCGGGGCATGGTGCTGGCCCGCAGCGATCTGCACCCGCAGCACCTGCTGGTGGACGGCGGCCGGCTGGTGGGCCTGATCGACTGGGCCGACGCGACGATCGGCGATCCGTCGATGGACTTCGTCGATCCCTACGCGTGTCTCGCACCGGCAGTCTTCGAGCGGCTGCTGGCCGACTACGAACGGCACGGCGGTCACGTCTGGCCGGGCATGCGGGAGCACATCGCCCACCGCGCGTCACTCGAACCGGTGATCAATGGCCTCTACGGCCTCGAGACGGGTCGGACCGACCTGATCGACCAGGCCCGCGCGGCTCTCAGTCGCGGTCGGTGACCTGGGCGGCGGACGGCTGGGCCCGCAGCTCGCCGAGCCGGTCGAGCACACCGTGACCACGGCGGTCGAGCTCGCGGCGGTCGATCCAGCCGGACGCGTAGTGCCGGTAGGCCTGCGACAGCATGACCAGTTCGGCGAGATAGTCGGCGGAGCGCCGTCGGCGGTCCTCCGGCAGCGCGGTCAGCAGCGGCAGCTGGCTGTCGACGACCTCGTCGAGCAGCTGCGCCGTGCGCAGGGCGCGCCGAGTGCGCCACCCTGTCCACGCGAACGTCCGCGTTCCCGCCAGGCCCTTCACCGCTGCAGCTCACCTCACCAGCGTCAACGACACGATGCCTGTGACGTCGTACCGATCGGGCACCGCGTTACCGGGATGTGACGCTACCGGTAAGGGACCCACCTGGTGAAGGTGTCGCCGACACGAACCGAGCGAAGTCGCCGGCGCAGCTCGGACCGGATGTTGGGATTGCTGCGGGCGATCGGCAGCACGGCGGCGGTGAGCTTGAGCTCACGGACCTCGCGCAACACCGCGAAACCATCCCACCGGGTGACGTCGAAGCCGTAGGCGTCGGCCAGGATCTCGTGCTTGTTCACGGTGTGGTGGAACCGCAGCTGGCCGACGGCGATCGGCACCAGGTCCCACTCGCGCGGGCCGACGCAGGTGGTGTCGAAGTCGCACAGCACCGTGCCGCCGGGGGTGGTGATCAGGTTGCCCAGGTGCGCGTCGCCGTGCACGACGCCCGGCGGCAGCTCGTAGCGGACCTCGGCCAGCCGGGTCTCCACGTCGTCGCACCGGCGCAGCAGGAACTCCACGTCGTCGGGGTCCCAGCCCTCGGCGTCTCGAATCCGCCGGCGCAGGTCGTCGATCGGGTTCCACTCCGGCAGGTTGGCGTCCTCGACCGGGATCTCGTGCATCTGCCGCAGCAGGTGGGCCAGCTCGACCGCGGTCGGCTCGTCGCCGGTGTCCGGCACCTCCTGCCAGAACGTGAGCGAGTGGTCGCCGATGTGCAGCGGCTGGCGCACGTCGGGCAACAGCTCGACGGCCGGCACGCCGTAGTCGGCGAGCAGCTGGGCGGCGTTCACCACGTTGTCGGCCCGGTGCCGCAGCCCCGGGGTGAGCACGATCCGCACCACGACCGGGTGCCGGGCCAGCCGGAAGACAGCGTTGTTCACGAACCGGATGAGTTCCGCACCGGTCGCGTCCAGCCCGACCTCCGCGCACGCCTGACCGAGAACGGCGCGTAGCCGATCCCTGGTGGAGCGTCCGTCCGACAGCGAAGCAGTCACTTGGTCATACCGTCCGATACACCTTGATCCGCTCGGCGAGGTCGAGCGCCGCCGAGTTGTTCTTGCGCCGACCGGCCTCCAGCTGCAACGGCATCAACCGGTCCGAGATCCGCTTGCTCTTGATCGACTCGCCCAGCCGCATGGCGTGGTTGCCGATCTTCACACCTTGGTCTACGTCTCCAACCCGCATATGGTTCTCCGCCAACATGGAGAGCCCGAAGACGTGGGTTCGTTGCATGTTGCTCTCGTAGCCCTCGGTGCACTTGATCAGCTCGTTCACCGCGAGCGGCGCGTACTTGACGCGGTTGTCGTCGAACTTGCTCAGCGCCGACAGGGCCGAGCCGATCATCCCGTGCAGGTCGTTGACGTCGAAGAACTTGACCCAGCTCGGGGCTTCCTCGCTCTGCGCCCGCTCGAACTCGTCACGGGTGCGGCTGATCATGCGCTGCACCTGGTCGGGCCGGTCCAGCATGCCGTAGGCCCACGCCTCGTTGGCACACAGCACCGCGACCGTGAGCGCCGAGCCGGACTCCTGGGCGGCGATCTGGCCCAGCTGGAACATCTTCAGCGCCTCGCCGGCGGCGTCGTTGTGCAGGTAGACGCGGCCCATCCGGTACAGGATGTTGGCGACGAGGCCGTTGTCGTTGCCCATCTTGGCCAGCTCGAGCGCCTTGGCGAAGTGGGTGCGGGCCGAGTCCAGCAGGCCGGTGTCGAACGAGGTCCAGCCGGCCAGGCTGTGCATGTCGGCGACGGCCTTGAACAGCCGAAGCTTGACCGGCTCCGCGGCCTCGACCTCGAGCAGCTGGCGGGTCCACGACAGCTGGGCGACCACGGCGTCGCGGCAGAACCCGCCGCCGTACTGGTAGTCCAGCGAGCGCAACGCCCTGGTCGCGGCCTCGATCTGCCGCACGTCGGTGGTGCCGATCCGGTTCGGGGTCGGCGTCTGGGCCGCGGTCGGCACCCACGCGCCGCTGTCCGGGCCCAGCACCTGGGCGCCCATCGTCACGGAGGCCGCGTGCTGCAGGAAGCGGCGCCGCTTGACCTCCTCGTCCTCGCGCTGCTCGGCCTCGTCGACGGAGCCGGCCACCTTGAGGGCGGTCGTCTCGTCGTAGGCCAGGCCCATGTAGCCGCGCGGGACCCCGAGTCCGTCCGCGATACGGGCCAGCACGTCGTAGGCCATGACCTGGCGACCCTTGAGGATCTCCGAGACCTCGGACTGCGATTGGCCGGTCAGCGCCGCGATCTGCCGCTGGGACACGCCGACGCGACGCAGCTGCCGGTAGACCGAGCTCACGTCTCGGCCAGCCAGCGCGTCGCGCATCTCCTGGCGCTCCCAGTTGTCCGGCGTAACGGGCGAGCTCTGGGAACCGATGGTGTTCAATTGCGCCCCCTCACGGTCCGTTGGGCGTCATCCGAAGAGTAAGGGCTGCTCGGCCCGGTCGAGAAGTGCTGATCGGCGAACCTGATCGGTCGCACCGAATCCCGCCGACCGCTCATCGTGCAACTCCCACCGATCAGCGCTGTGACACCCCACAACGTTTGATGTCGTCGCAATCTAGTTTTCCGTAAGCGGCTGCACACGGAGGGACACAGCAAGTGGAACTGATCGGACGAGTCCAGGGGTTCACCCCGGACGTGGTCGCCGACCAGGCCGCCGGCTGCCCCGACGAGCGGCGCGCATGGCAGATCCACTGCCGCGATGTGGTCAACCGGGAACGGTGCCTCACCGTGGTGGTGGACAACGGCAGGGTGGTCCTGATGGGCCCTCCTGGGGAGACCGCGGTCCTGTCCGCCGGCCAACTCGGCCAGCTGCGGACGGTCCTGCGCGAGGCCGCCGACCAGGCGGAAAGGTGACGGTGACGTTCAGGTGGACGAGATACTCGGCCAGGTGCTCCGCAATGCCGTGTGGGAACGCTTGGACATGCTGTCCGAGCTGGCCGACCGGGCGGACGCGCCGTCCCTGCTCTCCGTCGCTCGCTCCGAGCTGCCCCGGCTGACCGACGGCTGGCGGGCGCTGCTGGCCGCGCACGAGCCCGACGAGAAGGGCAACTGCCCGGAGTGCTCCAGCCGCTGGCGCCAGCAGAAGTCGCCGTGCGCGGTGTGGCGCGCCGCTTACGAACACCTGGTCGCCGGTGGACTCGCACCGCGACCTGCTCGACACATGCTCACCGCGCAGCAGCCCGCCCCGGCGCCGCGCGGATCCCGTCACCGCAGCACGGTTGCGGTGGCCCACTAGCTGGCGGCGTCGGCATCCCGGACACCCCGACCCGGGAACGCTGATCCTCCGCCACCGGCCGGCGACCCGGGGACGTCCGAACCCCCGACCGCGACGTACCGGGTCGCTGGCCACATAACTTCACAGATTTCCGCGGGCCGGCGCTGAGATGGCGCCCAGTTGACGATCGCTGGGCGCCTACCCCGAACCGGCGACGGTCCGCGGCCACCAACCCCGGTTGGGGTGCCTGTTTTCCCCGGACAGGCACCCCAACCGGTCTGTGTCTAATGGCGCCGCCTTCGGCGTCGCGGCTCGGCCCCCGGGTAGCCGCTGTCTCGCCCTTGCTGGATTTTTCGAGGCCCGCATCCGGCTTGAGTGGTGGGGCGCGTGAGGGGCGGACCTCGAAAAATCCAGCAACCGTGCGAAACAGCGGCGGGGCCTCGCATGGGTTTGCCTACTCCGCTTATCAGCTCACGGCTTTGATCCTGGTGACCATGACGCCGCCGGCGACCGTGGCGATCGCGGAGAGCACGAACAGGGCGGCGTAGCCGCCGGCCAGCTGGAGGGCCAGGCCGGCCACTACGGGGGCGATGACCTGTGGCAACGAGTTGGCGACGTTGATGACGCCGAGGTCCTTGGCTCGGTTCGAGGCGGCCGGCAGCACCTGGGTGAGCACGGCCAGCGCGACCGCCCAGTAGACGCCGAAGCCGACGCCGAGCAGTGGGGCGGCGATCAGCGAGGCCGTCCAGGTCGGCCAGATCGCCAGGATGATCGCCGATACGGCCATCACCACCGCGGCGACCACGACGTACGGCTTGCGCCGGCCCGACTTGTCGGACATCCGGCCCGCTACCAGCGCGCCGACGGTCAGCGCGATGCCGTAGAGCACCATCAGGATGAGCAGTCCGTCCACCGGGTCGCCCTGGTAGTGCACCGCGTCGGCCAGGAAGTACAGCAGGTAGAGCGTGCCCAGCGCGTTGCCCAGGTTGACCATGAAGTGGGTGCCCCAGCCCCAGCCGAAGTCCGGGTGCTTGGCCGGGGAGATCCACAGCGCCCCGACCAGCTGACGGAGCCCGCCGCCCGGACGGAACCGGCGCGGCAGCACCGCGTCCGGCGTGAATCGGACGAAGGCCAGCGCCCCCAGCACGACCAGCACCGCACAGGCCACGTAACCGCCGGCCAGGCTGGTGATCACCACCGACACCAGGGCGGCGCCGGCCACCGTGCCGAGCATCTGGCTGATGCCGATGAAGCCGCCGACCTCGGCCCGCTGCTCGACCGGCACCCGGTCAGGCAGCGCCGAGGTGAGGCTGGCCAGCATGCCGTTCAACCCGGCCTGCACCAGCGACCAGCCGATCACCATGATCACGACGTTGGGCGCGACCGCCAGCACGACCAGGCCCAGCGCGCCGAGCACGGAGCCGGCCAACGTCCACGGGTGCCGCCGGCCCCACTGCGAGCAGGTCCGATCGGAAAGCGCGCCGATCACCGGGTTGGCGACCAGCGCCATCAGCGCGCCGATGCCGGTGACCAGGCTGAACACCGCTTCCTTGTCGGCGCTGGCCAGCAGCTGGGCCTGCTCGGGCAGCAGCACCTGGATCGGCGCGTAGATGCCCAGCCACAGGCCGAGGTTGGCCAGGAACAGCAGCGTGGTCCAGCCGCCACGCACCCGAACGGCGGGTTCGGTGAGCGCGCTCGGTTCGTCGTCGAACGGTCCCGGCCCGTCGACCTCGGCGGCCTGCGCCATCAGTGCTCACCTCTGATCAGGTCGCGGTACCAGGTGAAGGACGCCTTGGGCGTGCGCCGCAGCGTGTCGTAGTCGATGTCGACCAGGCCGAAGCGCGGCTGGTAGCCCTTGGACCACTCGAAGTTGTCCAGCAGCGACCACACGAAGTAGCCGCGCACGTCGGCCCCCTCGTGCATGGCCAGCCGCAGCGCGCGCAGGTGCTCGGCCAGGAAGTCGATGCGCTCCCGGTCGTCGACGCCGTCGAAGCTGGCGCCGTTCTCGGTGATCTGCAGCGGCGGCAGCCGGTCGCCGTGCCGGTCGCGCAGCTGGCCCAGGAACTGGCGCAGCCCGTCCGGCACCACCGGCGATCCGTTGGTCGTCATCGGGTAACCCTCGACCTCGCCCAGGTCGAACGGCAAGGGATTGCCCTCCGACGGGGCGCAGACCTGGGTCGGCTCGTAGTAGTTGACCCCGTAGAAGTCGATCGGGGTGTTGATCGTCGGCAGGTCGTCGGCGAAGCCCGGCGGCAGCAGCGGGTGCATCGACTCCGGGTAGGCGCCGGCCAGCACCGGGTCGGCGAACAGCCAGTTGATCAGGTCGCTGGCCCGGTCCGCGGCCTCGCGGTCGCCGGGCGTGTCGGTGGCCGGCCAGATCGGGCCGTGATTGTTGGCCGTGCCGATCTGCTTGGCGCCGGCCGCCCGCAGCGCCTGCACGGCCAGGCCGTGCGCCAGGTTCTGGTGGTGCGCGGTCGGGATGGCGTCGAGCAGCAGGAACTGGCCCGGCGCGTACTGGCCGATGCCGTAGCCGTAGACCGTGGTGACCATCGGCTCGTTGATCGGGATCCACATCGGCACCCGGTCGGCCAGCTTGGCCCCGACGATCGCGGCGTACTCGGCGAAGTGCTTGGCCGTGTCCCGGTTGAGCCAGCCGCCGGCGTCCTCGATCGGCTGCGGGGTGTCCCAGTGGTAGACGGTGGCGACCGGCGTGATGCCGGCCTCGCACAGCGCGTCGACCAGCCGGTCGTAGAAGCCGAGGCCCTCGGCGTTGACGGCGCCGGTGCCTTCGGGTTGCACTCGTGGCCAGGCGATCGAGAATCGGTACGCGCCGACACCGAGGTCGCGCATCAGGCCGATGTCCTCCGGGTAGCGGTGGTAGTGATCGCACGCGACCGCGCCGCTCTGTCCGGAGAACACCCGATCGGGTGTCTCGCAGAACGTGTCCCAGATCGACCTGCCCCTGCCACCCTCAGAGACAGCACCCTCCACCTGATACGCCGAGGTGGAGACCCCCCAGAGGAAGTCATCGGGGAAGGACGGGAGGACGGGCTCGCTCATGGCACCACCTCTGAGACTTGCACTACCGACGAGTAGACATGAAATTTGTTCGGATCGTAGGCGTGTGCGGGGTCACAGGGAAGTGCCCCCCACTCGTCACAGGCGAGAATGCCTGTCACAGCCGCCAGCAAGGAGTCCGCGTGTCCGCCGACCTGACCACCGACGTGGGTCCGCTGCGTCGCAAGCCCGTCCAACAGCGCAGCGCCCAGCGAGTTGAGCGCATGCTCGAGGCGTGCGCCTCGCTGATCGAGGAGTTGGGCTACGACGGCGTGACGACCACGCTCATCGCCGAGCGGGCCGGCGTCGCGGTCGGCTCGCTCTACCAGTTCTTCCCGGACAAACGCGCGGTCGTACAGGCGCTGACCCTGCGCAACCTGGAACGCTTCATGGCCAACGTGGTCCAGCGCTTCGACTCGGCCGAGCTGGAGCACTGGTGGGACGCCGTCGACTCGATGTTCGACGTGTACGTGGAGATGCACCGGACCGTGCCCGCGTTCAGCCGGCTGCACTTCGGCGACGTGGTCGACACCCGGCTGCTCGACGAGGGCAAGGACAACAACGCGGTCATCGCCGAGGGGCTGGCCGCGCTGATCTCCGAGCGGTTCGGCCGCTCGATGGCCGAGCTCCAGCTGCCGGTCGCGGTGGCCATCGAGGCGGCCGACGGCGTGCTGAAGTTCGCCTTCCGCCGCAACGAGCGCGGCGACCAGATCGTGGTCGACGAGGCCAAGGCCCTGATCAAGGGCTACTTGTCGACCCGCCTCGGCGACCCCGAGTAGCTCAGCCGAAGGCTTGGCCCTCACCGCGGTAGGTGGGGGCCGTCCGCTCCACCCCGTAGCCGCGAATCAGGTGGAACTCGCGGAACCGCTCGGCCAGCTCGCCGGCCTTGGCGTGCCGCAGCCAGACCCGGTCGCCGACCCGCAGCCGGTCGGCCGCCTTGCCGGTGACCGGCGTCTGCACCTCGCCGGCCGCCTCGAGCTTGGTCAGCTTCAGCCCGGCCGGCAGGTACGGCGAGGGCAGCCGGTCCTCGCCGATCGGCCCGGACGCCGGGTAGCCGCCGGTGAACAGCGTCGCCACGTTCGGGCCGGGACGGCGGACCACCGGCAGCGCGAACAGGGCGGCCGGCCTGGGCTGGAACGACCGGTAGCCGTCGAACAGCGTCGGCCCGAGCAGGCCCGACCCGGCCGCGACCTCGGTCACCGCCGTCTCCGCCGCGGTTCCCTCCAGGCTGCCGGTGCCGCCGCCGTTGACGAACTCCAGCGGGGCCAGCGCCCGGACCGCCGACACCACGGCCGCCCGCCGCTCGGCCAGTTCGACCGCCGACTTGCCCTGCATCCAGCGCACCGCGATGCCGCGCAGGGGGTTGCCGGGCGGGGCGTCGCCAATGCCGGCGATCTGACCTTCGTACGCCATGATGCCGACCAGCTTGAAGCCGGGACGGTCGATGATTCGCCTGGTCAGCGCCGTGGCCTGGGCCGCGGTGTGCACGGGCGAGCGCAGCGGGCCGACGTGCAGTTTGCGCGATCCGTTGAGCGGTCGCCAGGACGCGTCGAGCTCGAGGCAGACCCGGATGTCCGGGTGGCCCGGGCCGAGCGCGTCGTCGACCAGGTCGAGGTGGTCGACCGAGTCGACCATGATGGTGATCGCCGCTCGGGCCGCCTCGTCGTGGGCGAGCTTCTGCAGCGTCGCCCGGTCCGTCGTCGGGTAGCCGACCAGCAGGTCGTCGCAGGTGCCCTCGGCGAACAGCCACATCGCCTCGGCGAGCGAGTACGTCATCAGGCCGGCGTAGCCCGGCACCGCGAGGACCCGTTCGAGCAGTGCGCGGACGCGGACGGACTTGCTGGCGACGCGGATCGGCGTGCCGCCGGCCCGGCGCACCAGCTCGGTGGCGTTGTGATCGAAGGCGTCCAGGTCGACCAGGGCGAACGGCGGGTCGAAGCCCTCGGTCGCGGAGTCGAAGCGAACGCGCTGCTGCTGCGGTGACACAGTTGAACGGTACGTCGGGACGCATTGAAATGTGAATACTTTTCACCTAGCTTGTGTGCAGCGCATCACAGCTCGCGGAGGAAGCGATGGTCGGACGTCTCCGGTTGGGCACCGATACGGCACGCCCGGCGCCGTGGCAGAACTGGGCAGGGACCGCACGGTCGCAGCCGGTGCACGTGGCTCGGCCGCGTGACGTCAGCGAGATCGCCGAGGCGGTGACCGTCGCGGCCAAGGACGGCTTCACCGTGCGGCCGCGGGGCAGCGGACACTCGTTCACCAGCATCGCCGCCACCGACGGGGTCGCCATCGACCTCGGCGAGTGGTCCGGTGTCGTGCGGGCGGACCGGGAGAAGCACCTGGTCACCGTGCGTTCCGGCACGCCTCTGCACCGGCTGAACGCGGAGCTGCACCGGCTCGGCATGGCCATGGCTAACCTCGGCGACATCGACGCCCAGACCATCTCCGGCGCCATCTCCACCGGCACCCATGGCACCGGTGCCCGGCTCGGCGGTCTCTCCACCCAGGTCAAGGCCCTTGAGCTCGTGCTCGCCGACGGCTCAGTGGTTTCCTGCTCTCCTGACGAGCGTCCCGACCTGTTCTGCGCGGCCCGCGTCGGCCTCGGCGCCCTCGGCGTGATCAGCACCGTGACTCTGCAGTGCGTGCCGGCCTTCGCCCTTCGCGCCCGGGAGTTCCCACAGCCGTTGGACGCGATCCTGGAGAAGTTCGACGCCATGTGCGGCTCCGAGGACCACGTCGAGTTTCACTGGTTCCCGCACAGCGATCGGGTGCAGGTCAAGCACAACGTCCGCCTGCCAGCCGAGACCGCCATCGCGCCGCTGTCGCGGGCGCGGGCGTTCTACGAGTACGAGGTGATGGAGAACAGCGCCTTCAGCCTCGTCTGCAAGCTGGGCCGGGCCGTTCCCTCCGTCGTGCCCACCCTCAACCGCGTGTGCGCCTCCCTGTGGTCCGAGCGCTCCTACTCCGACCACTCCTACCGCGTGTTCACCACGCCGCGCCGGGTTCGCTTCGTCGAGACCGAGTACGCCGTTCCACGTGAATCACTGCATGACGTGCTCCGCGAGTTCCGCGCCGCCATTCCCCGCCTGCGCCACCCGGTGATCGTTCCCGTCGAGGTCCGCGTCGCCGCCGCCGACGACATTCCGCTGTCCACCGCCTACGGCCGGGACAGTGCGTACATCGCCATCCACCAGTACGTCGGCATGCCCTATCGGGAGTACTTCGACCTCTTCGAGCGCATCGCCGGCGCCGTCGGCGGTCGTCCGCACTGGGGCAAGATGCACAGCCTCGATTCGTCGGTGCTCGCCACCCGCTACCCCCGGTTCGAGGAGTTCCGCTCCCTGCGCGCCTCCGTCGACCCGAACGGCGTTTTCCGCAACGCCTACCTCGACACCGTGCTCGGCCCCGTGTGACCCTCGGTCATGGGGGCAACCCGCCCCGTGAGCCCTTCCGCGCTCCACATTCCCCCAGCTCACGCCCCACGCAAACGTTTGTCCACAGGCCGCCGAGTTATCCACAGGCAAGCGGTCGTGAAGATCAACTACCGGGGGTCGCCGGTAGACTGGCCTTGGGGTCGCCCCCCTGGGATGGGTTGGGGGATGTCTTCTGTACCGAATGGGGACGCGGAGCGATCTTGGGGTGGGGCGGCGAGCTAGCCGAGTGCGGTGACGGCGTCGGGGATCGGGGTGCCGCCGGCGATGAGTTCAAGGGTGGAACGGGCGGTGCCGGGGGCATCGAGCAGCGCGTCGAGCACGGCGGCGACGTCGGCGCGGCTGATGGTGCCCCGCATGGTGCCAGGAGTCTCCAACCGGATACGACCTGTGGGTGAGTCATTGGTCAGACCGCCGGGGCGGAGCACGGTCCAGTCGAGGTCGAAGTCGCGGACGGCGTCCTCGGCAGCGGTCTTGGCGGCGATGTAGGCAGCCCACGACTCATCGGAGCCGGCGGCCAGCGGTCGGCCGACGCCCATCGAGCTGACGAGCAGGTAGCGACGAACGCCGGCGAGGCGAGCGGCCTCGGCCAGCAGCACAGCAGCGGCGCGATCGACGGTGTCCTTGCGGTCGGTCCCGCTGTTGGGCCCGGCGCCGGCGGCGAAGATCACCGCGTCGGCGTCCTTGAGGTGGCCGGCGAGATCGTCGGCGGAAATGACCTCAAGATCGCACACCACGGCCTCGGCGCCGGCGGCGCGAAGATCGTCGGAATGAGCGGGATTGCGCACCAGCCCGACGGGACTGTCACCGCGGTCGGCGAGCAGACGCTCGAGCTTGAGGGCGATCTGGCCGTGTCCGCCGGCGATCACAACGCGCATGTGGTCCGACACTAGTTCAGCTGGCGGTGGCCAGCACCTGCTCGTACACGACCTCGTTGACCCATCGGGTGACGGCGGTCTGGTCCAGGCTGACGTGCTCGGGGGCGCCGGCGAGGTCCATGGAGACACTGCCGTCGGGGTCGGCGCTGACGATGGACAGGCCGTAGCGGCGGGCCCGCGGCAGGCAGTTGCTCAGGTAGTCGTCGGTGAGGGCGACGGACGAGGGCAGCACCACGGCGGCGTCACCGTGCAGCGCGAAGGGAACGGCGGAGGCGAGACCGGTGCGCCAGTGCTTGGCGACGGCGAGCACCCCGACGATGCGCACGGCGGCCGGCGGAACCTTGCCGGCGAGCTCGGGCCACACCCAGGTGGCGACGGTGGTGCGGTCGACGACGGGCCCGACGCCGAAGCACAGCCGTTCGGCGTGCGCGTCGGGCAGCAGCTCGGCGACGACGAAGACCTTGCGGCCGAGCAGGGTCAGCTGCGGCAGCAGCACGCCCTTCCAGCCGAGCCGCTCGACCGCCTTGGCGGCGAGCTCCTCGGACGGCGCCGGAAGTTCGACGGCGGGGACCGCGCGCGACGGCAGGGTCTTGGCGTTCTTGTGGACTGCTGCCGTGTTGCCAGCGGAGCGGCTCACGAACTTCGCCTCCTCATCAGCCTCGACGACTGTGCCGTCGCGATTTCTTCCGGTTACTGGAGTACCAGGTCTGACCGGCGCGGATTCCGCTGTAAGACGCGGTGTGCGGTTGGCGGCAATATGCGGTCGGTGACCGGTCGAGAGCCCGGAACGGGACTTCGGTCCGGCGGTGCTGCCGTTCGTGTGAACGGCTCCGTCGGACGGTCGGCGGTCGGTCAGCGGTCAGTCCCAAGCCGATGCACGTGCATCTGCGCAGGAACGAGCCCTCGGTAGCGTTCACGCGAGTGGTGGCGCACAGGCCGCTGACCAGCCGCGCAGGCCGCCGGACGGGTGAACGCCGACCGTTCGTCGCACGGATCCCGGTCCACGCTGCGACGAACGGTCGGCGTGGGCGTGGACAATCGGGGTGACAGAACCGGTACAGTCCGTGACCGGCATTCATCACGGATGCCAGGCAGGTCGTGCCGCACCCGCACCCGGCTTGGGGATGGCAGATCGCCGAAGGGTCACTTGGGCCCACTGCTCGCCTGTCTGTCTCTTGTTTGTTCTTCGCACTCGACGACCGGCTGCCACGCGCCCTTCGCCGAGCCGGGCGGTGAGGGAGCGAGGTTTCCCGATGCCACACAGACTGTCCTTGGTCCGACGCCTGGCGCTGCTGCGCCGCATGTACACCGGCGAGACCGATTCGAGCCTGATGCCCGCGGTCACCGCGGGCGTGCAGCGGCTCACCCCGGACGACCGGGCGCAGCTGCACGAGGTGCTGGACAACGACAACGTTGGCCGGCTGTTCGGTCATGACGAGCTGACTCCGCCGCCGACACACGTCCGCCACGCGCTGCTGGCGGACGCCTCGACAGAGGGCCAGCGCGAGCTGGAGTCGGGCATTCTCACCGCCGCCGGCCGTGCGGTGAACTACCTGCACCTGCGCATGCCTGCGGACCTGCTCCGGCCGGCCCGTGTCTTCCGCATGGTCCGCCCACACGCCCACGAGATGGTGCTGCACCTGGAAAACGGAGCGCTCGGCCCGCTGCTGGTCGAGTTGATGCCCCGCATCACCCCGGACGAACTGCTGGGCGTCCCCGGGTTGCGCGCCCGCCTGCACCGCCGGCACGTGGAGCTCTATCTGGTGGACGACGTCTCGGCGACGGTCCACCTGTCCAACGTGTCCTACCGCCAGTGGGTGGCCGCGCTCACCTTCGCCGAATCCCTGGTCGACATGGGCGAGCTCCGCTGGCTCGGCAACGATCCGACGCCGCTCACCGACGCCGAGCGCTCGGCCCTCGACACCCGCCACCGCTCGCCGGGCCCGGCCGCGCTGAACAGCTCGCTACTCCGCCGCGTTCGCGTCTTCGGCGACGCGCTCTGGCTGGTGCCGTGGTCCCGCGGCTGCGAGACGACTCATGTCGAGTGGACCGCCGAGCCCTCACTCGGGCGGGTGGCCCGCCTGCTCCTGCACCCGCTGTTCGGCCTGCCCGGCGATGGACATCACGTCCGCTACTTCGACGAGGCCGGCCTCGTCGTCACCGATCCGCACGCTCCGCGTTGCCCGATGCACCCAGCGTCGACCGCGCCCGTGCTGGCCCTGCGCCCCGAGCCCGCCCCCGATGGTCCACTCGAGTTGTCCTCGCCCGGTTGGCGCGCCGCCGCTTCCCCCTGGACCGCATGGCAGCGCGTGCTGGCCGCCGCCAATCCCACCTTGCCCAAGCAGTCCACCGCCACAGCCCCACCCGTCAATAAGTGACCGACATCACCCATTAGCGGGACTTCACCACCACTTTTTAGATGCACAGCAACAACTATCCAAAAAGAACGCAGGTCAGAGCCCCGAGAAACAACCAGGAAAGAAGTTAGCGCCCCCGCAGCCCGCACCCCCGGCCCACCAAACCCGCAGCTGAGCCCCTCCGCCACCCCGACTTGGGGGGTGCAGGGGGGCGAAGCCCGCCCTGCCTTGGGGTCTGGGGCAAGAGCCCCAGGAGAGAAACGAGAAAGCCCCGTTTCCTGCAACGCAGGAAACGGGGCCGCTCTGCTTTCGAGTGGGCGAGGGGGGAGTTGAACCCCCACGTCCTTTCGGACACACGGACCTGAACCGTGCGCGTCTGCCATTCCGCCACTCGCCCTCGGTGACGGGAGAAACACTAGCACGACCGCGGCGCGGTCTCCTAATTGGGCCGTGTCCCACCTCGCGGGCCCGGATACGATCGAGTCAGGAAGTCCGTAGCGAAGGGAACAGCCGTGGGACGCGTGCAGCGCTTCGAGCGCCGCCTAGAGGGCGCTGTGGGCAACGCCTTCGCACGCGTGTTCGGCGGCAGCGTCGTGCCACAGGAGGTGGCGCAGTCGCTGCAACGCGAGGCTGAGCTGAACGTCAAGGAGCTCGCCGGTGACCGGCTGCTAGCGCCGAACAGTTACCGGGTGTTGCTCGGTGCAGCCGACCACGACCGTTTGGCGGGTGCCGAGCAGGACGAACAGCGCATAAGGGAGCTGCTCGAGGACTGCGTTCGCGAGCACCTCGCAGAGCACGGATGGGATACCTATGGTGACGTCGTAGTCTCCCTGGAGCGCTCCGACGCGCTGCACACGGGACAGTTCCGAACCAACTCGTCCGTCGACCCTGACGTACGACGGCCAGCACCACCTCGCACCGCAGGAGACCGATCCATGAGCCAACCACCAGGCCAGTACCCCCCGCAGGACCCCTACGGTCAGCACCAGGGTCAGCAGGGTTACGGCTATGACCAGGGCTACCCGCAGCAGGGCGGCTACCCGCAGCAGCCTCAACAGCCCCAGCAGCCGGGCGGCGTCGGCGGGTATGACCAGTACGGCCAGCAGCAGCCGGGTGGCGGTTACGACCAGCACGGCTACCCGCAGCAGGGTGGCGGCGGCTACGAGCAGGGCTATCCCCAGCAGGGTGGCGGCTACCCGCAGCAGGGCGGCGGGTACGAGCAGGGCTACCCCCAGCAGGGTGGCGGCTACGAGCAGGGCTACCCGCAGCAGGGCGGCGGCTACGGCGGCCAGCCCCAGGGCGGCGGTTACGACCCGTACGGCCAGCAGGGTGGCTACGGTCAGCAACAGGGCGGTTACGACCAGTACGGACAGCAGGGTGGTGGCTACGGCCAGCAGGACCCGTACGGCGCGCCTCCCGGCCCGCCGCCCGGCCCGCGCCAGATCACTGCCATCCTTCAGCTGGACGACGGTTCCAACCGCACGTACAACCTGAAGCAGGGCGGCAACGTGGTCGGCCGTGGCCAGGACGCGGACTTCCGACTTCCCGACACGGGGGTCTCCAGGAGGCACCTGGAGATCACCTGGGATGGTCAGAGTGCGATGCTCGCGGACCTCGGCTCCACGAACGGCAGCACGGTGAACGGCACTCCGGTGCAGACCTGGCAGCTCGCGGACGGCGACGTCGTCCGGGTCGGCCACTCGTCACTCGTGTTCCGCACGCAGGGCTGAGGCGGGAGCGGGCGGGTACGAGGTCAGGCGGGAGCGGTCACTACAGGTGCCAGAGCTGGTGTTGCAGCTGACCAGAGCAGGGTTTCTCGCCCTGCTCTGGTTGTTCGTGCTGGCCGCGCTGCGCGTGGTCCGATCCGACATCTATGCCGCGTCGGGGTTGAGAGTCGCGGTGCCCGGCGGGTTCCGCAAGGGTGGCAAGCAGTCGGCCAAGGGGAAGACGGCCAGACAGCTTGTGGTCACTCACGGGGCACTGACGGGCACCCGGATCTCGCTCGACGGCAGACCGATCCTGATCGGCCGGGCCGACGACTCGACCCTCGTGCTCGATGACGATTTCGCCTCGACACGACACGCGAGGCTGTCGCTGCGAGGCAGCGACTGGTACGTGGAGGATCTTGGCTCCACGAACGGAACATACCTAGACCGGGCGAAGGTCACGGCACCCCTCCGGGTCCCGCTCGGTGCCCCGATCCGCATCGGCAAGACAGTGATCGAGCTGCGCACATGACCCTCGTCCTCCGCTACGCCGCCCGCAGTGACCGGGGCCTGGTTCGAGCCAACAACCAGGACTCCGTCTACGCGGGCCCGCGTCTCCTCGCCCTTGCCGACGGCATGGGCGGCCACGCCGCCGGTGAGGTGGCCAGCAAGGTGGTTGTCGCCGCCCTGGCCCCGCTCGACGACGACGAGCCCGGCGACGACCTGCTCGACCAGCTCCGCGGTGCGGTGCTGGAGGGCAATGGCGCCATCGCCGAGCTGGTGTCGCACGACCCGGATCTCGACGGCATGGGCACCACGCTGACCGCCGTGCTGTTCTCGGGCAACCGACTGGGCCTCGTCCACGTCGGCGACTCCCGGGCCTATCTGCTCCGCGGCGGCCAGTTCACCCAGATCACGCACGACGACACGTTCGTCCAGTCGCTGATCGACGAGGGCCGCATCACCGAGGAGGAGGCCAACGTGCACCCGCAGCGCTCGCTGCTGCTGCGCGCGTTGACCGGCCACGAGGTGGAGCCGAGCCTGGCGGTGCGCGAAGCCCGCGCCGGCGACCGGTACCTGCTGTGTTCCGACGGCCTGTGCTCCTACGTGAGCCACGAGACGTTGGCCGAGGCGATCCTGATCCCGGACCCGCAGGCCTGCGCGGACCGGATGATCGAGCTGGCGCTCAAGGCCGGCGGCCCGGACAACGTGACGGTGATCATCGCCGACGTGGTCGACGTCGACTACGGCGACGACGCGCCGATCGTGGGCGGGGCCGCCGGGGACGGCAGCCAGGACCAGCCGCCGCCGGACTCGCCGGCGTCCAGAGCCGGCGCGATAACCGCGCCACGGACGCCGCCGCCACAGCCGATGGCGCAGGTAGCACCGACACCGGACCCCAAGGCGAGGAATCGCAAGCGGGTCCGGTTACTCGTCTGGATCGTGGCGGTCCTGATCGTGCTGGGGCTGGGCGCGGGCGGCACCGTGTGGTGGGTGCTCGGCCAGTACTACGTGGGCGCCACCGACGACAACCACGTCGCGATCTTCGAGGGGGTGCGCGGAGGCCCGGTGCTGGGCATCCCGCTGCACCGCGTCGCGGAGACCTCGTGCCTGGACCCGCAGGAGTCGGGCTGCAAGTCGCTGACCCTGGACGAGCTCCAGGAGTCGGCCCGTGAGGACGTGCGCAAGGGCGTGATCCCGGAGAAGCCGGGCGTGGACGGCGCGCGGGATGCCGTGCGGCGGCTGTGGCTGGGCGCGCTGCTGCCCACATGCACCGCCAACACCGCGACCACCGGCACGACGACGACGACGACCGCGGCCACCGGCACGACGACCTCCACCAGCGGCACCAGCGCTTCCGGTACGACGAGCAGCGCGACCAGCTCCACGCCCACGCTGACCAGCGCACAGCAGCAGCCGGGCAAGAACTGTAGGAAGGTGGGCTGATGGCCCTCCCGCCCGGTGTACTGGGGGCGGCGACGACGCACATGAGTGCGCCGGGTTCGTCGTCGCCCGCCACACCGACCCGTCGCGGCACCGAGCTCGCGCTGCTCGGGTTCGTGGCGGGACTGGTCGCGCTCGCCTTCGTGCTGATCTCGGAGAACCAGTTCCAGACGCTGCGGCCCGAGGTGCTGCTGTACGTCGCCGGCTACGCGGTGCTGTTCGGCCTGGCCCACCTGGCCGTGCGCAGGCTGGCGCCGTACGCGGATCCGCTGATCCTGCCGTGCGCGTCGCTGCTCAACGGCCTGAGCATCGCCATGCTGTACCGGCTGGACACGCCGCTGGCCCAGCTGGCGCTGCAAGCCGGCAAGGGCTATTCGAACGCGGCCCCCAAGCAGCTGATCTGGACCGCGCTGTCGCTGGCCGCGATGGTGGCGGTGCTGTGGGGCGTGAAGGACCACCGGACGCTGTCCCGCTACGGCTACACCTTCGGCCTGGTCGGCCTGGTGCTGCTGGTGCTGCCGGGCGTGCTGCCGTGCAGCATCTCCTGCGTCGGCGGCGCGAAGCTGTGGATCATCATCGGCCCGGTGTCGATCCAGCCCGGCGAGTTCGCCAAGGTGCTGATCATCCTGTTCGTGGCCGCGTTCCTGGTGTCCAAGCGGGACCTGTTCACCATCGCCGGCCGCAAGGTCTTCGGCCTCGAGCTGCCCCGGCCCCGCGACACCGGCCCGCTGCTGATCGCGTGGGCGATCGCCATCCTGGTCCTGATGATCGAGACCGAGCTCGGCGCCTCGCTGATGTTCTTCGGCACCGTGCTGGCCATGGTCTACCTGGCCACGGAGCGGTCGGCCTGGGTCTGGATCGGCATCGTGCTGTTCATGGGCGGCGCCACGCTGGCCTACAAGATGTTCATCCACGTGCAGACCCGCGTGACGAACTGGATCGACCCGTTCGCCGACGCGCAGAACGACGGCTACCAGATGGTGCAGTCGCTGTTCAGCCTGGGCAGCGGCGGCATCGCCGGCGCCGGGCTGGGCGCCGGCCACCCGGAGCTGGTGCCGGTGGTCAGCAGCGACTTCATCGTGTCGGCCTTCGGCGAGGAGCTGGGCTTCATCGGCCTGACCGCGATGATCGTGGTCTACATGATGCTGGCCATGCGCGGCCTGCGCAGCGGCCTGGCCGTGCGCGACACCTTCGGCAAGCTGCTCGCCGGCGGCCTGTCCTTCCTGCTGATGTGGCAGATGTTCGTGGTCATCGGCGGCATCAGCAAGCTCATCCCGGAGACCGGTCTGACCGCGCCGTTCCTGTCGGCCGGTGGCTCGTCCCTACTGGCCAGCTACATCATGGTGGCGCTGTTGCTGCGGATCTCCGACGCCGCGCGCCGCCCGCAGGCCAGCCGTCCCAAGCCGCAGGCGCCGATCGCTGAGGCAAGCACCGTCCTCGTGGAGCGACCGACGTGAACAAGCCACTACGCCGGGTCGGCCTCACCATGATGGTGATGGTCCTGCTGTTGCTGGCCAACCTGACCTACGTGCAGGTCATCAACGCCGACACGTACGCCAACAACCCGGCCAACCGGCGCAGCGTGATGGAGGAGTACGGCCGCCAGCGCGGCCAGATCGTCAGCGCCACCGGCACCATCCTGGCCAACTCGGTCGAGACCAAGGACGCGCAGCACTACCTGCGGGTCTACAAGAACGGCCCGGAGTACGCGCCGGTTACCGGCTACTACTCGTCGATCTTCGGCGCGACCGGCATCGAGCGGGCCGAGGACGACGTGCTCAACGGCTCGTCGTCGAAGCTGTTCGTGCGCCGGCTGTCCGACCTGATCACGGGCCGGGACCCGCGCGGCGGCAACGTGCAGCTGACCGTCGACCCGAAGACGCAGGACGCGGCCTACGCGGGCATGACGGCCAAGAACTTCACCGGCGCCGTGGTGGCGCTCAAGCCGTCCACCGGCGAGATCCTGGCCATGGTGAGCACGCCGTCGTTCGACCCGAACCCATTGGCCTCGCACGACAACGCCACCCAGCGCGACACCATCACCAAGCTGGACGACGACCCGAACAAGCCGGCGCTGAACCGGGCCACCCAGGAGACGCTGCCGCCGGGGTCCACCTTCAAGCTGGTGGTGGCGTCCGCGGCGCTGGCCGACGGCATCGACGACGCCAACACCAAGAACCTGCCGGCCGATCCGACGATCACGCTGCCGGGCACCTCGACCACGCTGTCCAACTTCGCCAACGAGACCTGCCCCGAGGGCACCAACAACCAGGTCTCGGTCACGATCGCCATCGAGTACTCCTGCAACACGGCGTTCTCCACGCTGGCCGGCAAGGTCGGCAAGGACAACCTGATCCAGCAGGCGGCCAAGTTCGGCATCGGGCAGACCGACCTGACCGTGCCGGTGCCGGTGGCCACCTCGACCGTCGGCACGATCCCGGACGAGGCGGCGCTGTTCCAGAGCGGCATCGGCCAGCGGGACGTGAAGCTGACCCCGATCCAGGACGCCATGGTCGCGGCGACCATCGCCAACGGCGGCGTGCGCATGCAGCCGCAGCTGGTGAAGAACATCCTGGCCCCGGACATGTCGTCGATCTCCAGTTTCGCCCCGCAGGAGGCGCCGGGCGGCCCGGCCCTGTCCAAGGACGTCGCCGACCAGGTCAAGGCCATGATGCTGCTGTCGGAGCAGCACACCGGCGGCGCCGGCAAGCAGGCCAACGTCAAGATCGCCTCCAAGACCGGCACCGCCGAGCACGGCACCGACCCGAAGAACACCCCGCCGCACGCCTGGTACGTGGCGTTCGCGCCGGCGGACAACCCGCAGATCGCCGTCTGCGTAGTGGTGGAGAACGGTGGCGACCGCGGCCTGGCCGCCACCGGCAGCTCCGTGGCCGCCGGCGTCGGCCGTGCGACCATCAACGCCTACCTTGCCGGGGGAGGCTGACGATGCTCACCACCGGGCAGCTGCTCGCCGACCGCTACCGGCTGGCGCGGCGCATCGCCGTCGGCGGCATGGGCGAGGTGTGGGAGGCGACCGACTCCCGGCTGGACCGCGCCGTTGCGGTGAAGGTGCTCAAGCCCGAGCTGTCCGGCGATCCCGAGTTCCTGCACCGGTTTCGCACCGAGGCGAGGACCACCGCGTCGCTCAACCACCCGGGCATCGCCGCGGTGCACGACTACGGCGAGACGGCCTCCGAGCCGGACGGCCCGGAGGACACCGCCTATCTGGTGATGGAGCTGGTGGCCGGCGAGCCGCTGGCCGCGATCCTTTCCAACCAGGGCCGACTGGCCCCGGACCGCACGCTGGATCTGTTGCAGCAGTGCGGAGCCGCGCTGCAGGCCGCGCACGAGCGGGGCTACGTGCACCGGGACGTGAAGCCCGGCAACATCCTGGTCGGCCCGACCGGCAAGGCGAAGCTGACCGACTTCGGCATCGCCAAGGCGGCCGACGCCGCTCCGGTGACCCGGTCCGGCATGGTGATGGGCACCGCCCACTACATCGCCCCCGAGCAGGCCGTCGGGCAGGAGGCCGAGCCGGCCAGCGACGTGTACGCGTTGGCCGTGGTCGGCTACGAGTGCCTGGCCGGCCGGCGGCCGTTCCTGTCGGAGAACGCCGTCACGGTGGCGATGATGCACATCCGGGAGGTCCCACCGCCGCTGCCGCCGGACGTGCCGCCGGGTGTGCGGACGCTGATCGAGGCGACGCTGGTGAAGGATCCGCGTCAGCGCTACCGCAACGGCGGCGAGTTCGCCGCCGCGGTCGGCGCGGTGCGGGCCGGCCTGCCGCTGCCGACGCCGTCCGGTCTGGCGATGGCGATCCCGATGCAGCAGCAGCGGCCGATGGTGGCCGGGCCGCCGACCTATCCGCCGGGGGCCATTCCGGTGGTTCCACCTCAGGTCCCGCCGTCGGCTGCTCCGATGGGGCCCGGCACCGGTACCTTTCTGCTGGGACCCCCGCAACAGCCCAGACCGAACCGGACCGGGCTGTGGGTCCTGCTGGCGTTGTTGGTGGTGATTCTGGTGAGTCTGCTCGCGGTCTGGGGGATTCGCGAATGGCAGCGCTCGGGCGCGGGGACCGAGGGCACCGGAAGACCGACCACGGCAAAGCTCACCGGTGACCGACCGGCACAGGACCGATGTCTGGGGACGGTCACCTGCGCGGGGCGGGGTCCCGGTGGCTGAGGCGGGCGGCAGGAGCATGATGGGACGACTGTTGACGAGGAACGAGACGACGCACCGATGAGCACTCCGCGACTGCTCTCCAACCGTTACGAACTGGGCGAGACCCTCGGCTACGGTGGGATGTCGGAGGTCCACAAAGGCCGCGACGTCCGTCTCGGCCGGGACGTCGCCGTGAAGGTGCTGCGCGCCGACCTCGCCAGGGACCCGCAGTTCCAGGAGCGCTTCCGCCGCGAGGCGCAGAACGCAGCCGCCCTCAACCACCCCGCGATCGTCGCCGTGTACGACACCGGCGAGACCAAGACCGAGTACGGCCCGCTGCCCTACATCGTCATGGAGTACGTGGACGGGCGGACGCTGCGGGACATCGTCAAGACCCAGGGGCCGCTGACCGGCAAGCGGGCCATGGAGGTCATGGCCGACGTCTGCGCGGCGCTGGACTTCAGCCACCGGCACGGCATCATCCACCGGGATGTGAAGCCGGCCAACATAATGATCACCAAGACCGGCGCGGTGAAGGTGATGGACTTCGGCATCGCCCGCGCCATCCACGACGGGCAGGCCGCCGTCACGCAGACCGCCGCCGTCATCGGCACCGCGCAGTACCTGTCGCCGGAGCAGGCGCGGGGCGAGGCGGTCGACGCCCGCTCCGACGTCTACGCCGCCGGCTGCGTGTTGTTCGAGCTGATGACCGGACAGCCGCCGTTCACCGGCGACTCCCCGGTCGCCGTCGCCTACCAGCACGTGCGGGAAGAGCCGCCCTCGCCGTCCTCGGTCAACCCTCAGGTGACGCCGGCGCTGGACTCCATCGTGCTCAAGGCCATGGCCAAGGGCCCGGCCAACCGCTACCAGTCGGCCGCCGAGATGCGGGCCGACCTGGTGCGCGTGCTGTCCGGTCAGCGGCCGTCCGCGCCGGCCGTGATGTCGGCCGAGGAGCGCACCGCGTTCATGGGCAACGGCAACGGTGCCCGGACCCAGGTCGTCACCGGTCGCCACCGCCCCGCGCCGGCCTCGGAGGAGCCCGAGTACGACGCCTACGACTACGAGGCCGACGAGGAAGCCGAACGCAAGGCCCGCCGCAAACGGGCCCTGACCATCGCCGGCGTGGTGCTGATCTGCATCGCCGTGCTGGCCCTTGCCGCCTGGCTGACCACGATGGTCCTCGGCGGCAACAACTCGAACAACGCCAACAACGCCGAGGTGCCCAAGGTCACCGGCATGCGGCTGCCAGAGGCGCAGCAGGCGATCCGGGACAAGGGCTTCGTGAATCCGACGGTCACCTACGTCCCCTGCGGCTCGACCGTCGACGGCTCCGCGCCGGCGTGCACGACCGACCAGGTCGGCAACGTCATCACGCAGGACCCGCAGTCGGGCACCGTCGCCAAGACGACCTCGATCAAGTTGAGCGTCGGCAAGTCGCCGAACACGTTCGCGCTGCCGGACGAGTCGGGCAAGTCGCAGGACGACGCGACCAAGGACCTGCAGAGCCGCAAGCTCGTGGTCTCGCCGACCACCTCGACCGAGGTCGTGCAGGACTCGAATCTCATCGGCAAGGTCAGCACCACCAACCCGCCGGCCGGCTCGCAGGTCGCCGAGGGCGCGACCATCACGCTGATCATCGGCAAGGCTCCGGACCTGGTGGACGTGCCCGACCAGACCGGCCAGTCGTTCAGCGCGGCCAAGAGCAACCTGGAGAGCGCCGGCTTCAAGGTCTCGAAGTCGACCAAGTCCAGCACCCAGCCCAAGGACCAGGTGCTCAGCCAGACCCCGACCGGCAAGGCCGCCCCGAACAGCACCGTCACGCTGACCGTGTCGCTCGGCGACCAGTTCCAGATGCCCAACCTGGTCGGGCTGACCGTCTCCACCGCGCAGAGCCAGCTGGCTCAGTTCGGCTGGAAGGGCCAGTTCAGCGTCACGAC
>DASWRQ010000208.1:0-29408 GCA_036403095.1 Kutzneria sp. | reverse complement strand
GGCGGCCGCGTTCTCAGTGGGACAGATCAGTCCAAGAAGACCGCACACGTCCTAACCGCACCTCTCATCGAAACAGGGCACTTCCACACCGGCTCGCAGCCCAGTATGCCCACAGCTGGCCGGAGGCCTGTGAACGGGCAGCGGCCGGAGGCCTGTGAACGGGCAGCGGCCGGAGGGCCGTGAACGGGCAGCAGGCCGACGGCCTCGGGCAGGCGGCCGCACCTGGGCACGCGGGGCGGCTCGCATCGGTAGACGCGGCACCCCCACGGCCCGTTGCCTGCCGCCCGCCTTTCCCGCCTTGGCCCGTCTCGATCACCCCCGAACGGTGACGTCCTGATGACTGGGTTAGGCTCCGTTCTGACTGACGGCGGGGTGCCGTCACCGCTGCTGAGCAGCGGATGGCGTGGTTCCACGCCAAAGCCCGTCACGAGGAGGCAGCGAGCAGTGCGCCTGATGGAGGGCACCCGGAAAGCACGGGTCGCCAAACTCGCCGGGCTTGCCGGCCTGGTCGCGGTTGCCGCAAGCGGCTGTTCGACCGACGAGGTTCTGCGTTTCGGCTGGCCGGTCGGCATCACGCCGCAGGCCGACGCCATGCGCGACCTGTGGACCTGGTCCGTGGTGGCCGCGCTCGCGGTCGGCCTGGTCGTGGCGATCCTGATCCTGTGGCCGGTGGTGTTCCACCGCAAGCGGTCGGAGGAGCTGCCCAAGCAGCTGCAGTACAACCACCCGCTGGAGATCGTCTACACGGTCATCCCGGTGGTCATCGTGGCGGTGCTGTTCTACTTCACCGCCACCACCGAGAACTACGTCACGGACAAGAGCCACACCCCGGACGTCACGGTGGACGTGATCGGCTTCCAGTGGAACTGGGAGTTCAAGTACGAGAACACCAAGGGTCCGGACGGCAACCCGGTGTCCACGGTGGGCTCCAGCAGCGAGATTCCGCTGCTCGTGCTGCCCACCGGCAAGTGGATCCAGTACAACCTGCTGTCCACCGACGTCATCCACTCGTTCTGGGTGCCGGCCTTCAACTTCAAGCGCGACGTGTTCCCGGATCCGGACAAGAACAACCAGGACTCGTCCTTCCAGAACACGATCGACCAGAAGGGCGCGTTCGTCGGCCACTGCGCCGAGCTGTGCGGCGCGTACCACTCGGCGATGAACTTCGAGGTCAGGGCCCTGCCGGACGACCTGTTCCAGCAGTACATCCAGCTGCGGGAAAAGGTGAACCCGAAGACGGGCAAGGGCTACACCACGGCCGAGGCGCTGTCCCAGCTGAACTGCGGCGACCTGTGCGCGCCGCTGGCGACGACCACGCACCCGTTCAACACGGACCGCACGGCCCGGACCGGAAGCTGAGGTACAACCGATGAAGATTGAATCCAGGATCTTCGAGGTCGTCGCCGGCTTCTGCTTCATCATGGCCGTCATCTACGGCCTGTGGGCCAAGGAGCCGGTCGGCATCGTCGCGCTCACCCTGACCGGCGGTCTGTGCCTGATCACCGGCACGTACTTCCGGTTCGTGGCCCGGCGCATCCCGGAGCGTCCCGAGGACGACACCGAGGCCGAGGTCAGCGACGGCGCGGGCGAGCTGGGCTTCTTCAGTCCGGGCAGCTACTGGCCGTTCGGCATCGCGATGGCCGCCGCGATCGGCGCCCTGTCGCTGGCGTTCTTCCAGACCTGGATGCTGGTCGTCACGGTCGTGCTGGTGCTGATCACGGTGGGCGGCCTGGTCTTCGAGTACCACACGAAGCCCAACCACGAGTGAACAGTGCTCGTCTGCGCGCGCACCTGAAGGCTTGCTGAGCGAACGGCCCCGGGCATTCTGCCCGGGGCCGTTTTCGCGCACGATCTGACGTGTGCCGCCACTAGACGACCGCGCCGCCACCCGGCGACTGCTGGACCGCTTCGGCTTCGGTCCGCGTCCGGGCGAGCTGGAATCGTTGTCGCAGCGGGGATTCGCGGCCGCCTGCGAGCAGGTGCTGGCCCAGCAGCCGGATGGCACGCCGTTGCCCGATCTGGGCGCGGAGCCGCCGCAGGCCGGTAAGAATGCCAGCACGGCCGAGCGCAAGCAGCGGCAGAAGACGTTGCGCAGCCAGCAGATCATGGCCGCGCAGTGGTGGCTGGACCGGCTGGCCGGCACCGCGTCGGCGCTGCCGGAGCGGCTGACCTGGTTCTGGCACGGGCATTTCGCCACCAGCGTGCAGAAGGTGCACAGCGCCCGCCTGATGCTGCATCAGAACCAGACGCTGCGCGCCCTGGGCGGCGGCGACTTCGGCGCGCTGGCCAAGGCGATGGTCGTGGACCCGGCGATGCTGCTGTGGCTGGACGGCCAGCAGAACAAGGTCGGCGCGGCCAACGAGAACCTGGCCCGCGAGTTCATGGAGCTGTTCACCCTCGGCGTCGGCCATTACAGCGAAACCGATGTGCGAGAGGCGGCCCGTGCGCTCACCGGGTGGCTGGTGAACCGGGATGCGATGACCGCGGAGTTGGTGGCGAAACGCCACGACTCCGGCGGCAAGACCGTGTTGGGAATCACGGAAAATCTCGATGCCGGCGGTTTTGTCGACATCGTGCTGAATCGTCCGGACTCGCCGCGTTTTGTGGCGAGCCGGCTGTGGTTCCGGTTGGTCAGCGCGACGCCGCCCGCGGCGGACGCGCTCGACCGGCTGGTCGCCGGCTACGGTCCGCAGCGGTCCATCGGGGGGCTGCTGCGGGCCGTGCTCGCGGAACCGCCGTTCCGCGATCCGGCGACGACCCTGGTCAAGCAGCCGGTGGAATGGGCCGTCGGCCTGATGCGGGCGCTGGCCGTGCAGCCCTCGAAACTGCCGGTCACGCAGCTGGAAGCCGGCCTGCGGGGTCTGGGGCAGGTGCCGTTCGAGCCGCCCAGTGTCGGCGGCTGGCCGGCCGCGCAGTCCTGGCTGACGACCTCGGCCGGGCTGGCCCGGCTGCACCTGGCGCAGCTGATCGCCGCCCACGCCGATGTGTCGCACATCTCGTCCGCGGCGGCGGCCGGACAGGCGCTCGGCGTCGACACCTGGAGCCAGCGCAGTGCGCAGGCGCTGACCGGTCTCAACGGGGCGGAGCTGGTCACGATGGCGGCCTGTACGCCGGAATACGTGGTGAGCCAGTGAAACTCAGTCGACGCGGCTTCATCGTCGCCAGCGGCGTGGTCGGGGCCGGCGCACTCGCGGCCGGCGCGACGCAGGTCGACTGGACCGACCTGATCGCCGCCGCCACCCGGGATCCTTTGAGCCCCGACGACGGCGTGCTCGTGGTCTGCACCCTGTACGGCGGCAACGACGGCCTGAACACCGTGATCCCGGCCGCCGACGCGGCGTATCAGAAAGCCCGGCCCGATCTGGCCTACCAGCCGCACGAGGTGCTGGACCTCGGCGACGGCCTCGGCCTCAACCCGGGCATGAAGGGCCTCAAGAAGCTCTGGGACGACAAGCGGCTGGCCGTCGTGCGCGGCGTCGGCTACCCCAGGCCCGACCACAGCCACTTCCGGTCCATGGCCATCTGGCAGACGGCCTCGCCGGACAGCCCGCAGCCGACCGGCTGGCTCGGCCGCTGGCTGGACGTGACCGGCGACGACCCGCTGCGGGCCGTGTCGATCGAACCCGTGCTGCCGCCGTTGATGGCCGGCCAGCGGGCCGCCGGGGCGACGCTGCCGGTGACCGGGCTGAAGCTGCCGATCGGGGCCGTGGGCAAAGCCTTCGAGCTGTTGGGAAAACCGTCCGCCGGTGAGGCCCCGGACCAAGCCCGGGTCGCGCGGTCCATCGCCGACCTGCACACCACGGCGACCAAGCTGGGGCCGGCAGTGAAACCCAGCAGTGGCAACAAAGGCCAGCTGGCGGCCCAGTTGGACGTCGTCGCCGGGCTGGTCGAGGCGGGCGTGCCCACGCGGGCCTATTCCGTGTCACTGGGCGGTTTCGACACCCATGCCGACGAGAAGGGCACGCAGCAGCGCCTGCTCACCGAGCTCGACCAGGCCCTGTCGGCGTTCGTGGATCGCGTGCGGGGCAAGAAGGTCGTGGTGCTGGTCTACTCGGAGTTCGGCCGCCGCGTCGGCGCGAACGCCAGCGACGGCACCGACCACGGCACCGCCGGGCCGGTTTTTGTCCTCGGCGACGGCGTCAACGGCGGCTTCTACGGCGAGCAGCCCAGCCTGACCGACCTCGACAACGGCGATCTCAAGGAGAGCACCGACTTCCGCGACGTCTACGCCACCATGCTGCACAAAGTGCTCGGCGCAGACCCTGGAAAGGTCCTCGCCGGCCACGACACGACAGTCACCGGCCTCCTCTAACCGCGAGTCGCGGGACTCAGGGGGTGGTGGCGAGCTTGGTGGAGAGGGCGATCCAGCGGTCGAGAAGTGCGGCGGCGGCGCCGGAGTCGATGGCCTGGGTGGCGACATCCTTGGCGGCCAGCATGTCGGCGTGCACGTCGTCGCTCAGGTTGTTGAACACGGCCACGGCGCCGGCGGCGTTGATCAGCACGGCGTCCCGCACCGGACCCGGCCGGCCGGTCAGCAGATCCCGCACCACCTGGGCGTTGTACGGCGCGTCGCCGCCGACCAGGTCGGCCGGCAGCGCCGGGGCGATGCCCAGCCGCGACGGGTCGATCCGGTCCTGGCGCACGGCCCCGTCCTGGGCGATCCACGCCGAAGTCGTGGTGGTGGTGGTGATCTCGTCCAGCCCGTCGTCACCGTGCACCAGGAGCACATGGGCGCCGCGCGAGGCGAACACACCGGCCATCACGCCGGCCATCGACTCCCGCGCGCAGCCGACCAGCCCGTACTTCGGCTGTGCCGGGTTGGACAGCGGCCCGAGGATGTTGAACGCGGTCGGGATGGCCAGCTCACGCCGCGGCCCGGAGGTGAAGCGCAGCGCCGGGTGGTAGGCGGGCGCGAAGCAGAACCCGATGCCGACCTCGGTCACACAGCGCTGCACCGCGTCCGGCGGCAGCTCGATGGCGACGCCGAGCTCCTCGAGCACGTCACCGGTGCCGCACTTGGACGACGAGGCCCGCGCCCCGTGCTTGACGACGGGCACGCCGGCGGCGGCCGTGACGATGGCCGTCATGGTCGAGATGTTCACGGTGTGGGCCTGGTCGCCGCCGGTGCCGACGATGTCGATCGCCCGCCCGGCCACGTCCACGGTCCGCGCGTGCCGCAGCATCGAGTCGGCCATGCCGAGCACCTCGTCGGGCGTCTCGCCCTTGGCCCGCAGCGCGACTGCGAAGCCGGCGATCTGGGCCGATGTGGCCGCGCCGGTCATCACCTGGTCCATCGCCCAGCCGGTCTGCTCCGCCGTCAGGTCGTCCCCGGCGATCAGCGCGCCCAGCAGGTCGGGCCAGGTCAGCGTGCTCATCTGGCCGCGGGCGCACCGGACCGCAGCACCTCTGCGACGGTCTCGGCCGCGGCCAACGGGTCGAGCGGATGCACGATGACGGCGTCCGCCTGCGACCAGGTGGCCAGCCAGCGGTCGTCCTTGCGCCGCACGGCGATCACGATCGGCGGGCAGTTGGTGATCTCGTTCTTGAGCTGCCGGGACAGCCCCATGCCGCCGGTGGGCTGCGCCTCGCCGTCGAGGATGGCCAGGTCGATGGCGCCGCTGTCGACGTGGTAGAGCACGTCCGCCACGGTGCCGACCTCGACGTACTCCACGCGGCCCAGGTCCGGCGCCGGGCGACGGCCGACGGCGGTGGTGATCGCCTCGCGGACCTCCGGCCGGTGGCTGAAGACCAGGACCTTCCACGTCTGCGTGCTCATACCGTGATGCTATCTGTGTCACACCTTCAGGTCTGCAAGCAGTCCCATCCCGAGGCGTCGCCGCCCAGCCGCTGGGCCAGCCCGGCCATCCGGGACCGCTCCTGCGCGCAGCTCAGGGCGGTGATGACCTGGGCCCGCAGGGCGTGCAGCCGCACCGGATCGCCCGGTTCGACCACCCGCAGCTCCCAACCGTCCTGGGCCAGCAGCTCACGGGCCCGTTCGACGGCGGCCGCCGGCAGCACCAGGTGATGCCGCAGCACCGCCTTCTCACCGGCTCTCAGCCGGGGCGAACGGGCCAGCACGGCCGAGTCCGCCTCGGCCGGATCGAACGCCTCGGCAACCACGTTTAAATCAGGGTTGTCCAGGTCGAACGGCAAATCTGGACGCCGACCGAACAGTGACCGCAATCGCTCGAACACGCCCATCGCTGTCGATCTCCCGTTGCACCCCACCCGACCGGGCGGCCTGATCCACCGCAGGCAATAATGCGACCCGTGACAACGGCAGCTCCCCCCATCGCTCAGCGGGTCCACTCGCTGAATCGCCCGAACATGGTCAGCGTGGGCACCATCGTGTGGCTGTCCAGCGAGCTCATGTTCTTCGCGGGCCTGTTCGCGATGTACTTCACCGTGAAGGCCCAGAACACCGGCGTGTGGCCGCCGGCGCCCACGCACCTGGACAAGGCGTACGCGCTGCCGTTCACCATCATCCTGGTGCTCTCCTCGGTCACCTGTCAGTGGGGCGTGTTCGCCGCCGAGCGCGGCGACGTCTTCGGCCTGCGCCGCTGGTACGTCCTGACCTTCGTGATGGGCCTGATCTTCGTGCTGGGCCAGGCCAACGAGTACCGGAGCCTGGTCGAGGAGGGGACGACCATCCCCGGCTCGGCCTTCGGCACGGTCTTCTTCCTTGCGACCGGCTTCCACGGGCTGCACGTCATCGGCGGCCTCATTGCCTTCATCTTCCTGCTGATCAGAACGAGGTTGAGCAAGTTCACGCCGGCGCAGGCGACCTCGGCGATCGTGGTGTCGTACTACTGGCACTTCGTCGACATCGTCTGGATCGGCCTGTTCGCCGTCATCTACCTCATTCCCTGACCCAGCCCCGAACTGACAGCAAGGGTTGCCCTCCATGACCACCACGCCACCCGCCGACGCGGCGGGTACGTCCGCCCCCGCGGGGAAGCGGGCCCGCTCGCGGTCCAAGCTCAAGCGGCGGGTCTCCGGCCTGCTGGCGCTCGGGATCGCGCTGCTGGGCGCGGGCGCGCTCTACGCCGTCGCGGTGCCCGCCCCGCAAGTCGCGCAGGCCTCGGACACCAACGCGCTCGTCGAGCAGGGCCGGCAGCTGTTCAACAACAGCTGCATCACCTGCCACGGCCAGAACCTGCAGGGCGTCAAGGACCGCGGGCCCAGCCTGATCGGGGTCGGCTCGGCGGCGTCCTACTTCCAGCTCTCCACCGGCCGCATGCCGCTGTCCGGCGGTCAGACCGCCGAGGCCGCGCGCAAGCCCCCGGCCTTCACGCCGCAGCAGATCGACGCGCTCGACGCGTTCATCCAGGCCAACGGCGGCGGCAAGGAGAAGCCGACGGAGTCCGACGCGCAGCTCATCGGCGGCGACCCTTCGCGCGGCGGCGAGCTGTTCCGGCTCAACTGCGCGGCCTGCCACACCTTCACCGGCCGCGGTGGCGCGCTGTCCTCCGGCAAGTACGCGCCCGAGCTGGACGGCGTGACGCCGAGCCAGATCTACACGGCGATGCTGACCGGCCCGGAGAACATGCCGGTGTACGGCGACCGGCAGCTCACGCCGGACGAGAAGAAGGACATCATCGGCTACATCAAGTCGGTGACCGACGGCAACAACAACCCCGGCGGCAACGCGCTCGGCGGACTCGGCCCGATCTCTGAGGGCCTCATCGGGTGGATCGTGGGCATCGCCGCGCTGGTCGGCGTGACCCTCTGGATCGGAAGCAAGGCATGAGCGGCGACGAGCAGGAGAAGCTGCCCACCGAGGCAGAGCTGGACAGCATGACCCGGGACGAGCTGGTCACGCTGGGCACCAAGCTGGACGGCGTCGAGCTGATCAGCTACGAGGACCCGTGGCCGGTCAAGGGCACCAAGGCCGAGAAGCGCGCCGAGCGCCAGGTGGCGTACTGGTTCCTGCTGGCCGCGGTTGCCGGTGTCGCCTTCATCGTGGCGTTCATCGCGTGGCCGTCCGAGTACCAGGCGCCGGACACCGACGGGTACTTCTGGTACAGCCTGTACACGCCGGTGATCGGCGTGACGCTGGGCCTGACCATTCTGGGCCTCGGTGTCGGCGCGCTGGCCTACACCAAGCAGTTCATCCCGCACGAGCTGGCCGTGCAGGACCGCCACGACGGCGGCTCGGCCAAGGTCGACCAGGAGACGGTGCTGGCCGAGCTGGCCGACGCGGGCAACCGCAGCACCATCACCCGCCGCTCGCTGGTCAAGCGGTCGGCGGGCGCGGCGGCCGGCGTGATGGGCCTCGGCCTGGTCGTGCTGCCGCTGGGCGGCATGCTGAAGAACCCGTTCGCGGACACCAACTCCAAGGACTCGCTCTGGCACACCGGCTGGCAGCCGAACTTCCCGGGCGAGAAGGTGTACCTGCGCCGCAACACCGGCGACGCCGCCGAGGTCGTGCTGATCCGTCCCGAGGACCTGGACGCCGGCGGCTTCGAGACCGTGTTCCCGTTCCGCGAGTCGGAGCGTGGCAACGAGGAGGCGCTGTCCGCGGCGATGCACCGCGCGGACAACCCGGTCATGCTCATCCGGCTGCGGCCGGGCCAGAACGTGGTCAAGCGGGCCGGCCAGGAGAACTTCAACTTCGGCGACTTCTACGCGTACTCGAAGATCTGCACCCACCTCGGCTGCCCGACCTCGCTGTACGAGCAGCAGACCGGGCGCCTGCTGTGCCCGTGCCACCAGTCGCAGTTCGACGTGTTCGAGTACGCCAAGCCGGTCTTCGGCCCGGCCGCTCGCGCGCTGCCCCAGCTTCCGTTGACGGTTGACGAAAGCGGATACTTGATGGCGCGGAGCGACTTCATCGAGCCCATCGGCCCGGCGTTCTGGGAGCGTGACTCATGAGCGGCATCACGACGCCGACCAAGCCGGCCAACACGGCGACCCGCGTCGCCGGTGGCGCGGCGAAGTGGGCCGACGACCGGTTCCACCTGGCCGCCGGCATGCGTCGCCAGCTGAACAAGGTCTTCCCGTCGCACTGGTCCTTCCTGCTCGGCGAGATCGCCCTGTACAGCTTCATCGTGCTGCTGCTGTCCGGCACGTACCTGGCGCTGTTCTTCGACCCCTCCATGCAGGAGGTCACCTACAACGGCGTGTTCGACAACCTGCGCGGCATCCAGATGTCGCGGGCCTTCGCCTCGACCCTGGACATCTCGTTCGAGGTCCGCGGCGGCCTGTTCGTGCGGCAGATCCACCACTGGGCCGCGCTGCTGTTCATGTCGGCGATCGTCGCCCACATGTTCCGGATCTTCTTCACCGGCGCCTTCCGGCGCCCGCGTGAGGTCAACTGGGTCATCGGCGTCGTGCTGTTCATGATCGGCTCGCTCGAGGGCTTCTTCGGCTACTCGCTGCCCGACGACCTGCTGTCCGGCACCGGCCTGCGCGTCATGTTCGGCCTGATCGAGTCGATCCCGGTGCTGGGCACCTGGGTGGACTGGCTGCTGTTCGGCGGCGAGTTCCCGGGCAACGTGATCCTGCCGCGGATCTACACACTGCACATCCTGCTGCTGCCCGGCGTGATCCTGGCGCTGATCGCCGTGCACCTGGGCCTGGTGTGGTACCAGAAGCACACCCAGTTCCCCGGCCCGCGTCGGACCGAGCGCAACGTGGTCGGCGTGCGCATCATGCCGGTGTTCGCGGCCAAGGGCGGCGGCTTCTTCGCCCTGGTCACCGCGGTCATCGCGCTGATGTCCGGCCTGTTCCAGATCAACCCCATCTGGAACTTCGGCCCGTACAACCCGGCCCAGGTCTCCGCCGGCTCGCAGCCGGACTGGTACATGGGCTGGACCGACGGGCTGGTCCGGCTGTGGCCGGCCTGGGAGGCCTACATCCACCTCGGTGGCTGGGCCAACTTCACCATCCCGGCACCGTTCCTGCCGTTCATGCTGGGCCTGCCGCTGCTGACCGGCATCGCCGCGGTCTACCCGTTCCTGGAGCGCAAGCTGACCAAGGACACCGCGCACCACAACCTGCTGCAGCGGCCGCGGGACGTGCCGGTGCGGACCAGCCTGGGCATGATGGCCATCACGTTCTTCATGGTGTGCCTGCTGTCCGGCGGCAACGACATCATCGCCGACAAGTTCGACATCTCGCTGAACGCGACGACCTGGATCGGCCGCATCGGCCTGCTGGTCCTGCCGCCGCTGGTGTACTGGGCCACCTACCGGATCTGCATCGGCCTGCAGCGGGCCGACCGCGAGGTGCTGGAGCACGGCATCGAGACCGGTATCATCAAGCGGCTGCCGCACGGTGAGTTCATCGAGCTGCACCAGCCGCTGGGCCCGGTCGACGACCACGGCCACCCGCACGAGCTGGCCTACCAGGGCGCACCCGTGCCCAAGAAGATGAACAAGCTGGGCTCGGCCGGCGCGCCGGTCTCCGGCGGGTTCTGGGGCCCGGACCCGGCGGACGAGGTCACCGCGCTGGAAGGCGCCCGCAAGGCCTTGCACACCCGGTCCAACGTGGTGACGGGCGAGAGCCAGCTCAACCAGGACAAGGAGCTGGCGGGCAAGCCCCAGCAGCCCGACGCCTGATCAAGGCTCTGACCAGCGGCCCCCGGTCTTCGGACCGGGGGCCGTTCGTTATGGCTGGGCGGCGAGGGCGTCGCCGACGGGCGTGCGGTGGTAGAGCACGGAGCGGCCGGCGCGGACCCGGTCGAGCAGGCCGGCCTTGCGCAGCACCGTGAGGTGGTCGCCGACCGCGCCGACGACCAGGCCGAGGCTGCGGGCCAGCTGGGTGGTGCTGGCCGGCGTGTCCAGGGCGTTGAGGAGCTGGGCCCGCGTCCGGCCCAGCAGGTCGGCGAGGGCACCGGGATCGGGGGTGGTCGTCTCCCACAGGGCGGCGACGCCACGAGCCGGATAGATCAGCGCCTTCGGCCAGGGGTCTTCGTGGTGCACAGCCAGGCCCGGCCAGACGAAAACCGACGGCACGAACAGCAGGCCCTCGCCCCGGAGATCGACCGTGGCGTCGGCGGACCGCAGCACCTCGATGCCCTGGTCGCGCCACCGGACCCTGGCGTGCAGGCCGTCGAGGGCGGCCAGCCAGCCGCCGCGGCCCAGCAGACCGGCCCGGTGCACGACGTCCCGCTCGCAGATGGCCCGCAGCTGGAGCCAGTCCGGGGCCAGCAGCTCGTGCCAGGCGAGTTCCAGCGCGTCGGCCAGGCGCGGCACGACGTCCGGCGCGTCGAGGACGGCGCGGGCCTCGTCGTCGGCGACGGGCTTGAGGGCGGCGATCTCCGAGCGGGCCTGGGGGAGCGGCGTGGCCCGGACCGCGGCGAGGTCGTCCTCGACGGTCTGGGTCAGGCCCTTTGCCGGCGGGGCCGTGAACGCCGCGCCGCGCTTCGGGGAGTGCAGGGCCATGGCCGCACGGAAGGCGGGATCTTGTCGCAGCCGGCGGTACGGGGGCGTCACGCGCGTCAGCCAGGGACCGGGCAGGCGGTGCTGGGACAGGCCGGCCAGGCGGCGGAGCAGGCCGTCCAGCTCGAACAGCGGCGACAGCGCGAACCGGCTGCGCACCAGGTCCTCGCCGCCGACCTCGAACCGGAGCATGGCCCGACCTTACGTCCACGCACGTAACTTTGGCTTGTTCGCCGCAGCCGGCCGCAGGCTGGCGGCATGACTTACGCCGGCGTGCTGGCCCACGCCCCGTACCGGGTGCTGTTCGCCACCCGCACCCTCGCCATCACCGCCGACACGCTGCGCATCGTCGCGCTGTCGGTGCTCGTGTTCGCCCTCACCGGCTCGACGCTGCTGGCCGCGGTGGCGTACGGGATTTCGTTCCTGCCCCAGCTGATCGGCGGCAGCCTGCTCGGCGCGGTGGCCGACCTGCTGCCGCCGCGCCAGCTGATCGCCGCCGGCTACGGCGTGGAGTTCGGCAGCGGCCTGCTGCTGGCCCTGGCCGACCTGCCGGTGGGGGTGAGCCTGGCCCTGGTCGCCGCGGTGTCCATGGTGACGCCGCTGGTCAACGGGGCCGCCGGCCGCGTGGTGGCCGACGGGCTCGACGGGGAGAGCTATGTGCTCGGGCGGTCGCTGCTCAACCTGGCGTCGTCGTCCGCGCAGCTCATCGGCATGGCCGGGGCCGGCGCCGCGGTGGCCGTGCTCGGGGCTCACCACGCCATGCTGGTCAGCGCCGTGCTGCATTTCCTGGCCGCCGCCTGGGTCCGGTTTCGGCTGCCCGACCTGCGGATTTCCGGCCGGGGCCTGTCGTCGGCGGTGCGCCGGAGCTGGACCGGGAACCGGCAGCTGCTGCGCGACCGCACCATCCGCACGTTGATCCTGGCCCAGTGGCTGCCGCCGGCCTGCGTGACCGGGGCGGAGAGCCTGCTCGTGCCGTACGTCGCCGTGCGCGGGCTGCCGGTCGCGGCCGGCGGCCTACTGCTGGCGTGCCTACCGGTGGGGATGATGATCGGCAGCATCGTGATCGGCCGTGTGGTCGGGCCGTCATCACGACGACGGCTGCTTCTGCCGTTGATGACCGTTGTCGGCCTGCCGCTGGTCGGGTTTGTCATCACCGGGCTGCCGGTGGTGCTGTGCGGGGCGCTGCTGGTGATCGCCGGCACCGGCTTCGCCTATGGGCTGACGATCCAGCAGCGATTCCGCGACGTGGTGCCCGAGGACGTCCGCGGCCAGGCGTTCAGCCTGTTGTCCACCGGCCTGATGACCGCGCAGGGCATCAGCCCAGCCCTGGCCGGCGCCTTGTCCGGCCTGCTCCCGGTGTCCGTCGTAATCGCCTTGTGCGGCGCCATCTCCGTCACGTCCGCCGCCCTCTTCCACTTACGCGCAGACAAGGCTCTCGCCCGCCCGGCCGGAGGCCGGGCCATCTAATCCAGCCCTACCGAGAAGGACTCTTCGGCGTCGCGGCGGGAGTAGGAGCGGAAGGCGATGTGGGTGTCGGTGTTCAGCACGCCCGGCACTTTGCTGATCCGGCCGGGCACCAGCTCGGCCAGGTCCTCGTGCTTGGCCACCTTGACGTGCGCGATGAGGTCGACGTCGCCGGCGCAGGAGTAGACCTCCTGGACCCCGTCGATGTCGGCGATCGCCTGGGCGGCCTCCGGGATCGACTCGGCGGTGGCCTGGATCAACACGATCGCCGTGATCACGGTGGGACCTCCTGTAATGGTTCGACGACCTGCCGATCGTAGGGCAAGGATGGTCCGGTGAACTGGACCGTCCGCCCCGCCGTCCCGGCCGACGCCGAAGAGCTCGTCCGGCTGCGGGTCGTCATGTTCGAGGCCATGGGCCGCGATGTCACCCTCGGCGACTGGCAGCGGCCGTCCGTCGAGACTTTTCGACGCGAACTCGGAGGACCGCATCTGGTCGCCACCGTCGTCGACGCCCCGACCGGCGGCGGCCTGGCCTCCTGCGCCGCCGCGTTCGTCCGCCTGGATCTGCCGCGTCCGGGCGAGACCGGCAGCGTGTCGGCGCACCTGCACAACGTCTGCACCGACCCGGCCTGGCGACGCCGCGGCCTGGCCCGGCTCGTGGTCACCGAGCTCGTCGCCCAGCTCGACGCCCTCGGCGTGCGGCGCTGCGACCTGCACGCCAGCGAGGACGGGTTGGCGCTGTACGAGAGCCTGGGGTTCAAGCCGTACCGCGGCGGCGTGGAGATGGTGCGGCGGCTCAGTTGACGCCCGCGTAGACGGCGCGGCCGGCGGCCGCCCGATCCACCCAGGCCCGCCAGCCCGCGGCCGCCTTCGCCGGCTCCGACCAGGGCGTGTCGCAGTAGACCAGTCTCGTTCCGGGGCGGTTGAGCCACCGCAGCACCACGCCGGTCTCCTCGGCCGGTGCGCCGCGGAGCGGGCCTTCGCCGGGAATCACGGTCTCCGCGGCGGCGACGAGGGCGTCGACCACCGGCATCGGCCGCACGCCCCTCCTGGCCACGCCGGCCGAGGCCAGGCGGCCGTGGCGCACCACCGAGAACTCCCAGCCGCCGTTGCCGTCCGGGCGGGCGGCGACCAGCTCGGGCAGCGTGGCCAGGGCGGCCAGCCGCTGACTGCGATCGACCGCGCGGACCAGGTCGGCCAGGCGGTCGCGGCGGACGGCGGCTTCCTCGAATCGTTCGGCGAGGGCCAGCTCCTCCAGCTGCGCGGCCAACTTGTCGAACGGATCGAGGGCGCGGCCGGCGACGAGGTCCCGGACGGCGTCCGGGGCGTACGCGTAGTCGGCGACGTCCTGACGGCCGGCGCAGGGCGCGCGGCAGCGGCCGAGCTCGGCCAGCGCGCAGGGCGTGGCCCGCGCGCCTTGAGCCGGGATGCGCAGGCTGCACGTGCGCAGACCCGTGGCGTCACTTAACGCGGTCGCGGCGGTCTCGGCCGACTGCCGTGACCGAAACGGGCCCAACGCGCCGTCCCGTGCGCGGCGCACGATGGACAGGCGCGGGAACGCCTCGTCGGTGAGCGTGACCCACCAGCCACCCTGCTGGTTGCGGGACTTCCGGTTGTACTGCGGCTTGTGCGCGGTCAGCAGCCGCAGCTCGCGCACCTCGGCCTCCAGCGAATGCGCGCACACCACGGAGTCCACACGCACCGCCAGCGCCACCATCTCCTTGATGCGGCCCCGGCTCTCGCTGCTCGTGAAGTACTGGCGCACGCGCCGTCGCAGATCCGAGGCCGTACCGACGTACAGCACCTCCTCCGACGGGCCACGGAACAGGTACACGCCCGGCTCCGACGGCAGATGCGCGGCCAGCGTGCGCTTGCGGCGCTGCGCCGGCGTCACGTCCGGCAGGTAGTCGAACAGCTCCTCCAGCGACTGCACGCCCATCGGGCCCACGCGCTCCAGCAGGCCGTGCAGCACGTCCACCGTCGCACGGGCGTCGTCCAGCGCGCGGTGGTTCGGCGTCGTCGACGTGCTGAACAACTCGGCCAGCGCCGACAGGCGGCAGCTCGGCGCCTCCTCTCGGGTCAGCACGCGGCGGGCCAGGCGCACCGTGCACAGCACCGCCGGCTTCGGCCAGGCGTAGCCGTGCTGCGTGCAGGCGGCCTTGAGGAAGCCCGTGTCGAACGGCGCGTTGTGCGCCACCACCACCGCCCCCGCCGCGAACTCCAGGAACGCCGGCAGCACCTCGTCGATCGTCGGCGCCGGGTACACCATCGCCTCGGTGATGCCGGTCAGCCGCACGATCTCCGGCGGGATGCCCCGGCGCGGGTTGACCAGCGTGCCGAACTCGCCCAGCACCACCCCGCCCCGCACCTTCACCGCCCCGATCTCGGTGATCGCGTCCTCACCCGGCCGGCCGCCCGTGGTCTCCAGGTCCACCACCACGAACGTGGTCTCCCGCAACGGCGTGCCCAGCTCGTCGAACGTCAGCTGGCCCAGGTCATCAGCAGTAGAGGTCATGGTGATCACGGATGCTGCCAGGAGGGTCTGACAGTTTTGGATGGCGCCGCCTTCGGCGTCGCGGCTCGGCGCTGTGACATTGGCCCCGCCTCCGGCGGGGCGGCTCGGCCCCTCGTGACCCCTGCATCGCCCTTGCCGGATTTAGCCCGCCGCATCCGGCGTGGGTGGGTGGGCGTGTTGGGTGCGGCGGCCGAAATCCGGCGACCGGGCGAAGCAGGGGCGGGGCCGAGCGGTCTGGAGGGTGGCGACCGGGCGAAGGAGGGGCGGGGCTGTGTCTATGGCGCCGCCTTCGGCGTCGCGGCTCGGCCCCTCGTGACCCCTGCCTCGCCCTTGCCGGATTTAGCCCGCCGCATCCGGCTTGGGTGGGTGGGCGTGTTGGGTGCGGCGGCCGAAATCCGGCGACCGGGCGAAGCAGGGGCGGGGCCGAGCGGTTTTCGGGGTTGCGACGTCTGGGGCCGAGCGATCTTCGGGGGCGGCGGGGGCGCTGAGCTGACTGGGTGGCCTGGGGTGTTGTTGCGGTAACAAGGTGACTATGTGGGTCGGTTCCCCGTCAGCCGGGGGCGGCGGCACGCACTAGCCTGTGGGGGTGTCCGCGTCAGCCGAAGCCGATGAGCCGGGTCAGGGGCCCGAGCTGTCCGCCGTGGACGGTGGCGATGATCAGTCCACTGTGGACTGGTCGGCGCTGCCCGACCCGGTGCGGGCCCGGCTGGCCGAGATCAGCGCGGACGCGGTGGGCGTGCTGGCCCGGGTGGACATCCCGCAGCAGGTCAAGGCGGTGGCCCGGTTCGCGCCGTCCAAGCGGGCCCGGCTGGGCGCATCGGCGCTGATAGCGGGCCTGCGGGACGTGCACGCCTTCCGCACGGCGGTGGTGGAGTGGTGCCGAGAGCACCGCCCAGCGGCCCTGGACAGCACCTCGCCGGACCCGGTGTCGGCGGCGGCCGCGTCGGTGCTGCTGGGGGAGCCGACGGCGGTCCACTTCGTGGAGCTGGTGACGCGCCGCGTCGGCGAGGCGCAGATGCGGGGCGAGCGGGACGCGGCCGTGCTCAAGGCGCAACGGGCCGACGCGGAACTCAAGCGCGTGCGGGACGAGCTGGACGCGAACCAGGGCGCGGAGGCCAAGGTCCTGCAGGAGCGGGACTCGGAGCTGGAGCGACTACGCAAGCGCCTGCGGGAACAGGGCGTCAAGCTACGCGAGGCCCGGGACCGCGCGGACAATGCGATGGCTGAGGCGGAGAAGGTCCGCAACGAGGCGTTGGCCGAGGTCAAGGCGCTGACCGCGGAGCGGGACCGGGAGCGCGAGCGGGCCGAGACGGAGCGGGCGAAGGCCCGACGCGCGGAGAACGACGCGGAGATCGCCCGGCAGTCGGCGCGGGAGGCTCGCCAGGCCGACGAGGTACGGCTGTCGTTGCTGGTGGACACGCTGGACGGCGCGGTCACGGGCCTGCGCCGTGAGCTGGCGCTCGGCGGCGGCCAGGGCCCGCGCCCGGCGGACATGGTGCGCGGCGCGACGGCGGCGCAGGGCACGGTCGGCCGCGTGGAGGACCCGGCGGCGCTGGACCGCCTGCTGGCCCTGCCGGCGGTGCACATGGTCGTGGACGGCTACAACGTGACCAAGACGGGCTACCCGGAGCTGCCGCTGTCCGACCAACGCGACCGCCTGGTGCACCAGATGGCCGTGCTCGCGGCCCGTACCGGGGCCGAGGTCACGGTGGTGTTCGACGGCGCGGGCGTGGTGGCGGTGCCGTCGGCGGCCCCGCGCGGAGTCCGCGTCCTGTTCTCCGACCCGGGCGTGCTCGCGGACGACGTGATCAGGGCCTTGGTGACGGCGGAGCCCGAAGGTCGTCCTGTGGTTGTTGTCACGTCGGATCGCGCGGTGGCCGACTCCGTACGCCGCCGCGGCGCGCACCCGGTGCCGTCGGCCGTCCTGCTGGCCAGACTGGTCCGGGTGTGAAGAGTTAATCGCCCTCGACCTGCCGATTCGGTGAACGGTCGGCCGAACGGGCCGAGCGGATTGCCCGCCTGGTCAACGCGGACGCGCAAGGTATCGACTGTGATGCTCCGAACGAGTGAGCACGACCGCTCGACCGTCGCCATGGTCACGGCGGGTGGACGACCCGCCCCCCGTTTCGTAACCTACTCGAGACCTCGCGGCGACCAGTTGGCTGACAGTGGCCAGCGACGCGGGGTCACCGTCTGTTTCGACCCGTCGGGGGGTCGAGCGCTCGACGGGCTCTACCTCGAAGGAGACACCACCGACGTGGCGTCGAATCGACTCAAGCACGTGATGCGTGGCGCCATTGCCGCATCGGCCGTGGTCACCGTCGTCGGCCTGAACTCCGGGGCCGCCGTCGCCGATCCGCCGAACAACCTGCAGGACGCCAAGTCCCAGCTGGACGCGGCGAGCAAGGCCGCGGAGGTGGCCGACCAGGCCTACCTCGCCGCCAAGGACGACCTGGCGGCCAAGCAGGCCGAGGTGGCCAAGGCCACCACGGACATCCAGACGTACACGCAGCAGGCCGCTGACGCGAAGACCAAGGAGTCCCAGTACCAGGGGCAGGTCGACCAGCTGGCCTCGGCGGCGTACAGCGGTGCGCAGTTCACCCAGCTCTCCGCGCTGCTGACCGGCAAGTCCGCGCAGGACTTCCTCGACCAGTCCAGCGAGCTGCAGTTCCTCGCGCAGCAGAACGCCGTCGTGATGGACGGTTACGACAACGCCATCAAGACGGCGAACAGCGCCAGGACCAAGGCCGCCGACGCGCAGAAGCGGTCCCAGACCGCCGCCGACGCGGCCCAGAAGATCCTGGGTGAGCTGGACCAGAAGAAGCAGGACGCGGACACGGCCAAGGACAAGGCCCAGTCGGCGTACAACCAGCTGGACGCCGCGGCCAAGGGCCTGCTCAAGGGCGCCGGCGACATGGGCGTCTTCCTGGGCCCGGCGACCGCGGCCGGCAAGGCCATGGAGGCGGCCGTCGGCGAGCGCGGCGTGGCCTACGTCTGGGGCGGCACCACGCCGGCGGGCTTCGACTGCTCGGGCCTGACCCAGTGGGCCTACCGCCAGGCCGGCGTCACCATCCCGCGCTCGGCCGCCGCGCAGTTCACCGTCGGCAAGGCCGTCTCGCTGAACAGCCTGGCCATCGGCGACCTGATCTTCTACGGCTCCACCGCCTCCAACATCCACCACGTCTCGATGTACGTGGGCGACGGCAAGGTGGTGCACGCGCCGACCGAGGGCGAGGTCGTGAAGGTGGTGCCGATCGGCAATTCCGGTTCGGACATCTTCGGCGCCAAGCGCATCGTCGGCTGATCGCGACGAACTGGCACAACCTCCGCGAGGCCGGCACCCGCCAGGGGTGCCGGCCTCGCGCGTTCACCCGCTCGGTACCCTGCATGCCGTGGTGGCCAACAGACTCAAACATGCTGTGCGTGGTGCGGTGGCCCTCTCGGCCGTGACCGTGGCGGTGAGCCTCAACCCGGCCGCGGCGAACGCCGATCCCACGCCGCCGGCGAACGAGCAGGACGCCCAGAAGCAGGTCGAGCAGCAGACCCAGCAGGCCGACCAGATCGGGCAGCAGTACCTCGCGGCCAAGGACGACCTCGCGGCCAAGCAGGCCGACGTGGCCAGCGCGACCGCCGACATCGACAAGTACAGCAAGCAGCTGACCGACGCCCAGGCCAAGGAAGAGCAGTTCCGGGGCCAGGTCGACCAGGTCGCGGCGGCCGCGTTCGACGGCGCCCAGTTCACCCAGCTCTCGGCCCTGTTGACCGGCAAGTCCGCGCAGGACTTCCTGGACCAGTCCAGCGCGCTGCAGCTGCTGGCCCAGCAGAGCTCCTCCGTGCTGGACACGTACGAGGGCGCGGTCAAGTCCGCCTCCGACGCCAAGGCCAAGGCCACCGCGGCCCAGAAGAAGGCCAAGGACGCGTCCGACGCCGCCCAGAAGATCCTGGACGACCTGCAGACCAAACAGGACGCCGCGACCAAGGCCGTCAACGACGCCAAGGCCGCCGTGGCCAAGCTGTCCGCCGCCGCCAAACAGTCGCTGGGCGCGGCCGGCAACATGGGGACGTTCATCGGCCCGGCCGGCGCCGCCGGCACCGCAATGCAGGCGGCGCTGAGCCAGCGCGGCGTGATGTACCAGTGGGGCGGCGAGACCCCGGGGAAGGGCGGAGGCTTCGACTGCTCCGGCCTGATGCAGTGGGCCTGGCGCCAGGCGGGCATCAGCCTCCCGCGTTCCGCCGCCGCCCAGTACGGCCCGGGCAAGTCCGTCTCGCGCGGCGCGCTCCAGGCCGGCGACGTGGTGTTCTTCGGCACCTCGGCGTCGAACATCTACCACGTCGGCATGATGGTCAGCCCGACCGAGATGGTGCACGCCCCGACCGAGGGCGAGCCGGTGCAGGTCCAGTCGCTGTCGGTCATGTCGGACTACTTCGGCGCCAAGCGTTACGTGGGCTGAGGTCTAGCATCGGGCCGATGACCGGAGCGGCCCGGTTCAGGGCGTGGCTGGTCGCGGCGATCGCCGCGACGCTGCTCGGTGGCGTGATCCTGCTCGTAGGGCAGCCCGCCACCGGGCCGGTGCCCACTGCCCCGGTCACCGACGGACCCGCGGGTCAGGGCGCGCCGCTGGCCCAGACCGGCGACACCGCGGTGACGGCGCTGCTGCGCGACCGCGCGGCGGCCGTCCTGCACCGGGACCGCGAGGCGTTCCTGGCCACGATCGACCCGCGGGCGACGCCGCAGTTCCGTGACGCCCAGACGGCGATGTTCGACAACCTCGCCGACGTGCCGCTGTCGGTCTGGTCCTACGCCCTCGACCCGACCGATGTGGTGACGGTGCCCAAGGGCGTGTTCCCGGCCGAGGAGCTGTGGGCGCCGGAGGTGCAGCTCAACTACGCGCTGACCGGCGTGGACCGCGATCCGACGAGCAAGCCGATGGGCTACCTGTTCTCGCGGCACGGCACCCAGTGGTTCCTGGCCTCGGACACCCTGACCTCGCGCAACACCTGGCGCGGGCCGTGGGACTTCGGTCCCGTGGCGGCGACCAGGACCAAGTCCGGACTGGTGCTGGCCCATCCCGACAATGCCGAGCTGGCCAAGCGCATCAGCGCCGAGTTGGACTCCGACGTCAAGGCCGTGAGCGCCGTGTGGGACCAGCCGTGGTCGCGCGAGGTCGCGGTGCTGGTGCCTTCCTCCGACGACGAGATGAAGGCGTTCGTCGGTCCGGAGTTCGCGGTCGACGCCATCGCCGCGGTGGCCGTGGCCGACCGGGTGGACAACGGCCACCACACCGCCGTCGGGCAGCGGGTGGTGCTCAATCCCGGCAACGCCGAGCAGATGCCGGCGTCGTCGCTGAAGGTCGTGCTGCGGCACGAGATGACCCACATCGCCGCCCGCGGCTACACCGTGGACGGCACACCGATGTGGATGCTGGAGGGCTTCGCGAACTACGTCGGCTATCGGGACAGCGGCATTCCGGTGGACGCCGCCGCGGCCGATGTCGCCGACCTGGTGCGGGACGGCCGGCCGCCGGCCGACCTGCCGGCCAACGCCGACTTCGCCGCCGGCGGGGACAAGATCAACCTCGCCTATGACGAGGCGTGGACGCTGAACTCGTTCATCGCCGACACCTTCGGTCAGCACGCCCTGGTCGCGCTGTACCTGCGCATCGCCGGCGGCAGCCCGACCGCCGATCTCGGCTCTCAGCTGCACGACGTGCTCGGCCTGGACCGGGCGGGACTGGTCGCCGGCTGGCAGGACTACCTGCGGCGGAAGTTCTGATCTTCCACAGGCGGGCCGGGTAGCGTTGCCGGGTGCGCAGGACGTTGCTGGTGACCAACGACTTCCCGCCGCGCCCTGGAGGCATCCAGTACTACCTGCACGCGCTGGCCACCACGCTGGGCGGCGACCTGGTGGTCTACGCCCCGGCGTGGTCGGGCGCCGAGGCGTTCGACGCCCGGCAGCCGTTCCAGGTGGTGCGTCATCCCGAGTCGTTGCTGCTGCCCACACCGGACGCGCAGCGCCGCCTGACCGCCGTGGCCCGGGGCGAGCGCTGCGACGCCGTGTGGTTCGGCGCTGCCGCGCCGCTGGCGCTGCTGGGGCCGCATCTGCCGGTCGACCGGATCGTCGCCAGCTCGCACGGCCATGAGGTCGGCTGGTCCATGCTGCCGGGTGCGCGGCAGGCCCTGCGGCGCATCGGCGAGACCGCCGACGTCGTCACCTTCGTCAGCCGCTTCACGCGCTCTCGTGTCGCCCCCGCGTTCGGCCCTCGGGCGGCGCTCGAGCACCTGCCGGCCGGCGTCGACATCACCGTCTTCAAGCCCGACTCCGCCGCCCGTGAGTTCATCCGTGCCAGGCACGGGCTTTCGGACCGTCCCGTGATCGTGTGCGTGTCGCGGCTCGTCCGTCGCAAGGGCCAGGACGACCTCATCCGGGCCATGCCGCGGATCCTCGAGCGGGTGCCCGACGCCATGCTGCTGCTCGTCGGCGACGGCCCCGACGGCGGCCGGCTCAGCACCCTGGCCGACGCCGTCGGCCGCAGTGTCGTTTTTGTCGGCGAGGTGCACGCCGAGGAGTTGCCCGCCTACTACGCCGCCGGCGACGTCTTCGCCATGCCTTGCCGCACCCTCGCCCGTGGCCTCGACGTCGAGGGCCTCGGCTTGGTCTACCTCGAAGCCGCCGCTGCCGGCCTGCCCGTCGTCGCCGGCAAGGCCGGGGGTGCGCCCGAGACCGTCCGCGAAGGCGTCACCGGCCACGCCGTCTCTCGCGGCGACTTGGTCTCGACGTTGGCTGATCTGCTGCTCAACCGCGAACTGGCCGCCAAGATGGGCGCCGCCGGTCGGGAGTGGATGGCCACCTCGTGGCGCTGGGACGACCGCGCCACCAAGCTGTCCGCCCTCATCGACGGCCGTCGCCCGCCAACTCCCTGAGCTTCCTTCGGCACCCTCTGCCCAATCCCTGGGGCTGAGCCGTTCCGGTGACCGACCGTGGCGACAGCGATACGAGAGCGGCGTGCTGAAGGCTGGAGCGAGTGCCGGTCTGGGGGAAGGACCGGGACCGTGTGAACCCTGGGGGTCGGGTGGCCCGCGAGCACGACTCGCGGGCCACCCGTCATATCTACTTCGCGTAGATCAGCGCGATGTCCTCGGCGTAGGTCTTGGCCACCACGTTGCGCCGCAGCTTCAGGCTCGGCGTCATCTCGCCGCCGGCCTCGGTGAAGTCCACCGGCAGGATCCGGTACTTGCGGATCGACTCGGCCTTGGACACGGCCTTGTTGGCGTCGTCCACCGCGGCCTGGATCTCGGCGTTGAGCTGCGGGTCGTCGATCATGCCGGCCACCGTGGCGTCGGCCGGCTTGTGGTTGTTGGCCAGCCAGGACGGGAAGAACTCGGGGTCGATGGTGATCAGCACGCCGATGAACGGCTGCTTGTCGCCGACCACCATGCACTGGCTGATCAGCGGATGCACCCGCAGCCGGTCCTCGAGCACCGCCGGCGAGACGTTCTTGCCGCCGGCCGTGACGATGATCTCCTTCTTCCGGCCGGTGATCCGGAGGAAGCCCTCATCGTCCAGCTGGCCGATGTCGCCGGTGTGGAACCAGCCGTCGGTCAGCGCCTGGCCGGTCGCCTCCGGGTTGTTCCAGTAGCCGCGGAACACGATCGAGCCCTTGATCAGGATCTCGCCGTCGTCGGCGATCCGCACCGCGGTGCCGGCGACCGGGCGGCCCACCGTGCCGACCTTGAACGCCGCCCGCACGTTCACGCAGGCCGCGGCGCTGGTCTCGGTCAGGCCGTAGCCCTCGAGGACCGGCACGCCGATGCCGCGGAAGAAGTGCGCCAGCCGCTCACCCAGCGGGGCACCGCCCGAGACCGCCGCGTCGCAGCGGCCGCCCAGCGCCGCCCGCAGCCGGCTGTAGACCAGCTTGTCGAACACCGCGTGCTTGAGCTTCAGGCCCAGGCCGACGCTGCCCTTGTCCAGGGCCTGGCTGTAGGCGACCGCCGTCTGCTCGGCGGCGTCGAAGATGCGGCCCTTGCCCTCGGCGTGCGCCTTCTGCTTGGCCGTGTTGTAGACCTTCTCGAACACACGCGGCACCGCCAGCACGAAGTCCGGGCGGAACGAGGCCAGGTCCGGCACCAGGTTGCGGACATCCGGGGTGTGGCCCAGCGTCACGCGGGCGTACACCGAGCACAGCGCGATCACCCGGGCCAGCACGTGGGCCAGCGGCAGGAACAGCAGCACCGAGTGACCCGGCTGCATCAGCTCCGGGAACGCCGCCATCGCGCCGCGGACCTCGGACAGCAGGTTGTTGTGCGTGAGCTCACAACCCTTGGGACGGCCCGTGGTGCCCGAGGTGTAGATCAGCGTGGCCGTGTCCGACGCCCGCACGCCCTTGCGGGCCGCGCGCAGCTGGTCGTCGGTGATGTCCCGGCCCTTCGCGGTCAGCTCCTCCACCGCGTCGTGACCCGAGTCACTGTCGATCTGCCAGACGTTGCCCAGCTGCGGGAGCCGTCCGACCACCCCGTCCAGCGCCGCGCGGTGGGCCGTCGTCTCCACGATGACCGCCTTCGCGGCCGAATCGGACAGGATCCACTCCACCTGGTCGGCCGAGGACGTCTCGTAGATCGGCACCGAGACCAGGCCGGCCGCCCAGATCGCGAAGTCCAGCAGCGTCCACTCGTAGCGGGTCTTGGACATCAGGCCCACCCGGTCGCCCGGCTGCAGACCGGCCGCGACCAGGCCCTTCGCCACCGCCGACACCTCGTCGGCGAACTGCCGGGTCGTCACGTCCACCCAGGTGCCGTCCACTCGACGCCGGAGCCCGATCGCCGTCGCGAAGCGCTCGGCGTTCGCCTGCACCATGTCGGTGAGGTTCTCGTCGTCGGCCACCACGGCGGTGGCGGGAACGCTGAACTCGCGCACGTCAACCTCCGGAACATCGTTGTTACTGGCGAGGAACTTAGCGCGCCGTTTGGTGTCGACACCAGGCCGGTGGCACGCTGCCGGCCATGCCCGCGGTTGACGTAGTCGACGAGACCTTCCTCGTGGTGCCCCCGGCGGCACTCGCCGCCGTGTTCTCCGACCGTTCCAACTGGTCACGCTTCTGGCCTGACCTGCGGCTTTCAGTCTACGTCGACCGCGGCGACGCCGGCATCCGCTGGACCGTGCAGGGCGCGCTCACCGGCACCATGGAGGTCTGGCTCGAACCCGTGCTCGACGGCACCCTGCTGCACTACTTCCTCCGCGCCGACCCGCCGACCCCGTTCAAGCGCGTGAAGGACCACCTCGCCGCCATCCGCACCCGTCAGGTCGCCGCCAAGGCCATCGCCCTGGACCTCAAGCTCTCCCTCGAAGCCGGCCGCCCCCCGGGTGTCGCTCCCTGACCCCCACGTGAGTGGCTCATTCACGTCCAGCGGCCACCTGAGCCACTCACATGCGCCGAACCGTCCGCTTCGGAACGCAAGTGAGCCACTCAGGTAGCTCCAGCGGCGAAGTGAGCCACTCACGTGCGCCGCACTGTGCGCTTTGAAACGCAAGTGAGCCACTCAGGTGGCTCCAGTCGCGAAGTGAGCCACTCACGTGCATCCCGGCCGCCCCCGCCGGCTGGCCTGGTCCGGCTGACGTTGCTTCGCCGCACCCGACTGCCGCCGTACCGATTGCCGCCGTACCAATTGCCGCCGTACCCATTGCCAGCCGTACCAATTGCCGCCGTACCCATTGCCCGCCGCACCCATTGCCCGCCGCACCCATTGCCCGCCGCACCCAAGGGGGCCACCGTCCCGCCGCAATTTTATCGCCGCGAGGCCCTGGTCGATCTTGAACAGGGCGCGCCTGTGGATGGCGGGGGAGTTGTCCACAGTGCGGCACAGGGGGCTTGACAGCGGGGCCAGGCCGTAGGGTTGGGGCGTGCGGGTTCACGTGGTGTCAGACGTCCATGGCAATGCCGAGGCCCTGGCCCGGGCCTGCGTCGGCGCGGATGCCCTGATCGTGCTGGGCGACCTGCTGGACTTCGTGGACTACCACGACCACGGCTCGGGGATCATGGGCGCGGTCTTCGGGGCGGAGAAGGTGGCGGAGTTCGCCAAGTACCGGCGCGGCCCCCGCACGCCGGAGTCGATCGCGTTCGTCCGGGGCATGTGGGCGCAGCTGGGCACGGACGCGGCGTCGGTGGTGCGGGAGGCGATCCGCGACCAGTACAAGAGCCTGTTCGCGGCGATGACGGTCCCCACGTACGCGACGCCGGGCAACGTCGACGCCCCGGACCTGTGGCCGGAGTTCGCCAACGACGGCGTCCACATCCTGGACGGCGACACGGCGGTGATCGGCGGCCTGAAGGCGGCGTTCGTGGGCGGGGCGCTGCTGCCGGACGACGCGGTGCTGCGCAACAACGGCGTCTGGCGGCCGTACCTGCGCTACGAGCGGGAGTTCGCGGCGGCGGTCGACGGCCTGCCCGACGACATCGACCTGCTGTGCACGCACGCCCCGCCGGCGGTGCCGGAGCTGACCTACGACGTGGTGGCCCGCCGCCCGGAGTTGGGCTCGACCAGCCTGCTGGGGCTGGTGCACCGCGCCCGACCCCGCTGGTCGCTGTTCGGCCACGTCCACCAGCCGCTGGCCCGGCGGATGCGGGTGGGCCGCACGGAGTGCGTGAACGTCGGCCACTTCCAGCGGACCGGCACGCCGTACGTGCTGCGGTTCTGAGTGCGGGTAACCTGCGCGCATGGCCGACGAGTCCACCCAGTCCATCGTGATCGACGCCGAGCCGGCGCGGATCATGGATGTGATCGCGGATTTCGCCGCGTACCCGGAATGGGCGAACGCGATGAAGACCACCGAGGTGCTGTCCACCGGCGCCGACGGTCGCGCCGAGCAGGTGCGCTTCCAGCTGGACCAGGGCGTGATCAAGGACGAGTACACGCTCGAGTACAAGTGGGCGGACAGCTCGGTCAGCTGGCACCTGGTCAAGGGGCAGATGCAGAAGTCGCAGCGCGGCAGCTACGTGCTGGAGCCGGCCGGTGCCAGCACCAAGGTGACCTACACGCTGTCGGTCGAGCTGGGCATCCCCATGATCGGCATGCTGCGCCGCAAGGCGGAGAAGGTGGTCATGGACACCGCCCTCAAGGAGCTGAAGCGTCGCGTCGAGGGCCTGAGCTGAGCGTGCGGGTCCTGCTGTTCACGGGCAAGGGCGGGGTCGGCAAGACCACCCTGGCCGCGGCCACGGCCGCCGCGACGGTGGCGGCCGGCCGCAAGGCGCTGGTGGTGTCCACCGATCCGGCGCACTCGCTGGCCGACGCCTTCGGGCACGAGCTGGGTCCGCGTCCGTCCGAACTGGACACCGGCCTGTACGGCGCGCAGATCGACACCCGGCGGCTGGTCGACGGCGCCTGGGAGGAGATGCGCGGCCACCTGCGCACGCTGCTGGCCGGCGCGGGCATCGACGAGCTGGCCGCGGAGGAGCTGACCGCGCTGCCGGGCGTCGAGGAGTTGCTGGCGCTGGCCGAGGTGCACCGCCTGGCCACCTCCGGCCCGTGGGACGCGGTGATCGTCGACTGTGGACCGACGGCCGAGACGCTGCGCCTGCTGGCGCTGCCGGAGGCGGTCGGCAACTACCTGGAGCGCCTGTTCCCGACGCACCGCCGCGTGGTGCGCGGCCTGCTGGCGGGGGTCGCGGGCAGCGCGGCGCCGGCCCGCTGGGACGCGGCCGCGGATGCGATCGGACGGCTCGCGGAGCACCTGGAGGCGGTGCGCTCGCTGCTCGTCGACCAGGAGCGCACGAGCGTCCGACTGGTGCTCACGCCGGAACGCGTCGTCGCCGCCGAGACCCGCCGCACGCTGACAGCCCTTGCGCTGCAAGGGATTCGCGTCGATGGCCTGATCGCCAACCGGCTGCTGCCCGACGCTGGCACGAGTAAGGGCGCGGCGGCCAACTGGCTTCGTACGCGACGGACCGAGCAGGAAGCCGTGCTGACTGAGCTGCGCGCGGCCGAGGTGCCGGTGCGGACGGTCGGCTACCGCGCGGGTGAGCCGGTGGGCCTGCCGGCGTTGCTGGAACTGGCTGGCGAGCTCTACCCGGACAGCGACCCGCTGGCCGTGTCGACGGTCTCGACGGAGCCGCTGCTGTCGGTCAGCGCCTCGGAGACGGGCTACCGACTGCGCGTGTCGTTCCCGCTGGACGTCGACGCCGACCTGGACCTGGCCCGCGTCGATGACGAGTTGGCCATCACGGTCGATGGTCGGCGGCGGCTGGTCGCGCTGCCGGCGGCGCTGCGCCGCTGCGAGGTCACCGGGGCCGAGATCGTCACCGGCGGGCTGCTCGTGGACTTCGAGCCGGATCCAAGGCTGTGGATGCGATGAGCCAGGACCGGATTGCCGAGGAACTCCGCCTGCTGATCGACGCGCTGGCGGAGAAGGCCGAGCCGTGGCTGCAGCGCATCGTCGCCGACAGCGCCGACCACGAACCCACCACCTGCGACTGGTGCCCGGTCTGCGCCGTCGCGGCCGTGCTCCGGGGCGAACGCTCCGAGCTGGCCGCCCGCGCCGCGGAGCACGCCGCCGGCCTGCTCACGGTGCTGCGTATGGCCTTGCAGCAGGAGCGCAGCGCGCCGCCGCACGCCGAGGAGCCGCCGGCGCCCCCGCGCGTGCAGAAGATCACCGTCCGACGGCCCGGGCAGGACCCTTGCTGACCGTCGGCATCGACATCGGCGGAACCAGTGTTCGGGCAGGCGTCGTCGATCCCCGGGGCGCCGTGCTCGACACGACGCGTGCGCCCACGCCTACCGGCGGCGCGCCGCTGGAGGACGCGATCGCCTGCGCCGTCGAGGAACTGGGCGCACGGCACACCATCTCCGCGGTCGGCCTGGCCGTCGCCGGCTTCGTCTCCGAGGACCGCATGTCCGTGAGGTTCGCGCCGCACCTGGCCTGGCGGGACTCGCCCGTGGCCAAGGCCATGACCCAGCGGCTCGGGCTGCCCGTGGTGTTGGAGCACGACGCCAACGCCGCGGCATTGGCCGAGCACCGCTTCGGGGCGGCGCGCGGGGCCAAAGTCGCCGTCATGGTGGCCCTTGGCACGGGTATCGGCGGCGCGCTGCTGATCGACGGCGAAGTGTTCCGTGGCGCCTACGGCGTCGCGCCGGAGCTTGGGCACCTGCGCGTCGTGCCGAACGGGCGGAAGTGCCCGTGCGGCAAGAAGGGCTGCTGGGAACGCTATTGCAGCGGCACCGCCTTGAGCGCCACCGCGGTCGAGCTGATGGCCAAGCATCCCGGCGCGTCCACCGTGCTGGCCCGTGAGGCCGCCGGCGACCCGCAGCGGGTCACCGGGCGCAAGGTCTCCGGGGCCGCCCGCGACGGGGACCCCATCGCCCAGCGCGCCCTGGCCGACCTGGCCAAGTGGTTGGGGGAGGGGCTCGCGCTCGTCGCCGACGTCTACGACCCCGAGGTCGTCGTGATCGGCGGCGGCGTGTCCGAGTCGGCCCCGCTGTTCTTGGACGACGCCCGCGAGCACTACGCCGCCATCGTCACCGGCTCCGGCTACCGCCCGCTGGCCCGCATCCGCACCGCCCAGCTGGGCGACGACGCCGGCATAGTAGGCGCCGCCACCCTAGCCCGCGAAATGCTCAAGAGCTGAATCTTTGCCGCGCGTCCCGCGCGGGGCTCGGCCGCTCTGATCCGGTGCCTTCGCTCGCCGGATTTAGCCCGCCGCATCCGGCTTGGGTGGTGGGGTGCGTCGGGTGGCGGCGGCCAAAATCCGCCAACCACTCCAGGCACCGGCGCGGCCTCGCGCTACCCCGATGTACCGGAGATCCAGGGCACTTCTGGGTACAACCCCGAACAACGCTCGCCCCTCGCCGACGCTTCGGCCGATTTCCCGATTTCGCCCGTTGCCACACCCCAGACCGCTCGGCCCCGCCCCTGCTTCGCCCGATTGCCGGATTTTTCGCGGGCCGCCTCCCACGCGCCGCACCACTGAGCCGGATGCGGCCCGGGAAAATTCGGCAAGGGCGAGGCAGGGGTCACGAGGGGCCGAGCCCCGCGCGGAACGCGCGGCATGAGCACAG
>DASWRQ010000207.1:0-8536 GCA_036403095.1 Kutzneria sp. | reverse complement strand
CGGCGGGGTCCACTGTGGAGTGAGGGGTGTGTGGGGGTGGCAGGGGGCCGGCGGGGGTGGGGAAAGGTGTGGTCGGGCTGGTGGTGAGGTGTTTGTGGTGTGACGGGGAAAGTGAGATGGCCGGCGCCTGGGGCTTCCCCTCCCAGTGACGCCGGCCACGAGAGGAAGCGTAGCATGAGTTCGAACATAAGTTCGATAGGTGTCATGGGTTTGTGATCTCTTGACGGCCGCGGTCCTGGGCGTCGGGGTTGAGCGTCAGGTGGAGCAAGCGGGCCTTGATCGCGGCACGGCTGCGACCGAAATGGTCGGCGAGCTGGGGAATGGACTCGGTGCTGTCCGTCCACAGGCGACGGAGCTCGTCGTCCTGCTCGGCGGCCCAGGGGCTACCGGCGTTGGCCGGCGCTTCACGTGATCGGGACGACGCGCGGGTGCCGGTGCGGACGGTGGCGAGACCCCGCAGGGTGGCCTCGATGAGCTGGCCGGCGGCGAGCAGATCGGTGACGGGCAGAATGAAACTGCCCTCGGCGACGACATCGCCGGCCGGCAACTGGGCCTCCAGTTCGACTGTGACGGACGTGTCGGTGTCCATCCGGACATGGACCGCATAGCTGCGGTCGCCGATGACTTCTTCGCCCCTGACTTGGACGCTTGTGCGCATGTGGGACCTCCCGCGCGCAACGCTAGGTGGAACGGGAGGCAGCCCGCTGGGAGCGCGCATAGGGGATCACGAAAAGAGGCTGTTTCCACAGGTCGCGGCCTGTCAAGTCGGGGTCGGAACGCGACGGCCGAAAGCCGCCAGCACCGAGGTGTGGAGGCGGCGAGGATCGGGGCATGGGTGCATTTCGCTTCGGAGTGTTGGCGGAGACGGCCGGCAGCGTCGACGAGGTCGTGACGACGGCGCGCCGGGCCGAGGAACTGGGCTACGACACGGTGTTGCTGCGCGACCACTTCGTGCCCGAGCCGTACGGGGACCAGGTGGCGCCGCTGATCGGGCTGACCGCGGCGGCGGTCGCGACGAGCCGGCTGAAGGTGGGAACCCTGGTGCTGGCCAACGACTATCGGCATCCGGTGCTGTTGGCCAAGGAGGCCGCGACGCTGCAGCAGCTGTCCGGCGGGCGGTTCGAGCTGGGGCTGGGGGCGGGGTGGCTGCGGGTCGAGTACGAGGCGGCGGGCATGGCGTTCGATCGAGCCGGGGTGCGGGTCGGGCGGCTGGAGGAGTCGGTGCGGGTGCTGAAGGAGTTGTTCGGGGGCAAGGAAGTCAGGTTCGAAGGCGAGCACTACCGGGTGGACGGCGTCACGAACCATCCGCTGGTGGAGCGGGCGCCGCGGCTGCTGATCGGGGCGGGCAGCCCGCGGATGCTGCGGCTGGCCGGTCGGCAGGCCGACACGGTCGGCATCCTGGCCAAGGCGCTGCCGAACGGGACGATTTCCGATGACATGAAAGAACGTCTCACTGCGGCATTCGCAACGAAAGCGGATCTCGTGCGCGCCGAGGGCCGGGATGTGGAGATCAGCTCGGTGGTGTCGGTGGAACTGTCGGACGACCCGCGCGTGGCGGCCGAGCGGTACGCGGTCGAACGCGGCTGGGGCGCCGGCGCGGCCGACCTGGTCGAGGACATGCCGGCGAAGTTCCTGGGCCCGCTCGACCACGTGGTGGAGCTGGCCCACCGACGGCGCGACCGGCTCGGACTGTCCTATTTGGTCGTGTCGGACCGCGAGTTCGAGGCCGCAGCCCCGGTGGTGCAGGCGCTGTCGGGTAGATAGGGCACCACGCCGCGGGAACCCCGTCAGGTGCGGAGAGCGGGGCGGCGGTGCCAGCTGGTCCAGAGTGGACGGTAGCCCTGCACGGACCAGAAGGGCGCCGAGCGGGGGTTGGGCAGGGCGTAGTGCAGCAGGGTCGCGGCGATGCCGGCCTCGTCGAGCTCACGGTGGACGTGAGCGACCAGGGCACTGCCGATGCCGCCGCCGCGCAGGTCGGCGCGGACACCGCCGAGGCCGAGGTAGGCGACGGGGGACGCGGAGGTACGGCCGGCCATCCAGTCGGAGTGGGGCGGCAGGTCGACGGTGACGATGCCGACCGGCCGGCCGGCGACCTCGGCGAGCCAGATGCAGGGCTGCTCCCGGTCGAGCAGATCGGACGTGTGCTGGCGAAGGCCGGCCTCGGTGGACGGGCGCTCGGTGAGGGCGCCGAACTGGGTGTCGTAGCGAACGACTTCCACATTGAGTGCGACACAGGCCACCAAGTCCGCTTTCGTCGCATGGCGGATGGTGACGTCGGGAACGGAGGGCCCGGGGCCGCCGACGCCGGCGCGGCGCACGGCGGTGACGATGAGCGGGGCGAAGCCGTGGCGGATCAGGGCGGGCACGGCGGCGGTGTCGCGGCTGGGAAAGGTGATCATGGCGACGCAGTCGTCGTCGCCGGGAGCGGCGAGCCCGGCCAGCTGCTCCTCCCACCGGTCGAGCAGCGGATCGAGGTCGGCGCCGGCGAGGCGGACGGTCAGGGTGTGCCGGCGCAGCGCGCCCCAGGTGGCGATGAGCGAATCGGGGTCGATCTCGATCGAGACGGGCGCACCCAGCGCACCGAGGGTGGCGATCAGCTCGCCGGTCAGCGGCGGGTCGGCCGGCAGCAGTGGATCGAGCAGGGCCAGGCGCGCGGCGTGCTGCCGCTCGACATCGATGTCCACCTGGGGCATCCAACACCGGCGACGGGGTGAAGTCGCGGCAATTACTGACGGTGACCAATACGGGCTGTGATCGGCGCGTTCGAGGGTCCGATTTGTCGCCGTTTTGTCCGCTTTATCGTTTCAAGAGGCCGGTTGGATGTGCAAATTGCTCTTTCCGACGCCAAACTGTTCACTGGGAGTGTTGCCTTCGTCAACTAGACGGGCCACACTCGCTCAACCGGGGTAAACTGCACGTGGAGGGGTTCCGGTAGCGCTCGGGACCCCTTGGTCGTGCCAAGGACACCACCGGCAGGAGTGTCGTTCGACAGGGGGGAAGGCGCCCTGTCCGCGTGGCCCGACGAGGAGGGTGGATGACCGACCACCGCCGTGCCGTCCATCCCGAGGTGCCACGCCCACCGGTTCGCGCGCAGCTTGATCCGCAGCGTACCCGGCGGTATCGCCTGTTCTCCGCGGCGGTGCTGCTGATCGGCGTCGGCGTCGCGGCGGCGGTGCTGCTGGGCCACGTCGACCATCCGCAACCCGAGCAGCTGCTGATCGCCGGCCCGCTGCTCGCCGTCGGCTTCCTGCTCTCCGAGCAGCTGTCCATCGACTTCGACGTGCGGCAGATCAGCTGGACCATCTCCTTCGCGGAGATCCCGCTGGTGCTCGGCCTGGTCACGGTGCCGTTCGAAGTGGTGCTGGCCGCTTATCTGGTGGCCGGCCTCGGCGTGCAGATCAGCCGGCACAAGCTGCGCCACCTCAGCTACCACGCCGGCATCATGTGCCTGGAAGTGGCGATCCCCTACGCCGTCTTCTACCTGCTCACCAGCGACTTCGCCGCGATGCCGATGTGGGCCGCCGCGGCCCTGGGCGTGCTCACGTCGCCGCTGGTCAGCACGGCCCTCGGCCTGGGCGCCATGCACGTGCTCGGCGGCGAGCTGCGGATGCCGTCGGCGGCCCGGCTCGGCCTGCGTTCACTGGTCGTCTGCCTGATGAACGTGACCGTCGGCCTGGTCGCGTACGTGCTGGTCAACAACGCGCCCTGGGGATGGCTGCTGGCCGGCCTGCTCGCGGCCTCGATGGTGGCGTTGTACCGGGCGTACTCCGGGCTGCTGCGCGAGCAGCGCGACCTGGAGACGCTGTCCGACGTCAGCCTCAACGTGGCGCGCTCCGGCCAGGACGTGATGAACAAGGCGTCGGTGCTGACCAACGTGCTACCGCCGGAGGACCCGGCCGACTGGCAGGCCATCGTGGAGCGCATCCGCGACCAGCTCAACGCCAAGCGCGTGGTGCTGCACCTGAAGATGGACTCCGCCGACGAGGTGCGCCGCCTGGTCGCCGGCGTGCCGCTGCCCGATGGCGCCGACGTGGACCGTGACGACCCGATCCTGCAGCTCGCCGGCAACCACGTGCGCTACTTCAAGCTCTCCGACGCCGCCGACGACGTGCAGGAAGCGCTGCGCCGCCGTGGCGTCTACGAGGTGCTGGTGGTGCCGCTGCGCGGCGCGAGCCAGCCGCTCGGCGCCATGGAGGTGCACGACCGGCTCAGCCGCTGGCGCGGCTTCGGCAGCGCCGACGTGCGGCTGCTGCGCACGCTGTCCAGCCACCTCGCCACCGCCATGGACAACCGCCGCCTGGTCGGGCGGCTGCGGCACCACGCGTACCACGACCCGCTGACGGGGCTGCTCAACCGCACCGGCTTCCGCGAGGTCGCCGGCGATCCCGTGCGTGGCGACGAGCCGTGCGTCGTGATGCGCATCGACCTGGACGTGATGTCCGGCGTGGCCGACGCCCTCGGCTACGCGTGGGGCGACCGCATGGTGCTCGCGGCGAGTCGCCGCCTGCGCGACGCCCTCGGCGGCGAGGTGCCGCTGGCCCGGCTGGAGGGTGGCTCCTTCGCGGCGCTGCTCGTCGACCGCACCCACGAGCAGGCGCAGGAGATCGGCGAGAAGCTGCGCGCGGGCCTGTCCATGCCCTACCCCGTGGACAAACTGACCATCGAGGCCAGCGCGCTGATCGGCTACGTCGCCAACACCGCCGAGGACGGCGACGACTCCCTCGACGTCGACACGTTGCTGCAGCGGGCCGACGTGGCCGTGCAGGCCGCGCACAGCGGCAGCGACCCGGTGCGCGGCTACGCGCCGAGCATGGGCCAGATCTTCCTGCGGCGCTTCCAGCTGGTCACCCAGTTCCGGTCGGCGCTGGAGACCGGCCAGGTCAGCGTGCACTACCAGCCGAAGATCGCGCTGCCCAGCCGGCAGGTCGTCGGCGTCGAGGCGCTGGTGCGGTGGCGGCACCCGGAGTTCGGGCAGCTCGACCCGGACGAGTTCGTGCCGGCCGTGGAGGCCACCGGCCTGGTCGACGCGCTCACCTCGTTCGTGATGGAGCAGGGCCTGCAGCGGGTGCGGTCGTGGCTGGACCGCGGGCTGCGGATGTCCGCCGCGGTCAACCTGTCCGTGCGCAACCTGGCCGACGCCAACTTCCCCGACCTGGTGGCCGAGGCGCTGCGCCGCTACGACGTGCCGCCGCAGCTGCTGACCTTCGAGCTGACCGAGTCCGGCGTGATGTCCGACCCGGAGCGGGCGCTGCCCGTGCTGCGGCGGCTGCACGCCATGGGCGTCACCCTGGCCGTGGACGACTTCGGCACCGGCTACTCGTCGCTGGCCTACCTGCGGCAGCTGCCGGTGGACGAGGTGAAGATCGACAAGTCCTTCGTGCTCGGCATGGGCACCGACCTGTCGGACATGGCCGTGGTGCGGGCCATCGTCGAGCTGGGGCACTCGCTGGGCCTGACCGTGGTGGCCGAGGGCGTCGAGGAGGACTCGGCCCGCGAGCAGCTCGTCAGCATGGGCTGCGACGTGGCCCAGGGCTACCTGATCTCGCGACCGCTGTCCGAGGAGCGCTTCGAAGCCTGGCTGCGGGCCCGCACGATCCGGGCCCGTGGCCTGCGCAATGAGACAGTGCTCACGTTGGTCAGTTGACGCTGGTCGGCGGCGACCACCCGATTTCGTGATCAGCGGGTGGGTACGCTAGAGTTCTAATCGCTCCGCAAGAGCAGGCCCCAATAGCTCAGTCGGCAGAGCGTCTCCATGGTAAGGAGAAGGTCTACGGTTCGATTCCGTATTGGGGCTCCAGAGATCGCCGCGGTGCTCAGCTTCATAGCATCGCGGCTGCTCTGTGTGCAAGCTGTTCTGTGCAAGGCGGTGTAGCTCAGTTGGTAGAGCAAGCGACTCATAATCGCTGTGTCGCCGGTTCAAGTCCGGCCATCGCTACTCGATGGAGGGCGTGTGCCCAGCTTCGCTGGGCCTGATCGCTCCGCCATTACACTGGGGCTCTCGCCCCAGACCCCGAGCAAGGGGGCTCCGCCCCCTTGACCCCCGGCACGGGGGACTAGCGATCAGGAGAGGTGCCCCGTGGCTGCTACCGACGTCAGGCCGAAGATCACCCTCGCGTGCGAGGAGTGCAAGCACCGCAACTACATCACCAGGAAGAACCGTCGGAACGACCCCGACCGCCTGGAGATCAAGAAGTTCTGCCCGAACTGCAAGACGCACCGTGCGCACAAGGAAACCCGCTGACGGATTCCCCATCGCACGGCCAGAGCCCGCCCCCGCATGCCGGAGGCGGGCTCTCGGCGTTCTAACCTGGGCCGGTGCCACTGGACCAGTCGTTCACAGGACGCAGCTACCCGCCGGGTGACGTGTACGAGGTAGGCCGCGAGAAGATCCGCGAGTTCGCCGACGCCGTGGGGGCCACCAGCCCACTGCACCGCGATCCCGAGGCCGCGCGGGCCGCCGGCTATGCCGACGTGATCGCGCCGCCCACCTTCGCCACGATCATCTCCATGCAGGCCACCTCGGTCATCGTCGACGACCCCGAGCTGGGCCTGGACTACAGCCGGGTGGTGCACGGCTCGCAGACCTTCGTCCACCACCGGCCCATGGTCGCCGGCGACCGGCTGGTCTCCACCTCGCACGTGGACGACGTGCAGACCCGCATGGGCAACGACTTCCTCACCATCCGGGCCGAGATCGCCACCGAGGACGGCGAGGCCGTGTGCACGTCGACCGGGCTGCTAGTGGCCCGTGGGGAGGACGCGTGATGAGCAGGCTGCCCGCCGCCAAGGTGACCAAGGGCGACGAGCTGCCGGCCAAGCGGGTCCGCGTGACCCGCGACCGGCTGGTCCGCTACGCCGGCGCCTCGCTGGACTTCAACCCGATCCACTGGAACGAGCGGTTCGCGACCGAAGTCGGCCTGCCCGGCGTCATCGCCCACGGCATGCTGACCATGGCGCTGGCCAACGAGCTGGTCAGCGAGTGGGTCGGCGATCCGGGCGCGATCGTCGAGACCACCACCAAGTTCACCCGGCCGGTGCCCGTGCCCAACGACGGGGACGGCGCGCTGCTGGAGATCACCGGCAAGGTCACCGAGGTGCGCGAGGACGGCACGGCCAAGGTGGCGATCACCGTCACCTTCGACGGGCAGACCGTGCTCGGCCGGCCCACCGCCGTGGTCCGGCTCGGCTAGTCCGATGGAGTGATCTTGAACGGGGGCCTTCCCGCCGGGAAGGCCCCCGCGCCGCTACCTGGCCTCGCGGAACAGGTCGCCCATCCGGTTCACACCGGTGACCAGGTCCTCGTCGCCCAACGCGTAGGACAGCCGGAAGTAGCCGGGGGTGCCGAACGCCTCGCCCGGCACCACGGCCACCTCGGCGTGCTCCAGCGCCAGGGCGGCCAGCTCGACGCTGGTCTCCGGGCGCTGGCCGCGGATCTCCTTGCCCAGCAAGCCCTTCACCGACGGGTAGGCGTAGAACGCGCCCTGCGGCGTCGGACACTGCACGCCCGGGATGGCCGACAGCAGCCCGACCATGGTCTTGCGGCGCCGGTCGAACGCGGTGCGCATGGCGTACACGGCGTCCAGCGGGCCGGACACGGCGGCCAGCGCGGCCCGCTGCGACACGTTGGCCACGTTCGAGCTCAGATGCGACTGGAGGTTGGCGGCGGCCTTGGTGACGTCGGCCGGCGAGATCATCCAGCCCACCCGCCAGCCGGTCATCGCGTACGTCTTGGCCACGCCGTTGAGCACCACGGTGGTGTCGGCCAGCTCGGGCACCAGCACCGGCAGCGAGTGCGCCTGCGCGCCGTCGTAGACCAGGTGCTCGTAGATCTCGTCGGTGACCACCCAGATGCCGTGCTCGAGCGCCCAGCGGCCGATCGCCTCGGTCTGCTCGCGGTCGTAGACGGCGCCGGTCGGGTTGGACGGCGACACGAACAGCAGCACCTTGGTGCGGGGCGTGCGGGCCGCCTCCAGCTGCTCGACGGAGACCAGGTAGCCGGTCGACTCGTCCGCGGTGACCTGCACCGGGACGCCGCCGGCGAGCGTGATCGCCTCCGGGTAGGTGGTCCAGTACGGCGCCGGCATGATGACCTCGTCGCCGGGGTCGAGCAGCGTCGCGAACGCCTGGTACACGGCCTGCTTGCCGCCGTTGGTGATCAGCACCTGGCTCGGCTGCACCTGGTAGCCGGAGTCGCGGGCGGTCTTGGCCGCCACCGCCTCGCGCAGCTCGGGCAGGCCGGCCGCGGGCGTGTAGCGGTGGTTGCGGGGGTCGCTCGCCGCGGCCACCGCGGCCTCGACGATGGCCTCGGGCGTCGGGAAGTCGGGTTCGCCCGCGCCGAATCCGATCACCGGGCGGCCCGCCGCCTTGAGCGCCTTGGCCTTGGCGTCCACCGCGAGGGTGGCGGACTCGGCGATGCCGCCGATGCGGGCGGAGACGCGGCGGCGCGTCGCGGGGCTGTCAACAGGGGGAGCTTCGGGGGCTGCCATGGCCTTCATGGTGGCAGACGCCACCCACCGAATTTGCGTCCGGGGGGCCC
>DASWRQ010000206.1:0-19147 GCA_036403095.1 Kutzneria sp. | reverse complement strand
CGGGCGGCCCGACCGCTGGACCAGGCTGGATCTCAAGGTCTCGCCGTACGTCTATGTCGCGCCGTTCTTCGCGGTGTTCGCGGTGGTCGGCCTGTTTCCATTGCTGTACACCGGATACGTGTCGCTGTTCGACTGGCGGCTCGGCGACGACACGGCGAAGTTCCTCGGCGCCGGCAACTACGGCGAGCTCCTGTCCGACCCGCAGTTCTGGAACGCGCTGCTCAACACCGTCAGCATCTTCCTGCTGTCCAGCCTGCCGCAGGTCGTCGTCGCGGTCGCGGTGGCCGCGCTGCTGAACACCAACCTGAGGCTGCGCACGGGTTTCCGGATGGGCGTGCTGGTGCCGTACGTGGCCAGCCTGGTCGCGGTCGGCATCATCTTCGGCAACCTGTTCGGCGTCAACTACGGCCTGGTCAACTCGCTGCTCGAGCTGGTCGGCATCGGCAAGATCGACTGGCAGGCCGACAGATTCGCCAGCCACATCGCCATCGCCACCATGGTGAACTGGCGCTGGACCGGCTACAACGCGCTGATCGTGCTGGCCGCGATGCAGGCCATACCGCCGGAGATGAACGAGGCGGCGATGATCGACGGGGCCGGTCCGTGGCGGCGGTTCACCAGCATCACGCTGCCGATGCTGCGGCCGACCATCATCTTCGTCGTGATCACGACGACCATCGGCGGCCTGCAGATCTTCACCGAGCCCAAGCTGTTCAGCGCGATGCCCGGCTCGGACACCGGTGGCTCGACCGGCCAGTTCCAGACCGTGACGCTGTACCTGTACCAGTCCGCGTTCGACAACCAGCGGCTCGGCTATGCCAGCGCCATCGCCTGGGTGCTGTTCCTGATCATCGTGATCGCCGCGGTCGGCAACTACTTCATCACCAGGAGGCTGGCCCGATGAGTCGGCGACCGGGTTTCCTCGTCTACGGCCTGCTGGTGGCGTTCGTGCTGGGCTCGGCGTTCCCGATCTACTGGTCGTTCCTGGTGCCCAGCCACGGCAACGACATCCTCACCGACAAGGTGCCGCCGCTGCTGCCCGGTGGCAACTTCTTCAGCAACGCCCAACAGGTGCTGGACACGATCCCGTTTTGGCACGCGCTGGTGAACAGTGTCATCGTCTCCGGCTCGGTCGCGCTGTCGGTCGTCGTCTTCTCCACGCTGGCCGGCTTCGCCTTCGCCAAGCTGACCTTCCGCGGCAGCAACGTCCTTTTCGTACTCGTCGTGCTGACGATGGCGGTGCCGACGCAGCTGGGCATCATCCCGCTCTACATGGCCATGGCCGACTTCGGCTGGGCCGGCCACCTCCAGGCCGTCATCGTGCCCAACCTGGTCAGCGCGTTCGGCGTGTTCTGGATGCGCCAGTACCTGGCCGACGCGGTGCCGTCCGAGCTGATCGAGGCGGCCCGCTCGGACGGCTGCTCGATGATCCGCGTCTTCTGGCACGTCGCCGTGCCGGCCGCCCGGCCGGCCGCCGCCATGCTCGGCCTGTTCACGTTCATGCAGTCCTGGAACGACTTCCTGTGGCCGCTGATCGCGCTCGACCAGAACAACCCGACCATCCAGCTGGCCCTGGAACAGCTCCAGGCCGGCTATTACGTCAACTACGCGCTGGTGCTGGCCGGCACGACGCTGGCCACGATCCCGATTTTCCTGCTCTTCGTCGCAGTGGGCCGTCAACTGGTCGCCGGCATCATGCAGGGCGCCGTGAAGGGGTGAATGGTGTTCCCGGAAGGATTCCTGTGGGGCGCGGCAACCGCCGCCTACCAGGTGGAAGGCGCGGCGGCCGAGGACGGCCGGTCCGAGTCCGTGTGGGACGTGTTCAGCCGGCAGCCCGGGCGTGTTGTCAACGGTGACAACGGAGACGTGGCGGCTAACCACTACCATCTGCTGGACGTCGACCTGGCGTTGATGACCGAGCTCAACCTCAACGCCTACCGGTTCTCCGTGTCGTGGCCGCGAATCATCGACGACGACGGGGTGGTCAACCGCAAGGGCCTCGACTTCTACGAACGGCTGGTCGACGGCCTGCTCGACCGCGGCATCGCGCCGTTTCTCACGCTCTACCACTGGGATCTGCCACAGCGGCACGAGATCCGCGGCGGCTGGGCCAACCGTGACACCGCGCAGCACTTCGCCGACTACGCCCAGGTGGTGCACGAGGCGCTCGGCGACCGCGTCCACAACTGGACCACGTTGAACGAGCCCTACTGCGCCTCCCTGCTCGGGTACGGCGCCGGCGTGCACGCTCCCGGCCGGCGCGAGCCGGCAGCGGCCGCCGCGGCCGTGCACCATCTGCTGCTGGCGCACGGCCTCGCCCGGTCGATCATCCGGGACAACGTCGGCATCACGCTCAACCTGTACCCGGTCACCCCGGTGGACCCCGGTGACCCGCGCGACGTGGACGCCGCCCGACGGGTCGACGGCCTGCAGAACCGCCTCTGGCTGGATCCCGTGCTGTGCGGCAGGTACCCGGACGACGTGCTGGCCGACCTGGCGCCGCTGGGGTTCGCCGACCACATCCGGCCCGGTGACCTGGCCCTGATCGGCGCCCGGCCGGACTCGCTCGGCGTCAACTACTACACCGGCCACCACGTCACCGGGCAGCCCGGCGGCCGCACCCCGGAATGGATCGGCTCGGAGCACGTCCACGCCGTGAGCCGGGGATTGCCGACAACGGCCATGGGGTGGGAGGAATTGCCGGGCGGATTGTTCACCGTCCTGAACCGCCTGCACGCCGAATACCCGCGCCTGCCGATTCACATCACGGAGAACGGCGCCGCCTACGACGACGTCACCGACGCCAACGGCTTCGTCGAAGACTATGGTCGGCAGCGGTATTTCGAACAACATCTGCGGGCCGTGAGCAACGCGATCGACGCCGGTGTCGACGTGCGCGGCTACTTCGCCTGGTCCCTGCTGGACAACTTCGAGTGGGCCGAGGGCTACGCGAAACGGTTCGGCATCGCGCATGTCGATTTCGACACCTTCGACCGCACTCCTAAGCTGAGCGGCAGGTGGTACGCGACGGTGGCGAGGGCGAACGCCCTGCCGGAACAGGGGTAGAGCGTGGCCGAAGACGGCCGGGAGGTCCCGACCCTCGACGAGGTGGCCAGGGTGGCCGGGGTGTCCCGGTCCACCGCCTCGCGGGTGATCAACGGCCGGACCTACGTCAGCGCCAAGGCTCGCGAGGCGGTCGCGCAGGCCGTGACCAGCCTCGGGTACAGCCCGAACATGCTGGCCAGGTCGCTGGCGATGAAGCGGACCAACTCGATCGCGCTGGTCGTCTCCGAGCACGGCGACCGCGTGCTCGGGGACCCGTTCTTCGCCCGGGTGCTGCGTGGCGTGCATGCCGGCCTGGCCGGCAGCGGGCTCCAGCTGGTGCTGCTGATGGCCCAGGACGAGCAGGACCACGGCCAGATGGCCAACTACCTGACCTCCGGGCACGTGGACGGGGCGCTGGTGGTCAGCCTGCACGGCGAGGACCCGCTGCCGGCCGAGCTCGTCGCGTCGGGGCTGCCGGTGGTGCTGTGCGGGCGGCCGTTGGCCAAGGTCGAGGTGCCGTACGTGGACGCGGACAACTTCAACGGCGCCGGGCAGGCCGCGCAGTTCCTGATCGACCAGGGCCGCCAGCACATCGGCACCATCGCCGGGCCGCGGGACATGGCCGTGGGCATCGACCGGCTGTCCGGCTGGCGGCGCACGCTGTCCATGGCCGGCCGGCCGACCGACGCCATCGCGCACGCCGACTTCAGCCTGGAGGGCGGCATGGCGGCGATGGAGCAGCTGCTGACCGCGCATCCGGGCCTGGACGCGGTGTTCGTGGCGTCCGATCTGATGGCCATCGGCGCGCTGCACGCGCTGCGCGGGCGGGGGATCCGGGTGCCGGAGGACCTCGCGGTGGTCGGCTTCGACGACTCGGGGCTGGCCGCGACCTCGGTGCCGCCGCTGACCACGGTCCGGCAGCCGATAGAGGAGCTGGGGCGGACCATGACCTGGCGGCTGCTGGCGCAGTTCGAGGGGGACGGCGAGCTGCCGCCGTCGGTGCTGCTGCCGACCGAGTTGATCCGCCGGGAGACGGCCTGAGAGGTACCGTTCTGCCGTGACGACGCCCGAGGCACTGGAGCCCATCGACGAGTCCTTCGACAGCGTGCTGGCCCTGGTCGCCCACCCGGACGACCTGGAGTACGGCGTGGCCTCGGCGATCGCCCGCTGGACCGGCCAGGGCAAGCGCGTCGTCTACGGCCTGGCCACCAGCGGCGAGGCCGGCATCGACGGCCTCGACCCGGAGCAGTGCGGGCCGCTGCGCGAGACCGAGGAGCGGGCCGGGGCGGCCGTCGTCGGCGTGGACGTGGTCGAGTTCTACGGCTTCCCGGACGGTGTCGTGGAGTACGGGCTGCCGCTGCGGCGGGCCTTCGCCGAGGCGATCCGCCGGCACCGGCCGGATGTCGTGCTGACCTCGACCTGGCGCGAGTTCTGGGGTCCGGGAATGCCCAACCAGGCCGACCACATCGCCGTCGGACGGGCCGCGCTGGACGCCGCCCGCGACGCCGCGAACCGCTGGGTTTTCCGGGATCTGGGCCTGGAGCCGTGGAAGGCCAAGCATGTGTTCGTGGCCGCCGGCCCGAACGCGCGGCACGGCGTCGACGTGACGGTGGGCTTCGACCAGGGCGTGGCGTCGCTGGAGGCGCACGCGGAGTACCTGCGGGGGTTGGTCGACAACCCGATGAGCGAGCCCAGGGAGTTCCTGGAGTCGGTCGCGCGGCCGGTCGGCAGCCGGCTCGGGGCCAAGTTCGGCGTGGCCTTCGAAGTAATGGACTTGTAGCGGCTGGCTAGTCTTCGCCGTATGACCGCACGTCTGGTGAACGTCGTCGATGTCGAGGCGACCTGCTGGGAGGGGAGCCCGCCGCCCGGGCAGGTCAGCGAGATCATCGAGATCGGGCTGACCGTTGTCGACCTGGCCGCGCGCGAGCGCCTGTCCAAGCACCGGATCCTGGTGCGGCCGCGGGCATCGCGGGTCAGCGAGTTCTGCACGTCGCTGACCGGCCTGACCCAGTCCGAAGTGGACGGTGGCATGTCCTTCGCGGACGCCTGCGCCCAACTGGTCGACGAGCACGAGGCCGGCCGGCGCGGCTGGGCCAGCTGGGGCGACTACGACCGCAAGCAGTTCACCCGTCAATGCCGGGCGACGGGCGTGCGGTATCCGTTCGGGGCCCGGCACACCAACGCCAAGGCGGTGTTCGCCGGACCGGGTCGGCAGGTCGGGATGGCCCGTGCGCTGGAGGTCGCTGCCCTGCCGCTGGAGGGCCGGCACCATCGGGGCGACGACGATTCGTGGAACATCGCGGCGCTGGTGCTGCACATGGTGGAGCGGGGGCGTTGGCGGTGACCGCGATCTATGACGTCGTCCGAGCCGGCGGCGTGGACCTGCCGGACGAGCCCGAGGGCAAGGTCCGGTGGGCGGCCGGGGCCAAGGACGGTGTGCTGCTGATGCACACCGCCATGACGACGCCGGTCGACGAGGCCGAGGCCGTGCTGGTCGCGATCACCGCCTATGTGGACGATCCGACGACCTGGGACTCGTTGTACGGGCTGCTGTGCGAGACCCGGGCGCTGCCGGTGCTGGACCACGTGTCGAGGCGGATCCCGGAAACTGAGCTGAACCGCGGGTCAGTCCGCGAGCTGGCGCTGCGGCTGACGACCACGTCGTCCGACCGCGAGCCGGTGAAGTACGGCCTCGCGCTACTCGGGCTGGCCGGCGACCGGTCCGATGTGGAGATCGTGCGGGCGCTGGCCGGGCACGACGAGTTCACGTTGCCGGGGTTGGTCGCGCTGGCCCGGCAGATCGAGGACGTGGAGCCGCAGTGGTGGGAGCTGGCCCGGCGGCTGCGCGGCTGGGGCCGGATCCACCTGGTGCACCGGCTGGCCCGCTCGGCGCGGCCGGAGATCCGGCGCTGGATCCTGGTCGACGGCTACCGCAACGAGATCATGGACGAGTACCTGGCCCTGATCGCGGCCGAGGCCGGCGGCCTGGCCGACGCGCTGGCCGACGACCCGGACGACGAGCTGCTGGACTCGGCCTGCCGTCTCATCGGGACGCTGCTGGCCGGGAGCGGACCGGCCGGCGACATCCACGACTACGCCGACGGCGTCCGGGCCGTGACGAATCTGTTGGCGCAGCTGGAGAAACGGCCGTCGAACCCGGTTCGGCTGACCGTCGTCCACGAGTTGCGGGACTTTCTTTCCGAGGGACACGAAGCGTGGCCGGCCGAGCTCGCCGCGACCTGCGGGCGGATCGTCGACGCGGCCGCTTGACAACACCGCCGACGCGGTGAAGGCGTTGTGGGGCTTACGGAAACACCGACGCCGGCGGCCGTCGGGGAACGCGGTGGCACCCGCGGTGATCGGCATGTCCGAATGAAGGCGGGCCCGCTGCTACGGTCGATGCATGACCCGTGCCGACGCCACCAGGGCCCGCCTGCTGGAGGCAGCTACCGAGGAGTTCTCGCGCTACGGCATCGCCGGCGCGCGGGTGGACCGGATCGCGGTGGCGGCGCAGGCCAACAAGAACCTGATCTACGTCTACTACACCAACAAGGAGACGCTGTTTCGCACCGTGTTCGAGGCCCACGTGGTGCGGCTGCTGGACGCGGTGCCCTTCACGCCGACGGACCTGCCCGGCTACGCCGGCCGGCTGTATGAGTTCTTCCTGGCCAACCCGCGGCTGCTGCGGCTGGCCGGCTGGTTCCGGCTGGAGCAGGGCGACTACGACGAGGCGCTGGCCGAGATCGTCAGGTCCAACACCGAGAAGATGGCGGCGATCGCCCAGGGCCAGGCCGACGGGCTGATCGACGACCGGTTCCCGGCCGACGTCGTGCTCACCCTGGTGCTGGCCACCGCGGCGGCCTGGGGCTCGGGCAACCCGGCCACGGTGTCGACCTACGATGGGCCCGACCCGAAGATCGTTCGCCTGGCGATCGAGGCCGCCGTGCGCGGTGTCGTCGCGGGAAAGGACTCGGCAGCATGAGCGACGCGCCCACCTCCGACCTCACCGGCTGGCGCCAGGCGCCGTTCACCGGAGCCGGCCTCACCTACGACTGCTACGAGAAGGGTGAGGGGCCGGGCGTCGTGCTGGTGCCCGAGGTCCCCGGCATCACGCCCGAGGTGCTCGGCCTGGCCGACCACCTGGTGGAGCAGGGCTTCACCGTGGTGGTGCCGTCCCCGTTCGGCACGCCGGGCCGGCCGATGACCGTGGGCTACGTGCTCGGCGTGATCGGCCGGCTGTGCGTGTCGGCCGAGTTCAAGGCGTTCGCGGTGAACGCCGAGCGGCCGATCACCCAGTACCTGCGCGCGGTGGCCCGCGACCTGGCCGGCCGCACCCCGGGCAAGGGCGTCGGCGTGATCGGCATGTGCTTCACCGGCGGGTTCGCGCTGGCCACCGCGGTCGAGGACGTGGTGCTGGCGCCGGTGCTGAGCCAGCCATCGGTGCCGTTCCCGTTGGGCAAGGCCCGCAAGGCCGACCCGGGTGTCTCGGAGGCGGAGATGCAGACCGTCGCCAAGCGCGGCGAGGACGGGCTGTGCGTGCTGGGCCTGCGGTTCAGCCAGGACCCGGCGGTGCCGAGCGAGCGGTTCGCCACCCTGCGCCGGCGGCTCGGCGACGCGTTCGAGGTGATCGAGCTGGACTCCAAGCCGGGCAACCCCGCCGGCTTCGGCAAGGGCGCGCACTCGGTGCTCACGGCCGAGGTCCGTGACCGGCCCGGACATCCGGCGCTGGCCGCGCGGGAGCGGGTCGTGGCGTTCCTGCGGGAGCGGCTGACGGCATGACGGATCTGCTGCTGCGCAACGTGCACCGGGCCGGCCGGCTGGTGGACGTGCGCATCGCCGGGGGAGTGGTCGCCGAATTCGCCGAGCCCGGGATCTTGGTCGGCGATGGCGTGGACGGCCAGGGCGGGCACCTGCTGCCGGGGCTGGTCGACGCCCATGTGCACATGCAGCAGCTGGCCGCCACTCAGCGGAGGATTCCGTTGGGGGAGGCCAAGTCCGCGGTCGAGGCGGTCGAGCTCGTGCGGGGCAGCACGGACGAGTGGGTGTTCGGCGCGAATTTCGTCGACGGCCTGTGGCCCGACGCCCCGCACAAGGACCTGCTGGAGGCGGCCCTGCCCGGCCGCAAGGTCGCGCTGTCCAGCGCCGACCTGCACACCCTCTGGCTGAGCCCGGCGGCCCTCAAGGAACTCGGCACAGATCACCCGACCGGCGTACTCGTCGAGGCGGAGTGCATGGCCGTCACGGCCCGGCTGCCGGCCGGCGACCTGGACGCGTGGGTGCTGGACGCGGCCGACGCGGCGGCGGCGCGGGGCGTCACCAAGATCGTCGACTACGAGCTGACGGACACGATCGCCGACTGGCAGCGGCGGCTGGCCATCCGCACGCCGTCGGTGCGGGTGTCCGGCGTGATCGCCAAGCACCTGCTGGAGACGGCGATCGCCCGTGGTCATCGGACCGGCGCGGTGGTGCCGGACAGCGACGGGTTGTTGAGCGTCGGACCGTACAAACTGTTCGTGGACGGGTCGCTGAACACGCGGACCGCGTACTGCCATGACCCGTACGAGGGCGACGGGCACGGCATGGTGGTCGTGCCGCCGGAGGAGCTGGTGCCGCTGATGCGGCGCGCGTGGGTGCACGGGCTCGAGCCGGCCGTGCACGCGATCGGCGACCACGCCAACCAGATCGCCCTGGACGCCTTCGAGGCCGTCGGCTGCCGGGGCCGGATCGAGCACGCCCAGCTCGTGGCGTCCGCCGACCTGCCCCGGTTCGCGCAGCTCGGCGTGATCGCCTCCGTGCAGCCCGCGCACGCGCCCGACGACCGCGACGTGGCCGACCGGCACTGGGACGGCCGCACCGGGCGGGCCTTCCCGTACCGGTCGCTGCTGGCCGCCGGGGCCACGTTGGAGATCGGGTCGGACGCGCCGGTGGCGCCGCTGGACCCGTGGGACGGCATCGCCAGCGCCGTCACCCGGACCGACGACGACCGGCCGGCGTGGCATCCGGAGCAGCGGATCCCGGTCGAGGTCGCGCTGGCCGCCGCGGCCGGCGGGCGCCGCTCGGTCGAGGTCGGCGACGTGGCCGATCTGCTTGTCGCCGAACGGGATCCGGCCCGCGGCGAACTACGTGACATGCCGGTTGTGGTGACCATGGTAGGGGGACGGATAACGCATGGGCTCTGACGCGACACTGCCGTACACGACGTACTGCGAGGCCATCTCGCGCGAGGCGGCGCGGATCGCCGAGGTCGCCCGCGCGCACGACCTGGCGGCGCCGGTGCCGTGCTGTCCCGGGTGGACCTTGGTGGACGTGGTCGACCACGTCGGCCGGCTCCAGCAGTGGTTCGCCGCGATGATCGAGCGGCGGTCGTCGCAGCGGCTGCCGTTCGGCGAGGTCGACTTCGGCCGGCCGACCGAGCCCGCCGACCTTCCGGGCTGGCTGCTCGACCGTAACGCCGGCGTTGCCGAGGTGCTGCGCGCCGCCGACCCCGACGCCGCCATGTGGTCCTGGGGTCCCGGCGGTGACGTGCGGTTCTGGGCGCGGCGCATGCTGATGGAGTTCCTGGTGCACCGGTACGACGCCGAGTCGGCCGCCGGCGAGCTCACGCCCATCGACCCGGCGCTGGCCGCCGACGGCGTCGGCGAGTTCCTGGCCAACCTCGGTGCGGCGGTGGTGTTCACCCCCGGCCTGGCCAACCTGCGCGGCAGCGGGCAGACCATCGGCTTCGGCGTGTGGGGCACCGAGGTCGACTGGGCGCTGCGCCTCGATCCCGACTCCTTCGGCCTCGTGCCGGCCGTCAGCGATCCCGACGCCACCATCAGCGCCGAGACCGCCGAGGCCCTGCTGCTGCTCGTCTATGGCCGGATCGGCCCGGACGACGCCCGGATCAAGACCGTGGGGGAGGCCGACCTGCTGGAGAAGTGGTTCACGCACTCAAAGTTCTGACCCACTCGCGCTGCTGCTCGGTGTCCGGCACCCGATGGCCGCGGGCCCGCGTGATCCGGGCCCACGCGTCATCGGGCTCCGACCCGCGCAGCACCATGATCGACGCCGCCAGCAGCGACGACCGGCCGATGCCGGCCCAGCAGTGCGTGACGATGCTGGCGCCGGCCTCCAGGCGGGTCGCCAGCTCGCGCAGCGTGGGCAGGATCTGCTCCCGGTCCGGCACCGTCCAGTCCGGGATCGGCAGGTGCACGAACTCCAGGCCGGCCGCCACCGCCGCCGTCGGCTCCTCGGTCAGGCCGGCGTCGGCGAAGTCCTCGTCGGTCAGCGCGCACACCAGGATGTCCACGCCCGCCGAGCGCAGCGTCGGCAGGTCCGTCAGCCGGGGCTTGGCCATCGTGCTCAGCCGGCCCGGCCCGGGCAGCTCGACGGTGTAGATCATTCCTCGACCATGCGGGCCAGTTCGGTGACCGCCTGCTGCGCGGTCGAGCGGGCCACCACCAGCCGGTCGCGGAACTCGTTGTGCAGCGCCTGCATCCGGGCGGCGTGCTCGTCGGCGGCGGCGGTCCGCTGGCGGGCGTGCTCGTCGGCCTCGCGGACGGTCAGCGCGGCCCGCTCCTCGGCGAAGCGGGTCACCTTGGCCGCCTCGGCCCGGGCGCGGGCCATCAGCTGCTCGTGCTCGCGGCCCAGCTTGGCCTTGAGCTCGTCGTACTCCCGGTCCAGGGAATCGTTGTGCTCGTTGTACTTGCGCTCCAGCTGCACCCGGCGCTGCTGGAGTTCGGCGCGCTGCTCGGCCAGCTCGCGTTCGGCCGCGCGGCGCTGCTCGGCGATCTCCTCGGCGGCCAGGTCCATCATCATCCGCACGCGTTCGTTGACGTTTTCGCCGGTCACCGGCTGGTCGGCCAGCTTGCGGACGCGCTCGCGCAGCGCTGTTCGCTCCTCCTCGGCCGCGCCGAGGCGCTTGGCCAGTTCCGCGTTGCCTTCCCGGGCCAGGTCCCGTTCCCGGAGGGCGGTGCGCAGGTCGTACTCGAGGCGCGTCACGCGCTCGTTGACCTGGCGCGTGTTGTAGCCCCTGAGGACCACGTCGAAGTGGTCGGGTCTGCGGGCGTCCTGTCCCGCCGCTTCGTCGGCACCTGCCATACCTCCACCCTACTGAGACGATCACCCTCCCGTTCACCCGAACCGGGGATAGGGATCCTCCGGGTAGCCGTCTTGCGCCGACCTTCCCGTCGAATCGGGCGAAGCGGACCAACCCGGCCGCTGTCTTGACGGGTGGGGACCGCGGCCCTAGCGTCTGCTTAATCCGTCAGGAAGGTTTCCTAACAATGGGAACCCTCCCGGCGGGCCGCCGCACAACCGCCGCCTTCCTCGTCCCTGCAAGGAAGGAACCCTGCCCATGGTTAGCGCAGTTCGTCGCGCCGTCACCATCGCCGCCGCGGCCCTGCTGCCGGCCGCGGCCCTGGTCATCGGCTCCACCGATGCCACCGCGGCCACGCCCAAGTCCTTCCCGGCCAAGTTCGCCGCGCCCTACCTGGAGCTGTCCAGCAGCACGGCCGGCCTGATGGCCGCGGACAAGAGCGCGTCCGGCGTCAGCCACTACACGCTGGCGTTCCTCATTCCCAAGAGCGGCTGCACGCCGCAGTGGGAGGCCGGCGGCTCCGCCGTCGGCGCGTTCAAGTCCCAGATCAGCTCGCTGCAGTCCCAGGGTGGCGACGTGATCATCTCCTTCGGCGGCGCCGAGGGCGGTGAGCTGGCCCTGACCTGCACCAGCACGTCGAGCCTGCAGGCCGCGTACGCCAACGTGGTCAAGACCAACAACGTGCACCGGCTCGACTTCGACATCGAGGGCTCGCCGCTGGACAACAAGGCGTCCATCACGCGGCGCGACCAGGCCCTGGCCGCGCTGCAGAAGGCCGACCCGTCCGTGCAGGTCGACTTCACCCTGCCGGTCGACCCGGGCGGCCTGCCGAGCAATGCCCTCAACCTGCTCAAGGACGCCAAGGCCCAGGGCGTCAAGGTCAGCACCGTCAACATCATGACCATGGACTTCGGCGACGGCGAGAACGCCCTCAACGACGCCGAGTCCGCGGCCAAGGGCACGGCCAAGCAGCTGGCCAGTCTGTACGGCGTCTCCTCGGCGCAGGCCTGGTCGCTGATCGGCCTCACGCCGATCGCCGGCAAGAACGACGACAACGAGAACTTCACCCAGGCCAACGCCAAGACCCTGCTGGCGTTCGCCAAGTCCAACGGGGTGAGCCTGCTGTCGTTCTGGGAGGTCAACTCGTACGACAAGAAGGTCGGCTACGCCTATTCGAAGATCTTCAACGGCATCGGCTGACCGGTTCCACCCCGATGGGCCCCGCCGCGCGGCGGGGCCCATCGGCTTGTGTGCGAGTGGTCCGCCGCCCGGCCCGCTTGCCTTTTTGCAACAGTGTTGATTAAGTCGGGGGCATGGCTGATCCCGATCTCGCGGAACTGCTCGAGCAGGAGCGGCGGCTGGTGTTCGACCGCTTCGACAACACCACGGCCTGGGCACTGGGCCAGCAGATGGTGGCGGCGGCGCGGGAGCGTGAGCTGCCGGTGGTGGTGTCCATCGAGCGCAACGGACAGCGGCTGTTCCACGCCGCGCTGCCCGGCACGGCGCCGGACAACGACGCCTGGGTGGAGCGCAAGGTGCGGGTGGTCCGCCGCTACGGCCACAGCTCGTACCAGGTGGGCTGCCACTTCCGGGCAGGCGACGGCACGTTCGAGGAGAAGTCCCGCCTGGACCCGGACGACTACGCGGCGCACGGCGGGTCGTTCCCGCTGACGATCAGGAACGTGGGCGTGGTCGGCTCGATCACGGTGTCGGGCCTGCCGCAGGCCGAGGATCACGCGTTCGTGGTGGCGCAGCTGGAGCAGTTCCTCCGACGCTAGCGCGGCAGCTGAGGCCGTCCACACACGCGTGACCCTCGTGGCGCCCGAGGCCGGTGCCACGCGGCTGGCTTTACCCCACCTTCTTGCCGTTCACCTTCACGTTGACCAGCTTCAGAACGTCCACATTGGACAGTGTGTTCTTGGTGTCGGACACGCCGTTGAAGGCGCAGTCCTGGGCGGTGAGGCCGGCGACGTGGTCACTGGACAGGCCACTGACGTCGAAGACCTTGCCGTTGACCTTGGTGCTCGAGCTGTTGGTGATCGAGAACGGCCCGAACTTGGGCGGATAGCCGCCGGTCTGCCCGTTGTAGGTCATGGTCACGTACGCCGCCGAGCGGTCGAAGGCGCCGCTCACGCTGTCCAGATTGATGTTCTGCGCGAAGCCGCCGCGCAGCGTGTTGGACTTGACGTACAGGGCGAACTTGGTGGCGCCGGTGATCTTGAGCTGGTACGCGTACACGTTGCGGATGCCGCCGGTGAGCTCGCTGCCGCAGGTGATCGCGCCCCAGTTGCCGTTCATGGTGCAGTTGACCACGACGATGTTCTGCGACGGCACGTTGACCCGCCGCCCGTCGGCGTCTCGGCCGGACTTGATGGCGATGTTGTCGTCGTGCGCGCCGAGGTCGCAGTTGCTGATCACGACGTGGTCGCACGACTCGGGGTCGCAGCCGTCGGTGTTGGAGTGAGCGGTGCTCGGATCGGTGCTCACCCCGTCCACGGTCACGTTCTTGCTCAGTGTCGGATGCAGCTGCCAGAACATCGGGTTCTTCAGCGTGATGCCCTGGATCAGCACGGTGTCGCAGGAGTACGGCTCGATGAACGTGGACCGCATGTTGTGCCCCGAGCCCGGCACCACCCGCTGCTCCGGCGGTACGCCCTTGGCCACCAGGCCGTCCAGGTAGGCGCGGTCGCTGCCCTTGTTCCACGACGACGTGCCGCCGGCGTCGAGCACTCCGCTGCCGGTGACGGCGATGTTGTGCTCGCCGTGCGCGTAGATCATGGGGGAGCGGTTCATGCACTCGACGCCTTCGTACCGGGTGAGCACGGTCGGGAACTTCGAGGCGTCGCCGCTGAACTTGAGCGTCGAGCCGGCCGCGAGGTTGAGGTCGACGTTGCTCTTGAGGTAGATCGCGCCGGTGGCGTAGGTGCCCTTGGCCACCACCACGTGCCCGCCGCCGGCCGCGCTGGCCGCGGAGATCGCCTTGGCGAAGGCCGCGGTGTTGTCGGTCTTGCCGTCGGCCACCGCGCCGTAGTCCGCGACCTTGAACGTGCGGTCCGGGAACACCGGCAGCTTGGTGTCGGCGACGATGTCGTTCGCCGCCGGCCACGGCAGCGTCGGCACCTGGTGTCCGGTCGTGCCGACGGAGACGTCGAGCCAGGGGGCCGGTCCCAGCGCCCCGGTCACGGTCACGCCGAGCTGGATGATCTGCCTGCGGGAGAGCGCGCCGGCCATCGACTTGTTCCTCCTCGGTGAGGGTCGCGGCGGCGGGCCGTCCGTAACTGTAAAGGTTTACGCGCGTGCGGACAACGGGTTCTCACTATCGCCGCCGATGCGACCATTCCAGTGATGTTGCCGTGCACCGGGCTCAAGCGTGCCCGAGCGCGGCGACCCGACAGCCGTCACACTGCGCATCGACTGACCCGCACTCAGCGATCATTCGACTACTTGCTGTGACCGAACAGGCGACCGTCGGCCGCCCCGAAGTCACGATGTCCGTCGACGCCGTTCGACCGGCCGTCGATCCGGGGTGTCGCGCCCGATCGACGGCCACCCATGGCGCTGATCAGGCGGTATCCTCTTGTGATCCGGCCGGTTGAGGAGGTTCAGGTGGTCGAGCCAAGCCACGAGTTCCACCTCCTGCACGTGACCCAGTCGTGGCCGGCCCCGGACTTCGACGACCCGATGTACGACGGCATCAAGGCCGACCCGCCCGAGGGCTGTGTGCCCGACGACTTCGGCGGACTGTTCGGCCTGCGCTGTGAACGCCGGGCCCCCACGCTGCTCGACGCCGTCGCCGAGGTCTGCCACGAGGTGCGGACCGCGCACGGGCTGCTGATGACCGATCTCGGCATCGAGAAGCTGTGGGAATGGTCCCCGGACGGCCGGGACGGCTTCGGCGCCACCATCGTCGGCCAGCTGCTGCTGATGGCCTCCTCGCGCGGCCAGCAGCTCGGCTACGACATCGAGGACCTGGTCCGCTTCCTGCGCACCGCGGCGGCGGCCAAGTAGCTGCTCGTTGACGACAACTCTCTGGCGCAACACCGACTACCTGCTCTACTGGTGGTCCCGCGCGAGCTCGGTCCTGGGCTCCCAGGTCAGCTACATCGCCGTGCCGTTGTTCGCGCTTTCCGTGCTGCACAACGCCGCCGAGGCAGCGCTCGTGACAGTGTGCAGCTACGCCTCCGGGCTCCTGTTCGCGTTGCACGCGGGTGTGGTCGGCGACCGCTTCAACCGCAAGCTCGTCATGGTCGTCCCGGACGTCGTGCGGGCGGTCCTGGTCGGCACTCTGGCCTGGCAGGCCGCCGTCGGCAGTGCCACGCTGTGGTCGATGTGCCTGATCGCCCTGGCCGTCGGCGCGCTCTCCGTGGTCTTCGAATCGGCCGCCGCGGCGGCACTGCCGGATCTGGTCGGCCAAGACCTGTTCGCCCGGGCCATGTCCCGCAACCAATCCCGCGACTTCGTGCTGGCCATGATCGGCCCGCTGCTGGGCGCCGTGTTGCTCGCGGCCGGACCGGCCTGGGCCTTCGCCGTCGACGCCGGGAGCTACGTCGTGTCGGCGTTGCTGTTGGCCCTCGTCAGAACCAGGCTGACCGTCGCGCCACAACAGCCCCGCCGCACCGTCGCCATGATCCGCGACGGCCTTCGAACCGTGCTCGCGGACCGGCTCCTCGGTCGGCTGACGCTGTACATCAGCGTGCTCAATCTGGTGCTGACGGCCGGAGTTTTCGCCACCATGACCCACTTCCCGCGGGGCGCGGTAGGCATTGCGCTGGCGGCGCAGTCGGTCGGCGGGCTGCTCGGATCCCTTGCCTGCGAACGACTACACCGCCGGCTGTCGGTCAGCGCGATCGTCGGCCTGCACGGCGGCCTGTGGTTCGCCGGCCTGACCGCCATCGCCGTGCTGCCGACAGCACCTGTTGTCGCGGTCGCGCTCGGTCTCGGCTGGCTGCTCGCGCCGGCCCTCCGATTGGCCCTGGCCGGCCGACTGGTCAGCGTTGTCCAGCCGGAGCTGCGCGGCCGGGCCAACAGCGCGGTCTCGCTGTCGACGTCGTCGTTCAGTCTGTTGGGCCCGCCCATCGCCGGCTTCGCCGTCGGCATCATCGGCTACGGCGGCACGATGGCGGGGCTGGGTCTGATCGCGGCGCTGGCGGTGCTGCTCACTCGCCGCTGAGTCCACAATGGACGGTCAGGCGGCGAGGCCGTCCTCGGCGCGGGCGGCCAGGCGCCACACCAGTTCCTCGGTCTGTTCGGGGTCGAGCGCGGGTGGCTCGTGGGGTTGTCCCGGGTGGCGGCCGGCGATGACGTCCTCGACGAACCGGTGGACCTCGTCCGCCTCGGCGAGCACGTCGCCGCCGAGGTAGGCCAGCACCACCGGGCCGTCGGCCGGCGCGGTCTCCAGCGCCACGGACCAGCCGTGTCGCTCGTCCCAGAGCAGCATGAGGTCCAGGTCGGGGTACCTGGGGCTGCGGCGGTGTAACGCCAGGTAGGCGCTGGACAGCTCGCTGACCTCGTGGTGCAGGGCATGCCGAGGCACACGTAGCGAGGCGGCAACGGCAAGGACGTAGCGGGACAGGCCCCGCGCGGTGAGACTGTCGGGATCTACATTCACGGCGGCCGGTTACCCGCGCGTTCGGCCGCCGAAACCGGTCACGACCGAAAATCCTGCGGGCCGCCGAGTGCGCTGAGGATCCGTTGCATCACCTGCGGGTCGACGCCGAGCGGCTCGTCGGCCAGCGCCTCGGCCGCCGGCGAGCGGCGCTGCTCGCGGCGCGGCAGCGGCACGGACTTGGCGTTCATGTTGTTGGGCAGCGGCAACTCGCTCCACAGCCGCGTGCCGTACGCCGTGGGCACGACACCGATGCGCGCGCCCGCGACCTCCGGCGAAACCACGGGGCGGGTGGTCACCTGCTCGTCCTCGACCTCGACGACGAGACCGTCGCCCTGCAACCGCATCCGAACGGTCATGAAGCCGGCGACCCCCGGACCGGCGTTGTCCACCACGGCGGCGACCATGTGCCGCCCGACCTGTGTCGCCAACGGCACAAGCGGCCGCAGCGACCACTCCATCAGAGAGAAGCGGACGAACATCTCGGCGACGTTGACGGCGCTCGGCGTCGCCACCAAGCGCAGGTCGTCCACCTGGGAGGTCTGGTTGTTCAACCGAGGTCCTTCCCGCAGAGTCGGTGCAGTGGTGCCGCGTATCTTGCCAACCTGCGCGAACGTTACGCTAACCGGGTCACTTCTCGTCCCGACGCGCCCGATCCGTGACGTGCCGCGGGTGGTCGGCCTCGCGTCGCGCATCGGCGTCGTGGAACTCATCGGCGAGTGGCCTCGCCCCCTGTTCCAGCAGGTTGAGCCGGTGCGCGGGTGCTCGGCTCGCTGTCGGCGCGGCGGGTCACGGCGTACGACCAGGGCCTCCTCAAGCTCGTTTGCACCGTGATCGGAGGGTGTCGTCGAGGCGATCCGGCCGGCGCTGTGCGGGTGTCCGGGGAGGCGCTCGACGCCGCCGGACGGGCCATGAACCGCGGAGCATTCGGCGATTCGGTCCAGCCGTTCGATGGCCTCGGCCGGCGTCCGATTGCCGAGTCCGCATCAGGAGCGAGTCCAGGCCACGCCGCGCGTCACCGACTGCCCGCGGACATCCGGCGGTCCCGTTTGGCCACTGGCCGGTCGGGTAGCCGCGTGCCATGTCGGAACCGGATGGCCGTAACGAGCCGATCAGCCCCGATCCGCCGCGCCCGCCCGGCGTCCCGAGCGTGGAGGACCTCGATGTCGACGTGCCGGAGGTGAACCGCGAGCTGCCCGACGAGGTGGGCGACGAGATGCCCGATGATGTGGCCGATGACGTGCAGGAGGACGCCGGCGCGGTGGAGCCGCCCGACTGAGCAACCGCTTGGACGCCGCGACTTGGACATGCAGACGCCCCCGGTCACGACGGGGGACGAACGGTGACCGGGGGCGTGTTCTGGGGTCGGCGCGGCGGTCGCCTCTCGGCGAGTGGCTCGACGCGGCTCCAGCCGTACGGTGTTCCGCGAAGGCATTGAGTGAGGCCCGGGGGACACGGACCGCACCGACCATCATCTACAACCGCGCCACGGGGACTGGTGTTTCCCCGGCGGTGGTGTCCTCGGTCTCACTCCTCGGCCGTGGCTGAATCCTCGTCCGCCGGCTGCTCGGTTGTGGTCTCCGCCTGGACGCTCTGCCGTTGCCGGGCCGGGGAGTTCGCGTCCTCGTCCGGGGCGGCGCCTTCCGCCGGATCGGAGGGGCGCGCGCCCCGCGTCTCGTCTGGATGTGCCATCGATCGCTCCCGACGGGTTGCTGGTCGTGCCGGACCTCGACCGGCTACCCGCCGACCGCCGAACGAACCCGATCCCGGTCGATCCGATGCCGGCGAACGAGCCCCCGACCACGCTGCGCGTCGCAACGGATGGACCGCCGCGAACCTGCCTATGCTTGTCCACAAGGTGCGCGGGTCGGCTCGTTCGGACCCGCATGAGGAATGACCGAGGGGCGCGGAATTGGGGCAGGCACAGGCGGACGAGGTGATCCAGCGTCTGGACGAGGTCACGGACGCGTTGGCCGAGATGTCGCTGGTCCTCGAACAGGAGGAGGACCTGTCGGTCATCATGGAGCGGGTGTGCCATCAGGTCGTGGCCGCCATTCCCGGCGCGGACCACGTCAGCGTGACGGTGCTCCGCGACGGCACACCCGACACCCTGGCCTGGACCGACCAGCACACGCTGGCCGTGGACCAGGCCCAGTACGACACCGGTCAAGGCCCCTGCCTCGAAGCCGCCCGATCGGGGGAGATCCAGCGCGTCACCGTGCGGGACGTGGCCGAACAGTGGCCGGCGTTCGCCGAGGCGGCCGACAACCTGGGTGTGGGCAGCTACCTGTCCGCCCCGTTGTTCATCGACGACCAGTACCACGGGTCGCTCAACCTCTACGGCCACGACACCCACGGTTTCCGTGCGCTCGACGCCGCGTTGTTGGCGCTCTACACCACGGCCGCCGAGGCGGCGCTGC
>DASWRQ010000205.1:0-22782 GCA_036403095.1 Kutzneria sp. | reverse complement strand
GCCAAGGGCGGCTACGTGCTGGCCGACGCCGGCAACGGCGACCCGCAGGTCGTGATCATCGCCACCGGCTCCGAGCTGCAGCTGGCGGTCGAGGCCAGGAAGGTCCTCGAGGCCGACGGCGTTGCAACCCGTGTGGTGTCCATGCCGTGCGTGGAGTGGTTCGACGAGCAAGACCGGTCGTACCGCGACCAGGTGATCCCGCCGGCCGTCAAGGCACGTGTCACGGTCGAGGCGGGCATCGCCCAGCCGTGGCACCGGTTCGCCGGCGACAACGGTGAGATCGTTTCGCTGGAGCACTTCGGGGCATCCGCTGACTATCAGACGTTGTTCCGCGAGTTCGGCTTCACGACCGACCACGTCGTCGAGGCCGCACGCCGAAGCATCGCCAACGTGGAGGGAAAGTAGAGATGAGCGCCAACAACCTGGCCGCGCTCAGCGAGGCCGGCGTGTCGATCTGGCTCGACGACCTGTCGCGGAACCGGCTGCAGACCGGCAACCTGGCCGGTCTGATCAAGGACAAGCACGTCGTCGGGGTCACCACCAACCCGACGATCTTCGCCGCCGCGCTGGCCCACGGCGAGGCCTACGACGAGCAGGTGCGTGAGCTGGCCGCCCGCGGCGCCGACGTGGACGCGGCGGTGCGCGAGCTGACCACGAGCGACGTGCGCAACGCGTGCGACGTCTTCCGTGAGACCTGGCAGGCCACCGGCGGCAAGGACGGCCGGGTGTCGCTCGAGGTCGAGCCGGGCCTGGCCAAGAACACCGACGGCACCGTCGCGCAGGCGCTGGAGCTGTGGAAGACGGTCGACCGCCCGAACCTGATGGTGAAGATCCCGGCCACCGTCGAGGGCCTGCCGGCGATCACCCGCGCGCTGGCCGAGGGCGTCAGCGTGAACGTGACGCTGATCTTCTCGGTGCAGCGCTACCTGGACGTGATGGACGCCTTCATCGCCGGCATCGAGCAGGCCAAGGCCAACGGCCACGACATCTCCGGCATCCAGTCGGTCGCCTCCTTCTTCGTGTCCCGGGTGGACACCGAGGTGGACAAGCGGCTCAAGGCCATCGGCACCCCCGAGGCCGAGGCGCTGCTGGGCCAGGCCGCGATCGCCAACGCCCGCCTGGCCTACGCCGCCTACGTCGGCGCGTTCAGCACGCCGCGCTGGCAGGAGCTGGCCGCGGCCGGCGCGCACGCGCAGCGCCCGCTGTGGGCGTCCACCGGCGTCAAGGACCCGAAGTACTCCGACACCCGCTACGTCGACGAGCTCGTCGTCGACAACGTGGTGAACACCATGCCGGAGAAGACCCTGGACGCGGTGGCCGACCACGCGAACCTGCGTGGCGACACGGTTTCCGGCACCGAGGAGCAGGCGCAGGAGCTCTTCGACTCGCTGGAGCAGGCCGGCGTCGACATCGACGACGTCTACGACGTGCTCGAGCGCGAGGGCGTGGAGAAGTTCGACAAGTCCTGGACCGAGCTGCTCGAGACCGTGCAGGGCCAGCTCGACAAGGCGAAGGGCTGAGATAACTGTGGGGATTTCCGTCGACATCGTCCACGACGGGCTCGCCGAGCAGGCGCGTCCGCTGGTGGACCAGCTGATCGCGGACAAGGTCGCGTCCCGGCTGGCCGCGAAGGACGCGACGCTGTGGGGCCCGGAGGCCGAACCCGAGGCGTCGATCCGGCTCTCGTGGACCACGCTGCACGAGAGCTCGCGGCCGCTGGTCGGTGAGATCGAGGCGCTGTCGGCCGAGCTGGCCGGCGAGGGCGTCGACCGTGTCGTGCTGGCCGGCATGGGCGGCTCGTCGCTGGCGCCCGAGGTGATCACCGCGACCGCCAGCGTGCCGCTGGTCGTGCTGGACACCACCGACGCCGGCCAGGTGGCCGACGCGCTGGCCGGGGACCTGTCCCGCACCGTGATCGTGGTGTCGTCCAAGTCCGGCGGCACCGTCGAGACCGACAGCCACCGCCGCATCTTCGAGAAGGCCTTCACCGAGTCCGGCATCGACGCCAAGAGCCGCATCGTGGTGGTCACCGACCCGGGCTCGCCGCTGCAGAAGATGGCCGAGGAGGCGGGCTACCGCAAGGTGTTCACCGCCGACCCGCACGTCGGTGGCCGCTACTCGGCGCTGACCGCGTTCGGCCTGGTGCCGGCCGGCCTGGCCGGCGTGGACATCAACACCCTGCTCAACGACGCCGCCGCGGCGTTCGAGCTGCTGTCGCGTGACGACGACCAGAACCCGGCCCTGTGGCTGGGTGCGGCGTGGGGCGCGGCGCACGCTCAGGGTGCCGAGAAGGTCATCCTGGCCGACACCGGTTCGGGCGTGAAGGGCTTCCCCGACTGGGCGGAGCAGCTGATCGCCGAGTCCACCGGCAAGGAGGGCATCGGCCTGCTGCCGGTGGCCGTGGAGAACGCGGACGCGCCGGGCTTTGTCACCGCCGGTACCGACGCCACGCCGATCGCCATCGGCCCGGACGTGGACGCCGCGTTCATGAGCACCGCCGGCGAGCTCGGCGGCCTGTTCCTGCTGTGGGAGTTCGCCACCGCCGTCGCCGGCCGGCTGATCGGGATCAACCCGTTCGACCAGCCCGACGTCGAGGCGGCCAAGGTCGCCGCCCGATCGCTGCTGGACAAGCCCGCCGGCGGCGAGACCGAGGCCGCGCCGAAGCTGACCATCGGCTCGGTCGAGGTGTACGAGAGCGGCGAGTGGCTGCCGGCCACGGCGACCACGCTGGCCGATGTTCTCAACGCCTTCCTGGCCGCCGCCCCCGATCACGGATACGTGGCCGTGCAGGCGTACCTGGACCGCATCGACGACGCCTCCGCGGCCGTGCTGCGGCCCGCCGTCGCCCGGGCCAGCCGGCTGCAGACCACGTTCGGCTGGGGCCCGCGGTTCCTGCACTCCACCGGCCAGTACCACAAGGGCGGCCACCAGAACGGCGTCTTCCTGCAGATCACCGGCGCGGTGGAGCAGGACCTCGAGGTGCCGGGCCGCCCGTACACGCTGGGTGTGCTCCAGCACGCGCAGGCCCTTGGCGACGGCTCGGTGCTCGCCGAGCACGGCCGTCCGGTGCTGCGCCTGCACCTGACCGACCGGGCCGCCGGCCTGGTCGAGCTGACCAAGGCCGTCCAGGAGGTCAAGAGGTGAGCAGCCCTCTGCGCACGTGGCGCAATCCGCTGCGGGACGAGCGCGACAAGCGGCTGCCCAGGATCGCCGGGCCGTGCGGCCTGGTGATCTTCGGGGTGACCGGCGACCTGTCCCGCAAGAAGCTGATGCCGGCCATCTACGACCTGGCCAACCGGGGGCTGCTGCCGCCGGGCTTCGCGCTGACCGGTTTCGCCCGTCGGGACTGGGCCAACGAGGACTTCGGCGAGGTCGTGCACGAGGCGGTCAAGCAGCACGCCCGCACGCCCTACCGGGCCGAGGTCTGGAACCAGCTGGCCGAGGGCATCCGGTTCGTGCAGGGCACGTTCGACGACGACAACGCGTTCGACAACCTGGCCAAGACCGTTCGCGAGCTCGACGAGCAGCGCGGCACCGGCGGCAACCACGCGTTCTACCTGTCGATCCCGCCCGGCGCGTTCCCGGTGGTGACCAAGCAGCTGGCCCGGGCCGGGCTGGCCGAGCAGGACGCCGAGCAGTGGCGGCGGGTCGTCATCGAGAAGCCCTTCGGCCACGACCTCAAGTCGGCCAAGGAGCTCAACAACGTCGTCAACGACGTCTTCCCCGAGGACTCGGTGTTCCGCATCGACCACTACCTCGGCAAGGAGACGGTGCAGAACATCCTGGCGCTGCGCTTCGCCAACCAGATGTTCGAGCCGATCTGGAACGCCAACTACGTGGACCACGTGCAGATCACCATGGCCGAGGACATCGGCCTCGGTGGTCGTGCCGGCTACTACGACGGCATCGGCGCGGCGCGCGACGTGATCCAGAACCACCTGCTGCAGCTGATGGCGCTGACCGCGATGGAGGAGCCCGTCTCCTTCCACCCGCGGGCGCTGCGGGCCGAGAAGATCAAGGTGCTGTCGGCGGCGCGGGTTCCGACCCCGTACGACGAGACCACCGCGCGGGGCCAGTACGTCGGCGGGTGGCAGGGCGGCCAGAAGGTGCTGGGCCTGCTGGAGGAGGGCGGCTTCGCCGCCGACTCCAAGACCGAGACCTACGCCGGCATCACGCTCGAGGTCAACACCCGGCGGTGGGCCGGCGTGCCGTTCTACCTGCGGCACGGGAAGCGGCTGGGCCGCAAGGTCACCGAGATCGCGGTGGTCTTCAAGCGGGCCCCGCACCTGCCCTTCGACTCGACCGCGACCGAGGAGCTGGGGCAGAACGCCCTGGTCATCCGGGTGCAGCCGGACGAGGGCGTGACCATGCGGTTCGGCTCCAAGGTGCCGGGCAACACCATGGAGGTCCGGGACGTCACCATGGACTTCGGCTACGGCCACGCCTTCACCGAGTCCTCGCCCGAGGCCTACGAGCGGCTCATCCTGGACGTGCTGCTCGGCGAGCCGTCGCTGTTCCCGATGAACGAAGAGGTCGAGCTGTCCTGGGAGATCCTGGACCCGGTGCTCAACCACTGGGCCAAGCAGGGCTCCCCCGAGGGCTACGCCCCCGGCAGCTGGGGGCCGCCCTCGGCCGACCAGATGCTCACCCGCACCGGCCGTCATTGGAGGCGCCCGTGATCATCGACCTGCCGTCCACCACGACCGCACAGGTCAACAGCAAGCTGGTGGAGGTCCGCGAGACCGGCGGGGCGGTGGCCCTCGGCCGCGTGCTGACGCTGGTCATCGTCACCGACGACAGCGCCAAGACCGAGGAGGCCATCCAGGCCGCCAACGAGGCCAGCCGCGAGCACCCGTGCCGCGTGATCGTGCTGGCCCGCGGGGCCCGCAAGGCCGCCGCGCGGCTGGACGCCCAGATCCGGGTCGGCGGCGACGCCGGCGCCAGCGACGTCATCGTGCTGCGGCTCTACGGGCCGCTGGCCGACCAGGCCGCCAGCTGCGTCGTGCCGCTGCTGCTGCCGGACGCGCCGGTGGTGGCGTGGTGGCCGTCCGAGGCCCCCGAGGTGCCGTCCGAGGACTCCATCGGGCAGCTGGCCACCCGCCGGATCACCGACTCCGCCGCCGAGAAGAACCCGATCAAGGCGTTGGAGCAGCGGCGCAAGTCCTATTCGGACGGTGACAGCGACCTGGCCTGGACCCGCCTGACCAACTGGCGGGCCCAGCTCGCGTCGGCGCTCGACCTGCCGCCGTACGAGAAGGTCACCGCGGCCAACGTCGTCGGTGAGGCCGACTCGCCTTCGTCCGAGCTGCTGGCCGGCTGGTTCGCCTCGCGGCTCAACGTGCCCGTCGGCCGGGCCAAGGCCACCAGCGGCGAGGGCATCGTGCAGGTGACCCTGCAGCGTCGTTCCGGGGCGGTCGACCTGGTTCGGCCCGACGCCAAGACCGGCACCCTGACGCAGCCCGGCCAGCCGGACCGGCGGATCGCGCTGCAGCGCCGTTCCGTGCGGGACTGCCTGGCCGAGGAGCTGCGTCGGCTCGACCCCGACGAGATCTACAAGGACGCCCTGATGGCCGTCCCGAAGGTCACCAAGGGTCGGGTGGCCACGCCGGCCGCTTCGAAGCCGGCGGCCAAGGCCACCGCCAAGGCTCCGGCCAAGGCCAAGGCGGCCGCCGCTGCCGAGGAGGCGCCGGCGGCCGAGGCCAAGCCCAAGCGGTCGTCGTCGAAGAAGGCGACCGCCAAGGCCGAGTCGTGACGAGTTCCGATGTTGTGGTCCACAGCGGCGGCGACCTCCTGGCCGCCGCCGCTGCGGCCCGCTTGATCACCGCGCTGGTGGACGCCCAGGCCGCTCGCGGCGTGGCTTCCCTCGTGCTGACCGGCGGTCGGACCGGCAATGCCGTCCTGGAGCACGTTCGCGACAGTCCCGCCCGGGATGCCGTCGACTGGTCCCAGGTCGAGTTCTACTGGGGCGACGAGCGTTTCCTGCCGTCCGGGCACGCCGACCGCAACGAGACCCAGAACCGCGCCGCCCTGTTGGACCACGTCGCGGTGGACCCGTCGCGCGTCCATGTCATGGAGCCCTCCGACGGCCGCTTCGGCGATGATCCCGATGCTGCCGCCTCGGACTACGCCCGGGTCATCGGCTCTACTGCTTTCGACGTGCTGCTGCTGGGCGTCGGCGAGGAGGGGCACACCGCCTCCATCTTCCCCGACTCCCCCGCCGTGCATGAGGTGTCGCTGTCGGTCGTCGCCGTCCGCGACTGCCCCAAACCCCCGCCGACCCGGGTTTCCCTGACCCTGCCCGCCATCCGCCGCGCCCGCCAGGTGTGGCTGATGACCACCGGCGAGGCCAAGGCCGACCCCGTCTCCCGCGCCCTCGCCGGCGCGACCGAGGTCGAGATCCCGGCGGCCGGCGCTCGTGGCACCGAGCGCACCTTGTGGCTGTTGGACTCCGCGGCAGCCGCCAAGCTGTCCTGAGGTTTTCCGCTGACGGCCCCCGGCTTCCGCCGGGGGCCGTTCCCTGTCCTTTCCCGCAGCCGCCGCTAGGCTCCGTCCCCATGGAGACCGACCTCGTCCTCGCCGACGGCCGCACTCTGCACCTCTACGACACCGGCTCCGGCACGCCCGTCTTCTGGCATCACGGCACGCCGCAGATCGGTGCCGTGCCCGCGCCTCTCCTTGCCCTGTCGGGGATTCGTTGGTTGTCCTATGACCGTCCCGGCTACGGCGGCTCCACCGCCCACCCCGGCCGCGCCATCGCCGACGCCGCCGGTGATGTCGCCGCGATCGCCGATTCCCTTGGCGTCGAACGGTTTGCCGTGCTCGGCCACTCCGGCGGCGCCAACCACGCGTTGGCCTGCGCGGCCTTGCTGGCCGATCGGGTCACCAGGTGCGTGACCGTTGGGGCGCTGGCTCCGTTCGAGCCGGACGACCTGGACTGGTGGGACGGCATGGTCGCCCCCGAGGAACTGCGCGCCACGATCGCCGGCCGCGAGGCCCTGGCCAAGCAGCTCGCCACCGGTATGTTCGATCCCAACTCCTTCACCCCCGCCGACCACGCCGCCACCGCCAGCACCGGCGCGTGGTCCGACCTGGGCCGTAACGCCGAGCTCGCCACTGCCAAGGGCTTCGACGGCATGATCGACGACGACCTGGCCTACGTCACCCCGTGGGGCTTCTCAGTGGACGAGATCCGCCGCCGCCCCGTGCTACTCCTGCACGGCGAGCAGGATCGCATCATCCCCTTCTCCCACGCCCGGTGGCTCGCGCGCAACCTGCCCGACGCCATCCTCCGTCCGTCCTCTTCGGACGGTCACATCTCGGCGCTGGACCGGATCCTCGACGTGGTTGAATTCCTGCATGGCTAGGACCGCCCTGCTGGTCATGGACGTGCAGCGCACCATCGCGTCGCGCTTCGACTCCGACCCCGACTACCTGCCGCGGCTGCGCCAGACCGTCTCTCACGCCCGCGCCACCGCCGTCACCATCGGCCAGTGGACCCGCGCTTGACCAGGGTCCTCGTCACCGGCATGTCCGGCACCGGCAAGTCCTCCGCGCTCCGCGCCCTCGCCGCCCTGGGCCACCGGACCGTCGACACCGACTCTTCTCGTTGGAGCCGCTGGGAAGGCACCGACTGGATCTGGCGTGAGGACGCCATTTCCACCCTGCTCGCCACCGACGACTCCCTCTTCGTCGCCGGCTGCAAGTCCAACCAGGGCCGCTTCTATCCCCTGTTCCACCACATCGTCCTGCTCAGCGCCCCCGCTTGCGTCCTCCTCTCCCGCATCGCTGCCCGCACCGACAACTCCTACGGCAAGTCCCCCGCCGACCGCGCCGAGATCCTCGCCAACCTGGCCGCCGTCGAGCCCCTGCTCCGAGCCACCTGCACGCTGGAGATCGACGCCACCGCCCCGCTGGACGACGTCGTGCGCCAACTGGCGGAACTGGTCAGGTGAAGCGGCGCTGTCGGCAGCCGACTCGGCACGCTGCTCGTCCTGTGGGCCGTCGACGGTTACGGCATGGCGCTCATCGCCGCACTCGGGTTGACTGTCACTTTGGGACGGTGGAGGGCAGCGAACTGCCCTCCACCGCAAGCAGATCAGCCGGTGACCGCCTTCAGCGCGCCGAAATAGCCCTGGTGGCCGTTGGCGTTCGGGTGATAGGACTCGTTGAGCTTGTCCCACTGGAGGCTGGTCATCCACACCGAGTTGCCGGCACAGATCTCGTGGCCGGCGAACACCGTGCGGGCGTCAACGAACGTGAAGCCGGCGTTGGCCGCTGCCGCCTGGATGAGGCCGTCCAGCACGTCGGCGGCGTTGTTCAGGGCCGTGCGCTTGGTGTCGCTGAGCCCGAAGACGCAGTTGCCGCCGACCTTGTACATCCGCGGGTAGCCCATCACCACGACCTGCGCCGACGGGGCCTTGGCCCGGATGCCGGCGTACAGGTTGGCCAGCCCGCCCGGCAGCACCGAGCGGCCCGTGCTGATGGCCGTGTTGACGGCGTTGACACAGGTTGAGTCGGGCAGGTTGAGGATGCAGGTCTCCAACGTGCTGACGAAGCCCACGTCGTTGCCGCCCACCTGCACGGTGACCAGCGAGGTGTCCGGCGTCAGGGCCGCGCTCTGGTTGACGACGTCGGCCACCTCCGCCCCGGAGCAGGACGCCTCCACGTAGGTGGTGGACGGGTGCGCGGACGCCCAGAGCCGGCTGTAGGCCAGCGGCCCCCGGCGGCACGCGTCGTTCGGGTCGTCGTAGGTGTAGGTGCCGACGCCTACGGCGTAGGAATCGCCGAGCGCCACATATTTGCCGGCCGCCGCCGGCGCGGCGGCGGCCGTGGCCGGCAACAGGATCGCGATCACAGGGACGAGCAGCAGGGCCAGACGACGCATGGATGTCTCCGTCTTCGAAGGCATAGCGGACGAGAGGCAAGGCGATCACTACGAGTAGCAGCTCACGCGTGACTCCGGTAGGCCCGCCAGTAGCGTTCACGCGCCGGTCAGCACACCGCCACAGTTGTCCGGTCAGCCGGCGAGAAGCCCGTCGTCGGCCAACACCGCGTGCACGCCCCAGGTCTCGTTGACGATCTGCGTGACGCGGAGGTCGACCGCCGGGCTGGCCAGTGCAAGGGCCGTGGTCCGGTCGACCTCGTAGCGCACCTCCATCCAGTCCAGCATCGCCGACAGCGCCTGCGCCGACGCCTCGTTCAGGTCCGCGTCGAAACCGAAGGTCACCCGGCCCGCAGGGGTCGTCGCGTGGGCCGTCCGGATTGGTGGATCCGTCACGAGCTCCAGCACGAGGCGCGTGGTCATGCCGCACTCCACCGCCGTGCCGCACACTTCCCCATCGCCCTGCGCCCCATGGCCGTCGCCCAGGCACAGCAACGCTTCCGGCACCGTGACCGGCAGGTACAGCGTCGAGCCCGCCACCAGCTCCCGGCAGTCGATGTTGCCGCCGCACGGGCGGGGCGGGATCGTCGAGTGCTCCCCCGACTCGGCCGGCGGCAGGCCGATCACGCCGAGGAACGGCGCCAGCCGCACCGACGGCCCCCGATCGCTGACCGCTTTCCCGTCCGCGATGTCCCAATGCAGCCACACGCGCTCGTCCGACACCGCGTTCAGCCGTCGGTTCAGCGGGGTGTCCGCCCCGGCCGCCGTGAAGCCCCAGTCGTCCGGTTGGAGCGACTCCAGGCGGACCGCCAGCATCATCCCCGGTTCCGCCCCGCGCACCGCGATCGGTCCCGTCAGGCAGTGCCCCCGACGCTCCGGGATCAGCTTGGCGCTGTGCCGGTCCTCGCCCACGTAGCCGTGCGCGTTGAGACTGCGGACGATCAGCGTGTCGCCCGGATCCACGGTCAGCACCGGCGGCCGGTCGCGGTCGAAGACATCGGTGACGGTGTCGGTATCGGGATCAAGTCGGTGTTCGGTCACCAAGCCATCCTGCCCGCTCACGTGTCGAACAGGCCGTCCCACGGCTCATGGAACCCGTACCGCTCGGGATAGAGCTCGACCCAGTCGCCCCGTTCCGGCTCGGACTCGTCGACCAGAGCGAACCGCACGCCGTCGTGATCGACCTCGAACAGTCGGATCGCGATGTCACCGAACTCTCGCTCCGGCAGCCCCGTCACCAGCTCCGCAAGCTTCCGCTCTGCCCGCTCCTCCATCTCGCCACGGAGCACATCCGCCTCGCCGACCACCGTGATGTCCGAGGAGACGTAGTTCCCGTCGTGGTCGAACAGATGCAGGTACACGTACCAGCCGTTGGGCCGACCGGCCTTGAGGATCTTGGCGAAGAACTGGCCGTCGCGATAGCGGCCGATCGTCTCCGTGCGATAAGCCTCGTGGGCAATGGGAATCAATGTCGGGACAGCCACGCAGGGGAGCTTAGAGCACGGCTCGGCACACCGCGACCGGATCTTCCACATCGGCGACGGTCTTACCGGCCGCGGTGGCCGCGGCGGCAAAACTGGGTTCTGCCAACACTTTCAGCACCGCGGCGCGCACGGCTGCTACGTCCGGCGGTCGGACGATCACCGCGCTGCCCTGCCTGGCGGCGCGGTTGGCGAGCTCCCACTGGTCGCCGCCGCCGGGCACGGCGACGACCGGCACGCCGGCCAACAAAGCCTTGGCCAGCAAGCCATGCCCGGCCCCGCAGATCACCACGGACGCCTGCCGGAGCAGGTCGTCCTGGCCACCGGCACCGGCGCGGGCCCAGGGCGGCAGGCCATCTGGCGGCCGGAACGTGGAGATCGCCGCCCTGACATCGAGACCGTCGAGCGCGGCAAGGGTTGTGGACACCATGTCGGCGGCCCCGCTCGTCGCGGTGGACGGCGCGACCATCACCAACGGCCCGGCGCCCGGCGGCGGGGTGAGCCCGACCGGCACCGGATCCCAGAGCAGCGGCCCGACGACGTGTGCCTCGCACGGCCAGTCCGGCCGGGGCACCTCCAGCGCCGGCAGGGTGGCGACCAACCGCGCCACGGGGCCGGGATCCCTTGCCGGCAAACCAATTCCCGTACGAGCGACAACCCGTTGTCGCTGCCCTTGGCGCAACGAGCGGGCAGTGAATCTTCGCAGCACGGCGTCTCGCAGCCGACCACGAACGCCGATCCCACGGGCAAGCCCGCTGCCGATCGGCGGCAGTCCACGGGACGGCAGATAGAGCGGATGCGGCGACAACTCGACCCACGGCAGACCGGACAGCTCGGCCGCCAGGCCGCCGCAGTTGGCCAGCACGTCCGACACGACCAGGTCGGGCCGGAGCTCCTTGAGCGCCGGCACCAGTTCCTGCGCCAACTCCGCCGCTCGTTCGTACAGCCACTGCCCGACGTCGGCCTCGGCCCGCAGCGCCAGCCATTCCAGCGGCGGTGCCTCGACGCCGGCCGCCACGGCCGCGTCGCGCCAGCCGTCGGCCGTGAGCAGGACCGGCTCGTCGCCGGCCGCCGCGAACCGCAGGCACAGCGCGACCGCGGGAAACACGTGGCCGGCATCCGGTCCGGCAACGACGGCCACTCGCACGTGCAGCAGACTCCCACACGAAATCCGGTTGCCGCGCCGGCGCGCCGGTCAGGAAACTGGAGCCACCATGACGATCCGGACACCGTTGTTCTGCGGCACAGACCTGGCCGAGCGCATCGAACGCGTCGACGCCCACTTCATAGCCATGGCCATCGAGGTCGCCAGCGCCCGCGGCGACCAGGTCGCCTTCGCCCGCGAGATCGCCGGCGGCGCCGCCACCTTCCACGAACCTGGCTCCCCGCTCAACAAGGTCGCCGGCCTCGGCTTCGCCGGCGTGCCCACCACGGACGAACTGGCCCAGGTCGAGAAGGCCTTCCACGGCCTCGACGCCCCGGTCCAGGTCGAGCTGTCCAACCTGGCCGACCCGGCCGTCGGCGAGTTCCTCACCGAGCGCGGCTACCGCCTGGCCGGCTACGAGCACGTGCTCGGCCTCGCCCTGGCCGAGCTGGCCGTGACCGCGCCGCCCACCGGCATCGAGATCCGGCGCTGCCGCGAGGACGAGTCCGACACCGCCCTGGACATCCTGATCGACGCCCTGCTCGCCCCCGACACCGAGGGCGCAGCCGCGGCCGAGGAGTTCCCCCGCGAAGCCCTCGGCAACGCCATTCGCGACATGGAAGCCGCCGGCGCCCAGCGCTACCTCGCCCTGATCGACGGTGTCGCGGTCGGCACAAGCAGCATGCGCATCGCCGACGGCGTCGCCCACTTCGCCGGCACCGCCACCAGCGCCCCGTATCGCCGCCGCGGCGTGCAGAGCGCGCTGATCGCCGCCCGCCTGTCCGAGGCCAAGGCCGCCGGCTGCGACCTCGCCACCGTCACCACCGGCCCCGGCACCAAGTCCCAGCAGAACCTGCAACGCCGCGGCTTCGACCTCCTCTACACCCGCGCCCTGCTGCTAAAGACCCCCTGATTCCAGGTCACTCAGCCGCCCCACCTCCAATCGCTCAAGGTCGTCCCCGTCGAGGACGACGTCCAGCACCATTGCCAGCGACGTGCCCAGGACCGGCACATCGGCCCGGCGCCCAGCGAGTTTCCAGCGGCTGTCCCGGTCGGCACTGTCGTCCGGCTCGAAGCGGCACAGCACCCAGTCGAACTCGGTGTAGCCGTTGGCCATGGCGATGGTCCGTCCGTCGACCAGCTCCACGATCCCCTGCAGCGCCCGCTGATCCCCGCCACCTGGCATCCTGCGCCGTTCCTCGAACGGCACGATCCGCCACCGGCCGTCGGTGGCAGTCGCCGAGCCGATTCGCTCATACAACTCGATGAGCTCGGCCGGCGCGGCCCACTGGAACACCTCCACCGGCGGAGTCGTCTCGTGGTCGCCGACGATCCGGTCCAACACCGTCCCGATCTGCGGCGCCGCCGCGGTGACGTGCCACCCGGCGATCGGCTTCAGCTGCCAGTTCCGGTCCTGGGCGACTCCGACCAGCCCGGCGTGCAACGCCACAGCCGTGTTCACGCCGGTGACCCGGTTGTTGATCCGCACCACCGCGTGGGACAGCGTGGCCGGCACCTGATCGGTGCGGATCGACGGGCACTCGACGCCGCCGCGCTCATTGCGCGTGACGTTCCGAGGTTCACCGATCGGCAGGTCCAACAGCGGGTTCGGCTGGTCGCTGACACCTCGCATCCTGAGGTACGGGTAGAACCGCGCGGCCCACCCCGTGATCACTTCGCCACCGTAGGCGTCGGCCGGGTTGTAGATGCGCTGCCAGAACCACAGGTTCGGCTCGCCGCCCGCGGCCCGGACGAACTCGTCGGCGATCGGCGCCAGCGACCGGGCCCACTTCTCCAGCCCGAACTCGGGCAGCCGGTCAACCCGCGACCGGATCTTCTGCCAGTCCTCGACCGTGCCGGTGAGCGTGATCCGCGGGATGCCGCAGACCGCCGTCACCCAGTAGGAGAAGTACGGCGAGTAGCCGTCGAGCATGATCACTCGGCTGGCCGTCCGCTCGACCTCCGTGCTGGTGGTGAAGTCACACTCGAACAGGTCCGCGCCTGCTGCCCTGCTCACCACCTCCTTTCCGAACTGCTCGATCACCTGACGCCACGCGTCCGCATCGGACGGCGGCTCGAACACCTCCAGCACCAGTGCCTCGCGGCCCTGATGCCCGGCCAGCCTCGGCCGCAGCTCCTCCGCGTGGAGCCGGATGTGTTGCGCCGCGCCCTGGGCGATGGTCAGCCACACGGCGTCCGGCGACAGCACCAGCGGCCGGTGGTCGACGAACGCCCGGGAGACCGCGGCCAGCAGCGGGTGCACCGCGTTCGGCTCGATCACGGGCGTGTCGGGGTCACCGCCGAGGGCCAGCACCTCGCCGAGCAGCTCGGCCTGGACTTCGGCCAGCGGCCGGGTGGGCAGGGGCTCGATCGCGGTACGGACGTCGTCAACGCGAAAACTCGTCACGAAAAAACTCTAGGGACGTGTCGATCCTGGTGAACCTCCATTCGACGCACTGGTGACCACAGGGGTTGTGCTGAGAGGAAACTGTCATGGGCTACGCGGACGTGAACGGCCTGCACATGTACTACGAGCGGCACGGCGAGGCGGGGACGCCCCTGGTCCTGCTGCACGGCGGCATGCTGACCATCGACCTGAACTTCGCCGGCCTGATCCCCACGCTGGCCCGTGACCACCAGGTGATCGGCGTGGAGCTGCAGGGCCACGGCCGCACCGCCGACATCGACCGGGCGATCACCCCGGCCGCGCTGGCGGGTGACGTGGTGGCGCTGCTGGACCACCTCGGCATCGACCGGGCCCACGTGCTCGGCCACAGCATGGGTGCGGCAGTCGCCCTGGAGCTGGCGGTCAGGCACCCCGACCGGGTGCTCTCGGTGGTGCCGATCTCCGCGAGCGTCCGACCCGACGGCATGCACGAGGACCTGCTCGACCCGTCCCGGCACGCGACGTCCGACCGGCTGCCGACGCAGCAGGACTTCGCCGACTTCCGGGAGGCCTACCAGCGGCTGTCGCCGCACCCGGAGCACTTCGACGAGTTCATGGCCGCGATGTCGGCCTCGGCCGCCGACCTCAAGGGCTGGAGCGACGACCAGTTGGCCGGCATCACCGCGCCGACGCTGCTGGTGCAGGGCGACCACGACTTCACGACCATCGAGCACGCCGCGCTGATGAAGCGGCTGATCCCCGGCTCACACCTGGCGGTGCTGCCGAACACCACGCACATGACCGTGACGCTGCGGTCCGAGCTCCTCCTGCCGATGCTCGTGGAGTTCCTGGACTAGAGCTGGCCGGACCGGAACCTGTCCAGCACGCGCCGCTCCCGCTTGGTCGGTCGGCCGGAGCCCCGCTCACGGCGGGCGACCGGGATGGCGGCGTCCGGCGTGGGCGGGGGCGTGCGGTCGATGAAGCAGGTCGCGGCGTCCGCGGCGCCGACCCGCTTCTGGATCACCCGCACTACCTCGACGACCTTGGTCCGGTCGCCGACCCGGGCGCGCACCTCGTCACCGGGCGACACCACGGTCGCCGGCTTCGCCGGTTTGTCGTTCACGCGCACATGGCCGCCCCGGCAGGCCGCCGCGGCGTCCGGACGGGTCTTGGTCAGCCGGACCGCCCAGAGCCAGCGGTCCACTCGGGTGGACTCCACCTCCCCATCATGTCATCGGGTCCAACGGATTTCAGGGTCTACGCACCCCGCCGCCACGGAGCGCCCGGCCGGACGGGGACATGGCCGTGCTCAGCCGTAGGTCGGGTGCTGCGGCCAGCCGGGCGGCGAGTCCTCCCAGTCCTGCTGGCGGCCGTAGGGCATCAGATCGAGGATGCTGTTGGTGAACACCAGCCGGTCGACGCCCCGGTGGGTGGTGTTGTACGTGCGGTAGATCCGGTCCCCGTCGCGCAGGAACACCGTGAGCATGAAGCCGCCCTCCGCGTCGGTGTCCGCGGCGAACGTCGTGCCGCGGGACGACGCGTGCGGCACGGTCCAGCCCATCTTCTCCCAGTACCCGGTGATCTGTGCCAGTGGCATGTTCGACACCGTCGCCCAGCTGACGTCGCTGTCCGCGAGCAGGCCGACCGCCGGGGTCGGCACGTTGTTGGTGAACCACGTGCAGCCCGGACAGTAGGCGTCGGGACCGAGGTCCATGAACTGATACACCGCCAGCTGCGGCTTGCCGTCGAACAGGTCCAGCAACGACTTCCGGCCCGACGGCGTGTCGAACTCGTAGGTGTCGGGGAACTCGACCATCGGCAGCCGCCGTCTGCGGGCCGCGATCGCGTCCAGCGCCCGGGTCGCTTCCTTCTCCGCGGCGAGCAGGTCGGCCCGGGCCTGCCGCCACTCCTCGATGGGGACGATCGGTGGTGTGTCCATGCGACCGATTCAACACCCACCGGGCCCACGATGTCCGGTGATGCGCAAACCGCTGATCAACAGCATTGCACGGCTACTCGCAGGATGCCAGGAAGCCGTTGCCGCGCAACAGAGTCAGAAGAATCGGGCGGCCGCAAGCAGCCTTCAGCCGTCCCATTGATCCGTCAGGTAGCGGGCCACCAGGGCGGCGTGCGACAGCGGCGTGGTCAGGTTCGCCACGTCCCCGTTGGTGGTGTAGTCCAGCAGCACCAACGGCTTCCCCGCGCCGATCGCCCGCAACGCCGCCAACTCGTCCTGCACACGGTTGTCCAGCACCCAGCGGTACGCCGGCAGGTAGATCCGCCGCCGCGCGGCCTCGTAGTCGAGCAGCCCGCTGCCCCGCAAGCCGTTGCGATGCCCCAGCACCGGCCCGAACCGGCGAACCGTCCTCTTGAGCCCGGTCATCCTCGTGACGGCCAGCTTCGACGCGTCCACATCTTTGTCGGCAAAGACCTTCAGCGCCTGCCAGATGCCTTCCACCGACGCACCGACCTCGCCCGGCGACAGCGGCACCGGGATGCCGCCGTGCGGGTAGAACGGGCTCAGCCGGACCCAAGGCTGCGGCCCGCGCGAGGTCACGTCCACCACCACGGCGTCCGTCGGGAACGCCGTTCTGCGCCGCTTGCTCACCACATCGACGATCACGTCGTCATCGTGCCGGCGGGGTCTGACACTTTCCGGATTCGCCGCCGCCACGATCGGCGCCGAAGGCCCACCGGGAGATGTCGGCAACTGCGTGCAACCAAAGCGCCGTTCGCACCGCTGAGCGGGACTACATCGGCGTTGACGTCACCGTGCACGGCACCGGCGAAGTTAAGAATGTTTGGCATGATGTCTGAACTTCTTTACATTCGACGGTGTCGAGCGGAGGAGCAAAGCCGTGGCGTACGAAGAGAAGCGTGCTTGGACCATGCTGGTGGTGTCGGCGATCGGCTATGCGGTGTACGCCGCGATAGTGCTGAGCAGATCGGGGCCGCTGGCCCAGGTGCCCTACGTGGCGACGCTGCTGTGGATCACGGCGGCGTCGATCGTGACGACGATCGTGCTGAACATCGCGGTGTCGGTCCGCGATCCCAAGGACAGCCGGCGAGACCAGCGGGACCGGGAGATCGGGCAGTTCGGGGACCGCGTCGGCCAGTCGTTCGTGGTGGTCGGCGGCGTGCTGGCGATGTTCCTCGCGATGTTCCGGCTGGATCACTTCTGGATCGCCAACGCCATCTACCTGGCCTTCACGCTGTCGGCGGTGCTGGGCTCGGTCGCCCGCATCGTCGGCTACCGGCGGGGGTTCCAGGCATGGTGAAGCCGACCAGGGTGACGAACTCGATCCGCGCGCTGCGCTTCGCCAAGGGCGAGATGACGCAGGCCGAGCTGGCCGACCGGGTCGGCGTCACCCGGCAGACGGTGCTCGCGATCGAGCAGGGCAAGTACTCGCCGTCGCTGGAGGTGGCGTTCCAGATCGCCCGCGTGTTCGGGGTGCCGCTCGACGACGTTTTCCAGTACCCGGAGGGAGATTCACCATGAGAGCCATCGTCCACGACGTCTACGGCCCGCTGAACGTGCTCCAGTTGCGCGACGTCGACCGGCCCGCGCCCGAACCCGGCGAGGTGCTGGTCCGCGTGCGCGCGGCCGGCGTCGACCCGAGCATCTGGCACCTCACCGGCGGCCAGCCGTACCTGATCCGCCTGATGGGTTTCGGCTTGCGCAGACCAAAAAGACGGGTGCCAGGGCTCGATCTTGCCGGCGTCGTCGAGGAAGTCGGCCCCGGTGTCACCGATTTACGTCCGGGCGACGAGGTTTTCGGCACCGCCGACGGGTCGTTCGCCGAGTTCGTGATCACCAAGGCGTCGAGGGTCGTCGCGAAACCCGCCAGTCTGACCTTCGACCAGGCCGCCGCCGTGCCGGTGTCAGCCTGCACCGCACTGAAGGGGCTACAGTCCGTCCACTCCGGACAGCGACTGCTGGTCATCGGCGCCGGCGGCGGGGTCGGCAGCTACGCCGTGCAGTTGGCCAAGGCCCACCAGGCTCACGTCACAGGGGTGTGCAGTACCGCCAAGACCGACCTGGTCAAGGCGCTCGGGGCCGACGAGATCGTTGACTACAAACGGGAATCCATCACCGGACGCTACGACGTCATCCTGGACACCGCCGGCGACCGGCCGCTTTCCCAACTGCGCCAACACCTCGCGCCCAAGGGCACGCTGGTCATCGTCGGCGGCGAGAGCGGTGGCAAAATCGTCGGCAGCGTCGCCCGGACCCTGCGCGCCGCCCTGCTCTCGCCGTTCGTGAGCCACCAGCTCAAGGGCCTGATCGCCACTGCGGAAAACCCCGCCGACCTGCTCGAACTCAAGCGACTCATTGAGGAAGGCGCGGTCACGCCGGTCCTCGACCGCACCTTCCCGCTGGCCGATGCCGTTGCCGCGATCCGCTACGTGCAACAGGGTCACGCCTGCGGCAAGGTCGTCGTCACGGTATAGCACAGCTTGATCGTGCCGTCCGGGTAGACGACCTGCTCGTCGAAGGCCAGCGGCGTCGTGTCATCACCCAGCGGGAACAGCGGCTTTCCCTTGCCCAGCAACAGGGGCAGCAGCACGATCTCGAGCCGGTCGATCGCGCCGGCCTGGTGGAAGGCAGCGATGGCGCTGGGACCGCCCAGCAGTTGGGCGTCGCCCTCCGGCAACGCGGCCAGCACCTCGGCGACGTCGGCGCAAACCGTGACGTCCTGGTCGGGCGGCACGTCCACGGAGCCGGTGCTGAGCACGAAAACCTTCTTGCCGGGCCACGGCCAGCTCGGCGCGCCCAACGCGGGCTCGTAGGTGTGCCGACCCATGATCACGGCCGTGCACTGGGCGAAGAACTCCTCGTGCCCATAGGACACGCCAGGCTCGAAATCGGGCATGTGCAGTAGCACCGGCCAGCCCTGGTCGTCGGCCGAGAAGCCGTCGAGGGTCATCGAGGTGTGCACGCGGACCGCCATGATGCCAACTCCTTCGTTCGGTTCCCTGCCCTCCGGTCGGAGCCGTCTCGACGGTTCTCGACACGTGCTACGGTGTTTCTGAGCGTGACCCACGCCTCACCTCCACGAGCCGGCCCCAGCCCGGCTCCCCGCGGAGGCAAAGGGACTTCCTGTCTCGGGTCGTCATCCGAAGCCGTCCGTTCCGGGCGCGCGCGTCGCTGGGGGATCGCCGGTCCGGGACGTGGAAGGCCGAGGACGTGACAGCGCAGAAATGACAGCCCAGAAATGACAGCACGGCGCAACTTCAAGCGCCGGGTCCGGGCCCGTGCGGCCAAGACCGGGCAGTCGTACACGACCGCGCTTCGGCACTTCCGCCCGACGTCGGGAGACGAGATGCCGAAGACAAAAACCCTGCGGCTGGCCGCGGCGCGCACCACGCTGCGGCAGGACCCGCGGGACGCGGATCTGGTGCGGGAGAGCGGAAGGGAGATCCGCCGGCTGATGCGTGACGCCTATGCGGCGGGCGCTCGGCTGGTGGTGTTCCCGGAGGGGGCGACCTGCTCGCCGCACAAACGGATCATGTCGGCCGACCCGAACCAGGTCGGCCCGGCCGACTGGGGCTTGGTGGAGTGGGAGGTGCTACGGGACGAGCTGGGGCGGATCGCCGACCTGGCCCGCGAGCTCGGCCTGTGGACGGTGCTCGGCGCCGTGCACCGGCTGACCCCGCCGAACCGTCCGCACAACAGCCTGTATGTGTTGTCCGACAAGGGAGAGGTGGTGACCCGCTACGACGAGCGGATGCTGTCCAACACCAAGGTCAGCTTCATGTACACGCCCGGCGCCGCGCCGGTGACCTTCGAGGTCGACGGCGTGCGGATCGGCCTGGCACTGGGCATGGAGGTGCACTTCCCGGAGCTGTTCCTGGAGTACGAGCGGCTGGACGTGGACGCGGTGCTGTTCGCGACCGCCGCGCCGACCGAGGTGTTCGCGACCGAGGCCCAGGCCCATGCCGCGACCAACAGCTACTGGGTGGGCTATGCCTCCGACGCGGGCTCCGGTGTCATCTCGCCGGACGGCGAGTGGGTCGCCCGCACCGACGACGGCCCGATCGCCGTCGGGGATCTGGACGGCAACGTGGAAAACCTGGCCCGGCCGTGGCGACGAACCGCCCGCGACGGCTTCTACGAGCCGCACCTGATTCGTGACGACCCGCGCAGCCAGGATCGCGCCGGGTTCTAGCGGTCGGCGAGGCGCCCGTCGGCGGTGAGCTTGGCGGGCGTCTCGTACCACTGGTGGTCGCCGCAGCGGTCCGAGGTGCAGCTCCCCCTGCGGCACGAAGTCGCGGGTCACGTACAGACCCGACGCGTTCGTCACGCGAGCGTCATGTCCGGGGGTGGATCGACCGGGATTGGGTGAACAGCCGGGTCGGGGAGGTGGTCGCGGGGCGGCAGCCGCCGTTCAGGCACACCGTGAGGGTGTCGCCGGGAGAGCGGCGAGCCAGTCGGAGGTGTCCAGCCACAGGCCCTGCTACGGCCGGACCGCTAGCGAGCAGATCTGTGGGGGATCGCATGCGGCCAGGAACAGGAGCGGCAGCGCCGGCCTCACAATGGCAGCGTGAACAGGCGGCTGACGGAGGCGATCGCCCGGATCGAGACCGTGTTCGCCGCGTACCCGCGGCGAGCGGTGCTCGAGGGCTGCCCGCACTGCCGCGGTGACGTCAGGGTCGCGGACCACGACCTCTTCTCACTGACGATCAGGCTGGGCAACACCGTCGGCATCGAGGCCGACGTGAAGGCGCTGCTGCCGACGCTGCTCAAGAGCCTCGTGACCACGGACGAGCTCGACCCGGGCATCGTGCTGGGCAAGGTCGCGCCGACCTGGCCGGCCGAGGAGCGGGCGGCCGTCGACCGGTTCCTGGACGCCGTGTGGCCGGAACTGCCGATCGGGGCGTTCCACGACGCGGAGACGTTCCTGGCCGCGGTGCCCGATCGGCGACGGTTCGCCGCGGGCTGAGGCGGTCGGGTCGCCAGTCCACTCACCGCTGCGGTGACCTCAGGCGTGCCGTGGCTTAATACTCCAGTCAGAGTTCGTGATCTTGGCTGGTCAGGGGTGCCGTGAACACAGGCGCGGCCACCACGCGATCATGAACGGTTTGTGAGGACTGCCCATGACGACGTGGTGGCCGCGAGCCACAGCGTAGACCCCGCCCGATGGCGGGAGACCTTCGACACCGTGATGGCCCGGGTAGCCGGCCGGTTCACGCGGGTGGAACCCCGTCGGCGAGCCCGTGCGTTCGTGCTGGGCCTGCTGGCCGACTTGCCCCGTAAGAACTGTTGGACGATCGCGGAACACGCCGGCGACGCCGGCCCGCATGGCATGCAGCACCTGCTGCGCACGGCGGTCTGGGACGCTGACGCCGTCCGCGACGACGTTCGCGCGATCGCTGTGGAGCACCTGGGAACCCAGGACGCGATCCTGGTGGTCGACGAGACCGGCGACGTGAAAAAGGGTGTGCGCACCGTCGGCGTGCAACGGCAGTACACCGGCACCGCCGGCCGGATCGAGAACGCGCAGGTCGGCGTGTTTTTGACCTATGCCACCGCGGTCGGGCACACGCTGATCGACCGGGAGCTGTACCTGCCGGTCTCCTGGACCGGGGACTCCGACCGGTGCGCGGCGGCCGGCGTGCCCGCCGACACCGCCTTCGCGACCAAGACCGAACTGGCGAAAAAGATGATCGTCGGTGCGCTGGACGGCGGCGCCGTGGTGTCGTGGGTGACCGGCGACGAGGTCTACGGTGCCGCCGGTGCGCTGCGCGCGGAGTTGGAGGAGCGCGGTGTGGGGTATGTGCTGGCGGTGGCCTGCGACCACCAGGTGAGCACGGCGGTGGGCTCGTGCCGGGTGGACGCGCTTGTCGCTGGGTTGCCCACGCGGGCCTGGCAACGTCGGTCGGCGGGTGCGGGGGCCAAAGGCCACCGGTTCTACGACTGGGCGTGGATCGCGATCACCGCGGCGACCGACGCCCTGCCGGGGCAGCGGTGGCTTCTGGTGCGTCGCAACCGCCGCACCGGGGAGTTGGCGTTCTACCGGTGTTTCTCGCCTCGCCGGGTGCCGCTGGCCACGCTGGTGGCAGTGGCCGGGCGGCGGTGGACGGTGGAGGAGTCGTTTCAGACCGCGAAGGGACAGACCGGTCTGGACGAGCATCAGGTCCGGACGTGGACGTCGTGGTATCGGTGGACCACGTTGGTGTTGCTGGCGCATCTGTTCCTGGCTGTCGCGACCACGGCCGAGCGGGCCGATCCCGCGCCGGCGGGGTTGATTCCGTTGACACTGAACGAGATCCGGCATCTGTTCGTCCGTCTCGTCGTCCCGGTGATCGTGAGCCCGTTGGACTGTCTGCGGTGGTCATGGTGGCGACGACGTCATCAGTATCGCGCGCAGCACGCCCACTACCAGCGGGAAGTCGACCAGGAACCATGAAGATCACGATCTATTACTGGAGTACTAGACGAGGTCCCCGAGGGACTGCGAATTCGGGTCGGGTTTACGTGTTGCTGCGTACCGTAGTCAGCAATGGTCCCATAAGTGCCGATAGTTCACTTTTGTCCGAGTCACGAGTTCGCCACGTTGGCCTATCGCGTACGTCGTGAGCTTCTGGTTAAGTCCTGGCTGGATGTGCCCAATCGGGGCGTACAGGGGCGGAAGGTCAATAATGCTTCGTGCTGCCGCACGCGCATGCGCGTGCGCTCTCAGCGTTGCTCTGATCGCCAGCATGGTGAACGCCGTGCCCGCGACAGCGGCGCCACCGCCCAGATCGATGGTGGCTAAAGAGGCTTCGCCGTCGAAGCCGTCGGATTTCGGGCCGGACGCGGCTAGATCCACAGACCTAGCGATCAACGGATGGGGTGACGCGGCCGGCTACCACATCGAGGTCGGGCGGGAGTCGTCCGGCTTCGCCT
>DASWRQ010000204.1:0-4099 GCA_036403095.1 Kutzneria sp. | reverse complement strand
CCCCGCAAGCGCTTGCGGGAGGCCTCGACCACGTCGTCCACCGCGACGTCCACAGTGGACTCGCCGTGGTGCGGCAGCCGGGCCAGGTTGCGCGGGGTGATCACCGGCTGCTGCCGGGCCTGCTTGGCGTACTCGAACAGGCGCGGCGTCAGACAGCCGACCAGCGACACGAACAGCAGCACGTAGATCGCCGAGAACCAGACGCTGGCGTAGACGTCGTAGAACTGCAGGGTGTCCAGCAGCCGGCCCCACCAGCCGTGCTGGGTGATGTAGTCGCTGACCTTGGACGCGTTCAGCTGCCGCTGCGGCAGCAGCGCGCCGGGCAGCGCGCCCAGGGCCAGCAGCGCCAGCAGGATCAGGGCGGTGCGCATCGCGGTCAGGCCGCGCCAGGTGTTGCGCAGATACGCGAACATGTTCCTCACAGCGGCACCGCGGCATTCGTGGCGAAGTTGTTCTGGATGATCGCGAGCAGGTCCCCCCACAGGCCGCTGACCAGCAGCACGCCGACCACGATCAGCAGGCCGCCGCCGGCCAGCTGCACGCTGCGCACGTGCCGGCGCAACCAGCCGGTGACCCGGACCGCCCAGCGCGCGCCCATCGCGATCAGCACGAACGGCACGCCCAGGCCCAGGCAGAAGACCAGCATGAGGAAGATGCCGCGCAGCGCGATCGAGCCCACCGGCGTGCCGGCGGTCAGCGACAGCACGCCGCCCAGCGTCGGGCCGACGCACGGCGTCCAGCCCAGCCCGAACACCGCGCCCAGCACCGGCGCGCCGAGCAGCCCGACCCGGGGTTTGCGGTGCAGGCGCAGGTCGCGTTGCAGCGCCGGGACCAGGCCCACGAACACCAGGCCCATCAGGATCGTCACCACGCCGCCGATGCGCTGCAGCCATTCCTGGTTGAGCAGCAACAGATCCGTCAGCCCGAACAGCGTGACGGAGCCGATGGTGAACACGGCCGTGAAGCCGAGCACGAACAGCCCCGAAGCGCCGACCACGCGCCAGCGGCCGGTCTTGACCGGCTCGTCGGTGGCCACCGCGGGGGCGTCCGCGCCGACCAGGCCGGCTAGGTAGGCCAGGTAGCCGGGGACCAGCGGCAGGCAGCACGGGGACGCGAAGGACACCGCACCGGCGAGCAGAGCAACCGCCGCGGCCAGCAACAGCGGCCCCGACGTCGCTAGCTCCACCAGCGCGTTCACTCGTCCGAGAGTAGGTAGTGGCTCAGGTCACCGAGTAACCGGGGCCGGCATCGGCCCCGTTTGCCGTCCTTGTGCGACGTGTGATCGACGTGTGCCGCGCAGCCGCACCAGACAGATCACGTGCAGCGCCACTCCCACCGGCACGACCACCGTCGCGATGAGCGAGAGGGGCAACTGGCCGATCGGGTCGGTGGCCGGCATGACGTCGATCAACCGCGTGGGGCCGCTGCCGGCAAGGAAGCCGATGGCCACCGCGAGCGCCATGTCCGCGATGCCGAGCACGTTGAACCACACCGCGCCACGGGTGGAGCCGGCGCGGAGGCGACGCACGACGAACGGGGCGGCGAAGCCGACCGCCATGTCCCCGAGGCCGGCCGGCAGCGCGAACACCGCCGGCAGCTTGCCGAGGACCATGGCCAGCAGGAAGAACACGCCGACCACACGCAGCGTGTGCGGCACGGTCAACCGGGCCGGCGTGTCCGGGGCGGCGAGGGCCCGCGCCACCGCCGGGATCCGTGTGCTCGCCACCACCGCGGCGCCCACCCCGAGGATCGCGAGGGCGATCCACGGCTGCACCGCCACCGGGTCCTGCTCGTACACACCGGCGGCCGACAGCCACACGGTGACCGCCACCCACGCCTCGGCCACGATGGCCGCGACCACCGCCACCCTGGGCGCGGCCCGATAGAACATGGCCGCCGTGACCAGCGGGAATCCGATCACCCCGATCAGCACCAACGTCCAGATGTAGCCCGGCACGACGGCCCCCTCTCCTGAACATCGTGTACGTTCCCGAACACTGTGTTCGACCATGCCGGACCGCCACAACAACCAGATCGGGCCGATCGTGCGGTAGCGAACAGATCGACCGAGCCGTCCGGGAAGGAGTCGCGATGGCCGAGCAGGACCGCCGGGTCCGCCGCACCCGCCGCACGCTGCACGAGGCGTTCATCGAGCTGGTGCTGGAACGGGGCTACGAGCGGATCACCGTGCAGGACATCCTCGACCGGGCCGACGTCGGCCGGTCCACCTTCTACGCCCACTTCCGGGACAAGGAGGCGCTGCTGCTGGCCAGCTTCGACGACATGCGGGAGCAGCTGCGGGACGCCATCGGGGCGCGGCCGGACCGGCCGGCGGCGCTGCTGTTCGAGCACGCGTACCGGTACCAGGTGGTGTACCGCGCGCTGTGCGGCCGGCAGGGCGGCGGCCTCGTGCACCGGCACCTGCACAACGTGATCGGCGGCCTGCTGCGGGAACAGCTCGCCGGCGAATGCGGCGACCTGCCGGTCGACGTCGTCGCCGAGTTCCACACCAGCGCGATCCTCGGGTTGCTGGTGTGGTGGATCGACCGGGACTTCTGCCACGGCCCGGAATGGCTCGCGGACGCCTACCGCCGGCTGGCCGCCCCTACGATGGCGCGGTGACCCCTCAGGGATCTTCGTGAAGGCCCTGTTCGCCGTGCTGGCGCTGGCGTTGCTGCTCACCGGCCCGCCCGAGTTCGCCGGCGACACGGGACTGGCCGAGCACTGGCTCGGCGACCGCGAGGTGGACGTGACGATGCGGTCGGCGGCGGTGGGCGGCGAAGCCACCACGCGGCTGCTGCTGCCGCCCGACTGGACGCGCGACACCACCCGCACCTGGCCGGTGCTCTACCTGCTGCACGGCTCCGGTGACGATCACGCGGCGTGGACCGACCACACCGACGTGGCCGCGCTGACGGCCGACGTCGAGGCGATCGTCGTGATGCCGGACGGCGGCCACTGCGGCAACTACTCGGACTGGTGGAACCAGGGCCGCGGTGGCGCACCGGCCTGGGAGACGTTCCATCTGACGGAGCTGCGGCGGATCTTGGAGACCCGGTACCACGCCGGCACTCGCCGCGCGGTCGCCGGCAACTCGATGGGCGGCATGGGGGCGATGCACTACGCCGCCGCGCATCCCGACCTGTTCCAGGCGGTGGCCACGTACAGCGGGGCCGTCGACCCGTTGAGCTACCCGAACGCCACGGAGTCGATGTGGCTGCTGTGCCCCGGCACCGACTGGCACAACCTGTGGGGCGACCCGACCCGGCCGGACGAGGTGGGGATGTGGCGCGAGCACTCGGTTCGTGACGTGTCCGGGCTGCGGGGCAAGACCCTGTTCATGTCGTCCGGCGACGGCGACGACATCGAACGCGTGGTCCGCGGCGAGTCGCAGGCGCTGATCGACCGGCTGCACCGGGCCGGCATCCCGGTCACCACGGACCTCTACGCCGGCGGGCGGCACGCGTGGCCGGACTGGCAGCGGGAACTACATCGCTCGCTGCCGATGCTGCTGACCGCCATCGGAGCCGGGAGAATGGACCGGTGACCGTCCAACTGCTGCCCGCCGCCCGTGTCGCCCAGCTGAAGGCGGCCCCGTTCACGTACGCCGAGGTCGGCGCGACCGCCGGCGAACTCCCGGCCGGCTACCGCACGATCAGCCGCCGGGTGCGGGTGTCCACCGGCTTCGACGAGGCGGCCGACCAACTGCTGGCCTGGCGGGTGCAGGAGGCGAGCGGGTTCCGCGTGCTGGCGTCCTCGGCCCGGGTCGAGCCGGAGTCGGTGGTGGTGCTGCGACTCGGGCCGATCAAGGTGCCGTGCCGGGTGGTCTACGTCGTCGACGAGCCGACCCGGCAGGGCTTCGGCTACGGCACGCTGCCCGGGCATCCCGAGGCCGGCGAGGAGGCGTTCGTGCTCGACCGCAACGACGACGGCTCGGTGTCGTTCACCGTCACGGCCTTCTCCCGGCACGCGAACCTGCTGACCAAGCTCGGCGGGCCGTTCGGCCGACTGGTCCAGAACCTCGTGACCGAGCGCTACCTCAGGGCGTTCTCCTAGCCACCCTCTCTAACGCCATATGTGGACCACATTCGACACCAGG
>DASWRQ010000203.1:0-25937 GCA_036403095.1 Kutzneria sp. | reverse complement strand
ATAGCGGGAAGGGGTGGGGCCGGCAGGGCGGAGCAGCACAAAGCCCCGCTCCAGCTGGAGCGGGGCTTTGTGCTGCTCCGCCCTGCCGGCCCCACCCCTTCCCGCTATCTCGGCAGCCAGCCCCGCTCCCGCCACCCCCTCCTCGCCAGGCGGTGGTTGGATTGGGCGCATGCTGCAGGTGGGGTTGACCGGTGGGATCGGGGCGGGCAAGTCGACGGTGGCGCGGCGGCTCGCGGAGCTCGGCGCGACCGTCGTCGACTCGGACAAGATCGCCCGGGAGGTGGTGGAGCCGGGCACCGACGGCCTCAAGGAGATCGTGGCGGCGTTCGGCCCGGAGGTGCTGGCCGAGGACGGCAGCCTGAACCGGCCGGCGCTGGCGGCGAAGGTGTTCGGCAACGAGGAGAACCGGTCCCGACTCAACTCGATCGTGCACCCGAGGGTCCGCGACCGGGCGGTGGAGCTGACGGGCAAAGCCCCAGCTGACGGCATCGTGGTGCAGGACATCCCGCTGCTGGTGGAGAACGGCATGGCGCCCGCGTTTCACCTGGTCGTGGTGGTGGACGCCGACGTGGAGCTCCGGGTGCGCCGCCTGACCACGAGCCGGGGCATGGACGAGAAGGACGTGCGGGCCCGAATCGGGGCGCAGGCGTCGGAGGAGCAGCGGCGTGAGGCGGCGGACGTGTGGCTGGACAACAGCGGCACGGAGCAGGAGATCCGGGCCGCGGTCGACGAGCTGTGGCACGGCCGGCTGTTGCCGTTCGAGCGCAACGTCCGCGAGGGCACGTACCCGGAGCGGGGCGGCCCGAAGATCGTCGAGTACGACCAGGAGTGGCCCCGGGACGCCCGTCGGCTGATGGCCCGGCTGAAGCTGGCGGCCGGGGACAAGGCCCTGCGCCTCGACCACATCGGCTCGACCTCGGTGCCGGGCCTCGCGGCCAAGGACGTGATCGATCTCCAGTTGACCGTCAGCAGCCTCGCCGACGCCGACGCGATCGCGGATGCCCTTGGCGGCGCCGGTTTTCCGGTGCTGCCGGCGTTCACGCGAGACACTCCCAAGGCGACCGACCCGGATCCGGAGCACTGGCGCAAGCGCACCCACGCCAGCGCCGACCCCGGCCGCTGGGCCAATCTGCACATCCGGGCCGTCGGCTCGCCGGGCTGGCGCTACGCCTTGCTGTTTCCGGCCTGGCTGCGGGCCGACGACGCGGCCCGCACCGAATACGAAGCCGTGAAACGTGAGGCGGCCCCGCTTTTTGCCGACATCCAGTCCTACGGCGACGCCAAGAACCCCTGGTTCGACCAGGCCGACGCCCGAGCCGAGGCGTGGGCGGCCCGGTCGGGCTGGCAGCCCCCCGCCTGACACCCCGGTTCGCTACGTGAGTGGCTCATTTGGCTCCAGCGGTCACATGAGCCACTCAGGTGCGAGGGGAAAGTTGGTCCCCGCCATGTGGAGCCGCAAGCGTGGCCGGGCGGGGATCGACCACTGCGACTTCGCCCGGGACGCGCTACCGGGCGAGCAAGTCCTTACATGGGCGGCCAGACGTCGAAGATGTCCAGGTGGCTCAGCCACGCGTTGAGGTCGTGCCGGAAGTGGCTGATCTCCTCGAGCGTGCGGTGCACGGTGCGCAGCGCCAGGTCGGCGTCGCCGGGGCGCAGCACGCGGCCGGCGACGGCGGCGGCGAACTCCTCGGAGCGCACGATGCGGGCGGTGGTGCCGCCGGGCACGGCCAGCCCCAGCAGTAGGTCGGTGGTGCGCCAGGACCGCGTGTCGCGCTGCACCCGCACCGCGGTCAGCGTGCTCGGCGTTGGCCGGCCGTGACGGGAGCGGGAGCGCAGATGGGTCAGGCGCAGGCCCAGATCGGGCAGCAGCCAGGTGACCTCGCACTCGGAGAACGGGTCCTCCGGTGTCGGGCATTCCATCCGGAGTCCCCACCGTTCCACCATGCACGTCGTCAGGTGTCGCGTGCCACCGGACGAGTAGCTGCGGACCCCGGTGAAGGTGTCGACGGTGTCGACCAGCTGCGGAGTGATGACCGTTCCCACGCGACCCGAGGGTAGCCCTAGGTGTTCGTGCGGTGACCGTCCGGGTCGATTCGTTACATCACGCATTGTGGCCGATTGGATACCGAATGGGTTGCGAGCGTCCTCGTCAGTCGAACGGCTCTTGACCGTGATTTCGGTCATCGGCTAATGCCCCAGGCGAGTTCGACGCCCTCGGCGGTCAGCCACCGCTGGATGTCGTAACCGTGCGCGGCGATCCCGGCCACCGCACGGTAGGCAACTTCCAGGGCCAACTGGGCGTCGTGGGCGCTGAGCACGCCCAGCCGCACCGCGGCCATCAGCTCGTCGGTGTCCAGCACCTCGACCCCGCGGCCGGTCCGCACCAGCAGGTCGAGATAGAGGTCGACGGTCCGCCAGACGCTCTCGTCCGGCTGCACGTGGACGATGTCGACGTAGAAGTCGAAGTCCCGTTCGTGCCCGGGCCACCAGCTCTGCTTCGTGACGCGCAGGCCGTGCGTGGGCAGCAGCCACGACTCGAAGTGCCTGAGCCTGGGATGTCCGACCACGGCCCGCGACATGTAGAGGCCGTGCTCGGTGCGCCGGTACTCGTCGACCGCGCGCACCTGGCGCTTGGGGTCCGTGTTGGTCATCGCGTCCAGGTCGAACAGCTCGACCTTGGGCGGATGGACATGGGCCTCGCCCCGGACCTGGGTCGGCAAGTGGACGGTCATGCGGACATCGTCTGACCTGCGCGGCGTCACTGCCATCCTCCGGCAGGGTCATATTCCGACCGCTGTCGGACGCCTGCGTTCGGTCAGCTCGTGATGGAAGTGCCCACACTGCTCACGGTGAGCAGCGGACCCACGCTGCCGGCGCAGCCCTGGCCGGAGGTCGGCAGGAACATCGCGGCGGTCTCGTTCGGCGGATAGACCCGCAGGCCACGGACGTCGACCGGCTTGCACTGGTCGGCCGGGAACGGGCTCGCGTTGACGATGACCAGGCCGGCGTTGGTGCTGAGGCCGGGACGCAGCGTGATCGTCGGGCCCTGGTTGCCGCTGCGGTTGGCCGGCAGGCCGACCTGTTGGCCGTTGTCGCCGGTGACATAGGAGACGCCCGGGAAGCCCTGCAGCGTGCAGGTGCGCTGGCCGGTATTGGTGAACTGCAGTGAGGTGTACGTCTTCTGCATCGCATGGTCGGAGTCGTGTCCGAACGACAGTTTCAGCTCGGTCGACCTGCAGTTCGACGGATTGTTGGACACCACCGCCTGCGGCCCATTGTCGCCCGTTTGCTGCCCACCCGTCGCAGCATCGGTTCCGCCGCCGGAGGTCGCCGGCACCGAGCTGCTGGTGGTAGTGTTTCCGCTGGTGATGGGCGTGACCGTGGCCGAGATCTGGGCCCCGCCACAGGCACTCAGCACAAAGGCCCCAGCGACGCAGGCCACCCCGACAGCAATGGTGGAACGCATGGTTTGCTCCCGACTCCTGTGGCCCGGCGAATTGAGGATTAGATATCGCCTGCCATGTTTGTTCCGATGCTTAGAGGATGTCCGTGCGCCCATTAGGTTGACGCCCTGTGATGTGGATTACACCCAGCGAACCTAGGGTAGGTGTGGCCGCGTACGAGCCCCCCACCTGAGTGGCTCAGGTGGCCCAGGACGCGAAATGAGCCACTCACGTGCCACCCCGACAGCGCTTCGCCCCCTCCCCAGTCCTTGGTCGGCACCCTCCAGACCGCTCGGCCCCGCCCCTGCTTCGCCCGGTCGCTGGATTTGTCGAGGGCCGCCCCCAACGCGCCCCACCACCCAGGCCGGACGCGGCCCTCGAAAAATCCAGCAAGGGCGAGGCAGGGGTCACGAGGGGCCGAGCCGCGACGCCGGAGGCGGCGCCATGAAACTGTCAGGGGGGCGTCCTACTCTGTTGGACGTGGCAGATTCACCTGTGCTTGCGTCCTCGGTGTTCCGACCGGTCAGCGACATCCCGCGCGCGGACGGGCGGTTCAGGGTGGTCGCCGACTACCAGCCGTCGGGCGACCAGCCGCAGGCCATCGCGGAGCTGGAGCAGCGGCTGCGCCGTAACGAGCCGGACGTGGTGCTGCTGGGCGCGACCGGCACCGGCAAGTCGGCGACGACGGCGTGGCTGGTGGAGAAGCTCCAGCGGCCGACGCTGGTGATGGCGCCGAACAAGACGCTGGCGGCGCAGCTGGCCAATGAGCTGAAGGGGTTCTTCCCGGACAACGCGGTGGAGTACTTCGTCAGCTACTACGACTACTACCAGCCCGAGGCGTACATCCCGCAGACCGACACCTACATCGAGAAGGACTCCTCGATCAACGAGGACGTGGAGCGGCTGCGCCACTCGGCGACGATGAGCCTGCTGACCCGGCGGGACACGATCGTGGTGGCCTCGGTGTCGTGCATCTACGGCCTCGGCACGCCGCAGTCTTACCTGGACCGCTCGGTGCAGCTGAAGGTCGGCGGCGAGGTCGAGCGCGACCTGTTCCTGCGGGCGCTGGTCGACGTGCAGTACACCCGCAACGACATCGCCTTCGCCCGCGGCACGTTCCGGGTGCGCGGCGACACCGTGGAGATCATCCCGGCCTACGAGGAGCTGGCCGTGCGGGTCGAGTTCTTCGGCGACGAGATCGACCGGCTCTACTACCTGCACCCGTTGACCGGCGACGTGGTGCGCGAGGTGGACGAGCTGCGCATCTTCCCGGCGACGCACTACGTGGCCGGGCCGGAGCGCATGGAGAAGGCCATCGCCAGCATCGAGGCCGAGCTGGCCGAGTCGCTGGCCAAGATGGAGAAGCAGGGCAAGCTGCTGGAGGCGCAGCGGCTGCGCATGCGCACCACGTACGACATCGAGATGATGCGCCAGGTCGGCTTCTGCTCGGGTATCGAGAACTACTCGCGGCACATCGACGGCCGCGGCGCCGGCACCGCGCCGGCGACGTTGATCGACTACTTCCCGGACGACTTCCTGCTGGTGATCGACGAGTCGCACGTGACGGTGCCGCAGATCGGCGGCATGTACGAGGGCGACGCCTCCCGCAAGCGCAACCTGGTCGAGCACGGCTTCCGGCTGCCCAGTGCGCTGGACAACCGGCCGCTGACCTGGGAGGAGTTCCAGGACCGGATCGGGCAGACGCTGTACCTGTCGGCGACGCCCGGCCCGTACGAGATGGGTCAGGCCGGCGGCGAGTTCGTGGAGCAGGTGATCCGGCCGACCGGCCTGGTCGACCCGCAGGTGGTGATCAAGCCGACCGAGGGCCAGATCGACGACCTGGTGCACGAGATCCGGGTGCGGGCCGAGCGCGACGAGCGGGTGCTGGTCACCACGCTGACCAAGAAGATGTCCGAGGACCTCACCGACTACCTGCTGGAGCTGGGCATCCGGGTGCGCTACCTGCATTCCGAGGTGGACACCCTGCGCCGGGTCGAGCTGCTGCGGCAGCTGCGGCTGGGCGACTACGACGTGCTGGTCGGCATCAACCTGCTGCGGGAGGGCCTCGACCTGCCCGAAGTGTCGCTGGTGGCCATCCTCGACGCCGACAAGGAGGGCTTCCTGCGGTCGGGGACGTCGCTGATCCAGACCATCGGCCGCGCGGCTCGTAACGTGTCGGGCGAGGTGCACATGTACGCCGACAAGATCACCGACTCGATGCGGTACGCCATCGACGAGACCAACCGGCGGCGCGACAAGCAGATCGCCTACAACACCGAGCGCGGCATCGACCCGCAGCCGCTGCGCAAGAAGATCGCCGACATCCTGGACAAGGTGTACGCCGAGGCCGAGGACACCGACGAGGTCAAGGTCGGCGGCTCCGGTCGCAACGCCTCCCGCGGCAAGCGGGCCACCGGCGCCGAGGGCGGCAAGGCCGTGTCCGCCGGCGTGTTGGTGGAGCGCGACGTGAAGAACATGCCGCGGGCCGCGCTGGCCGATCTCGTGCAGCAGCTGACCGACCAGATGATGGCCGCCGCGCGGGACCTCCAGTTCGAGCTGGCCGGCCGGATCCGGGACGAGATCGCCGACCTGAAGAAGGAGCTGCGCGGCATGGACGCCGCTGGTCTGAAGTAGCGGGCCCCGTCGGCTATGACCGAACGCCCGTGCGCGCCGCCGTTCGTGGCTAGTGTCGGCCCCCTTCACTGATCGGAAGGGGAGACCGATGCGTACTGCAGTGCGGATCGTGGCCGACGCCAAGGGAGAGTTCGTCGTCCACCCCGACGCTTCGGCGACGGAGTACGGCATCGTGCGGCCGAACGCCTCCGCCACCGAGTACGGGCTGAAGGCTTACCCGTTCGATAGCTGATCACCGGCGCGTGTTGACGCGCCGACAACTTCGGTGCCGGGTCTGCCGATTGCCGGCCCGGGCGCGGCCCGTGGCTGGCGTCGGGGCGGCATCGAGTACGGACCAGGGGTTCAAGTGGGGCGGACGGCCATGTCGTCCGCCCCACTTCATTTCGAGACTCTTTTCGGTCACGGCTGCTAACGCTGTTTGATCAATTCGGCATTTGTGGCGACCGGGTGAGCCGCACGCGCCGCGGCTAACGTAATCGGGAAGCGTGCCGACGCTGTGGTCGAGCATCGGTGTTGATGCCGTAAGCGTCGGGATCGGAGTGCCGCCATGACAAGACGCGACCTGACGGTCGACTACGACCAAGCCAATTTCGCCCAACGAGTGGTTCATTTTCTGGAATTCGTGGCCCTGGTGCTGGCGCCCGGCTTCCTGGGTGGCCTGGCCTTCTTCTTCGTCGGGCATGCCTTCACGCTCGGTGTGGCCAACGGGCTCCGCAGCTTCGCGGCCGTCATCCTGCCGCTCATGGTGCTCACCTTCATGATGTTGCCGATCGGTCGCGGTCGTTCGGAATCCCGGGCGCCGATGCTGCCGACCTGGGCCCAAATCAGCCTGATGGCGGTGCTGGGTGTGCTGAGCATGATGCTTCTGGAGCTGTCGACGACGATTCCGATCGTGGAACTCGTGCTGGCCAGTGGCTTCGCTTTCATTCTCTACATGTGGCGCGGCGGAAAGGATCGCGCAGCGCCGTACTGCCTTGGCCTTGTTGTCGGCGCGCTCGGTTACGTCATCATCGTGGGCGTGCCGCAAATCTGATGTCAGTCGCCGTCGACGCACGCTCGACGACACCCGGCGGGGTGGGCGCTGCCGCCCACCCCCCACCGCTCACAGAGTTGTTCCTCGCGAACGATGTCGAGGTCGACGAAGCGCGGCGGCTCGGTGCACAGCTCGACGAACTTCTCGTGGACGCCGTTGGTGACGGGCATTTCCGAGTTGCGCATGGCCTCCTCGTAGGAGGGGAACTCGAGGATCTCCACGAAGTGCTGGGCGTCGTCATGGTCACGGCCGACGCGGGTGCGGGTGGCGGTGCGGCGCCCGCCGCTGTCGGCGATCCACTGGCTCAGGAGTTCGTCCACGGCCTCGGCCTGGGTGGTTCGGTACTCGATGAGCTGGATGAACGTCACGAAACGCCTCCTGTTATCACGTGGGTGCTGGCCAGTCCTGAACTGTAGGCATCGGCGACCTGGAGCAGGAATTCGATCTCCTGCTCGAAATTGTCGCCGCCGACGCCGGCGATGTTGTCGGTCTGGGTGACGGGCGTGCGTCCCTGCTGCCGATAGTGCAGCGCGGCGACCAACCAACACGCGGTGACGGAAGCGTCGACCACGGCGTCGGGCACTTTGTGGCGTTCGACCTGTTCATGGGCCGCCTGCATGTCGTCGGCGCTGACGTAGCTGCGCAGGACGATCATGGCGTCGCGAATTTCGACCACCCGCCGGTACAGGCGCAGGCGCACCGGGTAGAGAGGCTGGGATATGGCCGGCTGCGTCAATCGGACGTCCGGGAACGCGTCGGTGAGCGATTGCCACAACGGGCCCAACCGCCGGTAGGCGTTGCTGTTGTGGAAACTTTGTTGGATCGCCGGCACCAGCGGCAGCGCCGCGCCGATGGACAGGCCGAGCGCGCTGATGCCGTCGATCTGCGAAAACCAGGCGATCCAGCCCAGTTCATGAGTGACCAACCAGATGATGTTGAGCAGCCAGGGCAAGGCATTGGCGGCCCAACCGATGGTCAGGGCGAACAACGCCCACCGCATCGTCCAGTTGTCGGCCCGACGCGCGCCGTATCCGCAGACCAGGGCACAGACGACCAGGGCGACCACGCTGAAGCCGCTGACCAGGATGAAATAGCCGAGCGGAAGTTCCGGGGCGTGGCCGGGACGCGGGTTACGCGGGTGCTCGGCGATGTAGATCCACAGGAGCACGGCGATCGTTGCCCCGGTGGCCGAGTACAGCCACGGCGCATAGCGGCGATAACCATTGGCGGCCATGATGAAATACAGGATCGCCGCCGCGCTCACCACGGTCGCCAGGTGCGTGCCGAGATAGGTCGCGTAGGGGCCGATGTGGTCGGCCAGCGCCTGCTGGGCGATGTCGAGATACAGGGTGGTGACCACGGCCATCAACACGACCGCCGTCCACAGTGGACGTTGCTTGGGGTTGCGGATCACCTGTGGCAGCCGAAGAACGACCACCAACCACATGGCGAAAATGCTGGCCGTCTCCAGCGTCAACGTCATCTCGGTCGAGAATCCGCTAGATCGTTCGACGGACGAGCCTGGGGACCATTTCCGCTTCCTGTTCCTCTCGCGAGCTATGGTCGGATTCAGGGCAGGACGTCGAGGCTACCGGAACCCCAGGGCCGACTTCAGGCCGCCGAGCACGCCCGGCTGATCCGGCGGCCGGGCGGCGCCGTTGACCAGGTTGGCCATGAGCAGGCTGCCCATGATCTCGGCTTCCTCCTCCTGGGCGTCCAGATAGGTGGTGCGCTGTAACAGTTCACGGATGAGATCGGGGGACAGGTCCGGGAACAGCAGGCGCATGGTGTTGGTGTCGGCCTGGGCGAGGCCGCGGTGGCAGAGGATCATGTGGCCGAGTTCGTGGGCGATGATGTGCTCCTGGTGGTGCTGGCTGGTGTTGGCCTCGTAGCCGATGATGTCCACGTCGGCCGTGGCGATCCAGATGCCGTACGGGCTGTTGGGCTCGGCGCCCTGCATGGCGATGGGCATCAGCACGATGGGCCGGTTGCGCCGGGCGCCGAGATGCTCGACGAGCTTGGCGATGTCGTGTTCGGCCGGCAGGTCCAGTTCGCTGAGTCGCTGTTCGCAGGCACGCCACCGGCTGGCCAGTTCTTTGCGCTGGCGCCGTCGGCTGCGCCGGGAATCCTCTGCCATAGATCAGCTCGCCCCTGTTCGTGAACTCCTATTCTTGCGGACCGGGCTCCGACGGCTCACCGTCTCGGGTCGAGGAGGCGGCGTGCATCTGGGTGATTTCCTGGATGATCCGGACGACCGACCGCCGGCTGTCGCCGTCCAGGCTCATGATCCGCAGCGCCGCGTCCCGCACGCCGGCGTCGCGCAGCGCGGTGGCCAGCGCCAGCTGGGAGTCGACCCGGCCGGCCACCTCGTCGTCGAAGAAGTACGTCGGGGGCACGCCGAAGAAGGCGGCCAGCGCTTCCAGGTGCCGCTTGGTCGGGTTGTCCCGCTGCCCGGTGCGCAGTTGCCACACGTAGGTCTTCGAGAAGGTGCCCTGCCCGACTTCGGTGCAGCCCCGCGCCACTTCCTCGTTGGTGTACTCCCGCCGGAGCGGCTGCACGGTCTTGAACAGGGTGTCGAGGCGCTCGGCCAGGGTTCGGGACGCGCTCTGCTCAGACATCAATCGCCTCCCGCCGTTCGCCAAGATGGGCAGATCGCCTGATTGCCGGAGCATATCAGTTGACAGCGGGCAACGCCGCTGCCAGTCTGGCCTTGTGGAACGCTCACATGGACAGCTTCGTCAGAACCGGTCCACATCAGCAAACGTCCTGGTGCTGGGGGAGATGGCTTAGGGCTACGACGAGCCGCGGTCCGAGCCTTCCTCGGATGCGGCGTCGGACTGGGGGCCGAGCACTGTGGCCCGGTCGTCGCGATCCGGCAGTGAGCGCTTCGCCCGTGGTCGACATCGGTCGGCGGCGGGCGAGCACGTCGCCCGCGTATGTGCGGGTTCATCAATTGTTTCGCTGACCGGCTCGGCCGGGCGGTGTCTCGTGTTGTGTGACCGCCATCAGAGGGGTGTGGCGGTCACACAACACGATTTTTGCTCGTGCGGAGCGAGCTAGTCGGCGACGACGCGGGTGCCGGTGAGCCAGTCGTGCAGGGCCCGGCGCTGCGGGTGCACGAGGGCGAGTCCGATGCTGACCGGCACGATGACGTAGACGCAGGCCAGGCAGACGCAAGCGGTCTGCGCGGTGCCGAGGTGCATCCACAGCCGGCTGAGGCCGAGGTGGGCCAGGAACCAGGGGCTGAGCTTGATCGCGGTGCGCAGGGCCAGCCGGCCGGCGGCGGCCCGGGATCCGTCGGCGCGGACCACGCGCAGGCCGACGCGGCGCTTGCCGAGGCTGCCCTGGCGGCGGCCGGTCTCGGTGAGCACGAGGTAGATGCCGACCGGCACCAGCCCGACCGCCAGGGTGGCCAGGTCGGCGGACAGCTCGCTGGACGCGCTCCAGCCGGGTTCCAGGCCCACCGCCCGCAGCCCGATGGCCACGCCGCCGAGCAGCAGCAGCCAGGCCAGGGCGACCAGGCAGTCCACCAGGCAGGCCTCGGTGCGGGCCCTCGACCCGGCCCGTAGCTGGACGTGACGCGGCAAAAGCTCACCCCCGACCGAACTGCTTCAGCCGACAACAAGATCATTAGATCACGCCGCCGACCGGCCCGGGCTCGTTGAGGCGATCGTATCGGCGCGTACCGGTTCCGAGGTCAGCCCGCAAACAGCCCAACCTTGTGCGCCCATCAGCCGAACCGCCCAGTTCTCCCCACGTGAGTGGCTCATTTCGCAGTGGACGGCACCTGAGCCACCCAGGTGGGCCGAGAAGCGCGACTGAGCCACTCACGTGCGGCGGGAGAAGTCAGGCGTGGCGGGCCCGATAGCGGAGCATGAGGAAGCCGTTGTCGGTCAACACCGACTCCAGGTCCAACTCGCGCGGAGCGACGGGCGGCGGCCCGACGGCGATGCGGCTGGCGTCGCCGCCGGCCAGCACGGGGGAGACGGACAGGCAGAGCTGGTCGACCAGCCCGGCCTCGATGAGGCCGCCGAACAGGTGCGGCCCGCCCTCGCAGCTGACGCGGCGAAGGCCCCGCTTGTCGAGCTCGGCCAGCGCCACCGAGAGGTCGACGTCGGCGTCGCCGGCAATGACGACATCGGCGCCGGCGTCGGACAACTCCCGCAAGCGGGAAGAGGGGGCCGCCGAGCAGGTGAGGACGATGGTGGGCGCGACGGTCTCGGTCACCAGCGCCGAATCGGGGGCGATGGTGGCCCGCCGGGTGACGACGGCGATGGGCGGCACGGGACTGAGGCCGAGCCGGGCCCGGACGGCGGCGCGGACCTCGCCCGACTTGACGCCGCCGTAGCCCTCGATGGCGGCGGTGCCGGCGCCGACCAGCACGACGTCGGCCAGGGTGCGGCCGAGCATGAAGACCTTCTTGTCGGCCGGCCCGGACAGGCCGTGCGACTTGCCGCCGACGGTGACGGCGCCGTCGGGGCTGGAGACGAAGTTCACCTGCACCCAGGGCCGCGTCAGTGCGGACGGATAGTCGTAGAGCCGCTCGAGCTCGGTGTCGTCGATGTCACGGTCGTGGGGCAGGAGCATGCGCACGGCCTCATCCCAGCACGACACTACGATTCGCACATGACCACCCCGCGCCTGATCGACCGTTCTCCGACGATCAGCGGGGACGAGATCGTCGCGGCGATGGTGCCCCCGCCGCGCTTCGGCGACGTCAGTTTCGAGACCTACATTCCCAACCCGGACGAGCCGAGCCAGGCCGAGGCGGTGCTCAAGGGCAAGGCGTTCGCGGCCAGAGTGGCGACCGGCAACCGGTCCAGGTCCTGGGTGAAGAACCTGTTCGCGGCCAAGGAGCCGACGGTCAAGCGCGGCCTGTACCTGGACGGCGGGTTCGGCGTCGGCAAGACGCACCTGCTGGCCTCGCTGTGGCACGAGGTGCCGGGCCCGAAGGCGTACGGCACGTTCGTGGAGCTCACGCACCTGGTCGGCGCACTCGGCTTCGTCGAGGCGGTCAAGCGCCTGTCGGAGCACCGGCTGTTGGCCATCGACGAGTTCGAGCTGGACGACCCCGGCGACACGACGCTGGTCACGCGGCTGCTCCAGGAGCTGACCGAGGCCGGCACGTTCGTGGCGGCGACGTCGAACACGCTGCCGGAGAAGCTGGGCGAGGGCCGGTTCGCGGCCGACGACTTCCTGCGTGAGATCCGCAGCGTGTCGGCCCGGTTCGACGTCGTGCGGGTGGACGGCCCCGACTACCGGCACCGCGGCCTGCCGGATGCGCCGGACCCGATGACCGACGAGCAGCTGCAGCGGCACGCCGACAGCACCCCGGGCGCCACGCTCGACGACTTCGACGCGCTGTGCGCGCATCTGGCCAAGCTGCACCCGTCCCGCTACGGCCGCCTGGTCACCGACGTGACGGCGGTGCATCTCCGCGATGTCCACGCCGCCCCAGACCAGGACGTGGCCCTGCGACTGGTGGCCTTCGCCGACCGCCTGTATGACCGCGCCGTGCCGGTGGCGGTGTCGGGACTGCCGCTGTCAGAGCTGTTCACCGACGAGATGCTGCGTGGCGGCTACCGCAAGAAGTACCTGCGGGCGGTGTCCCGGCTCATCGCGCTCTCGCGGGAAGCAAACGTCAGGGGTTGACCTCGAAATCGCGGCCTTCGATGCCACGGCCGTGCTTGCTGAAGTGCTCCAGCCCGACCTGGACGAACAGGCCCTTGGCGGTCAGCGCGACCGGCCCGTCCTCGGCGTTGAGCCGCCCGACGGCGCTCGTGTAGATCTTGCGACCGAGCATGCCGTCCACCTGGGCCCGGATGTGCAGCACGGACCCGACCGGCACCGGCCGCCGGAAGTCGGTCTCCAGCCGCCCGGTCACGGCCGGGATGTGGGTGAGCATGCCCAGCATGCCGAGCACCTCGTCGAACGCACAGGCCAGCAGGCCGCCGTGGGCCAGGCCGGGTGCGCCCTGGTGGTGCTCGGTGACGTGGAACCGGCCGTCGACGGTCAGCCCCTCGCCGGCCCTCGCCCGCATGTGCAGGCCGCTCTCGATGTCGCCGCAGGCGAAGCACTGCGAGTAGTGCACGGGTAGTTCCACGCCGGGCGCGGGCGCGGCGGGGTGCCGCGGCGGCAGGACCGTGCCCTCGGGCAGCTCAACCTTGTTCACGAGACAACTTCCTTCATGGGCTCAGTATCAGACGCTGCTCCATGCCGGCGATCATCAGGTCCAGTCCGAACTCGAACTGGCTGTCGCCGCCGACGGTCTGGCGCAGCGCGGCCGTGTGCTCGACGAGCGTGGGGTACCGCTCGGCCGGCAGGCCGGTCATTATCTGCCGCACCTTCTCGCGCCGCTCCGGGTCGGAGTTCTCGGCCAGCAGCCGGACCTCCAGCGTGGTCACGCCGACGACGAAGCCGAGCAGCGTGGTGTACGCGCGGGCGGCGTTCTCGGCGTTGAAACCGGCTTCGGCCAGGGCCCGCAGCAGCGACTCGGCCGAATCGGCGGACTCGTGCCCGGCCAGCGGACGCTGCTGGAGCAGCGAGGTCAGGCACGGGTGCTCGAGGATCTGGCCGCGCAGCCGCCGGCAGATCGTGCGCACCTGGTGCTGCCAGCCGCCGTACGCGGTCGTCAGCGCGGCGGCCCCGAGCGCGTGGTCGCGCACGGCGTCGAGCAGCTCGTCCTTGCCCCGGAAGTAGGTGTACAGCGTCATCGGCGCGACCCCGAGCTCCTTGGCCAGCGCACGCAGGCTGAACGCCTCGACGCCGACCTGGTCGAGCAGGGCCAGCGCGGCGGCGACGATGAGCTCCGCGCTCAGTGTGTTGCGGGGCACCCGGGTCCGGGCTTTCGTCTCCATGCCGTACACTGTACCGTACAGCGTACGGAACGGCGACGAAGGAGTCACACGGTGCGTGCGGTGCAGGTCAGCGAGTTCGGTGGGCCCGAGGTGCTCAAGGTGGTGGAGCTGCCGAAGCCGGTGCCGGCCGACGGGCAGCTGCTGGTCAAGGTGGATCGGGCCGGCATCAACTACGCCGACACCCACCAGGCCGAGAACTCCTACCTGTCGCAGCAGAAGCTGCCGTTCATCCCCGGCGGTGAGATCGTCGGCCGCACCGAGGACGGCCGCCGCGTGGTGGCGCTGAGCGCCGGCGGCGGCTACGCCGAGTACGCCCTCACGCACGAGAGCCTGGCCTTCGAGGTGCCGGACGGCGTCTCCGACGCGGCCGCCCTGGCGCTGATCGTGCAGGGCACGACGGCCTGGCACCTGCTGCGCACCTCATCCCACATGCAGGTCGGCGAGTCGGTCGTGGTGATCTCCGCGGCCGGCGGCGTCGGCACGCTGGCCGTGCAGCTGGCCAAGCTGTGGGGCGCCGGCCGCGTCATCGGCACTGCCTCTTCGGACGGCAAAAGGGGCTTGGCCGTCGATCTCGGGGCCGACGCGGCGATCGACGCCGAGCCGACCGACACGCTGGCCGAGCGCCTGATCGAGGCGAACGGCGGCAAGCGCGTGGACATCGTGCTGGAGATGACCGGCGGCGGCGTCTTCGACGCGTCGCTGAGCTCGCTGGACGCCTTCGGCCGGCTCGTCGCGTACGGCGCGGCCTCCCGCACCATGGGCACGCCGGTGGCCCCGAACAAGCTGATGGCGCACTCCAAGTCGGTCATCGGCTTCTGGCTCCAGGACTGCTTCCGCCGGCCCGGCATGATGAGCGACGCCATGAACGAGCTGTTCGGCCTCGTCGCCACCAACAAGCTCAAGCCGCTGCTCGGCGGCGACTACGCGCTGACCGACGTGGCCCAGGCGCACGTCGATATCCGCTCCCGCAAGACCGTGGGCAAGCTGGTGCTCGACCCCGCCAGGTAACTGATCGGTTGCCGGGTGACTGATCGGCTGCCGGAACTGATTGGCTGTCGGGGGGGCCGCTGGGACACCATGTGCCCTTATGGGTTTCCTTGAGGCCGGCGGGCTCGCGTACCAGCTCTCCGACGGCCGGCAGCTGTTCAGTGACGTCACCTTCCGGGTGTCGCAGGGCCAGGTGGCGGCGATCGTGGGTGAGAACGGCGCCGGCAAGACGACGCTGCTGCGCATCCTGTCGGGCGAGCTGACGCCGGCCGACGGCGGCGTGGTCGTGCAGGGCGGGCTCGGCGTGATGCCGCAGTTCATCGGCTCCGTGCGGGATGAGTCGACGGTCCGCGACCTGCTGCTCGCCGTCGCGGTGCCCGCGCTGCGGGCCGCGGCCAAGGAGCTCGACGAGGTCGAGCTGCTGCTGATGGAGGTCGACGACGAGCCGACGCAGATGCGCTACGCCGACGCGCTGGCCGCGTGGGGCGAGCTCGGCGGCTACGACCTCGAGGTGCTGTGGGACGTCGTCACCGTTGCCGCGCTGGGCATCCCGTACGACCGGGCCCGTTTCCGCGGCGTGCGGACGATGTCCGGCGGCGAGCAGAAGCGGCTCGTGCTGGAGGCGTTGCTGCGCGGCAACGACCAGGTGCTGATGCTCGACGAGCCGGACAACTACCTTGACGTGCCGGGCAAGCGCTGGCTGGAGGAGCGGCTGCGCGAGACGAACAAGGCCGTGCTGCTGGTCAGCCACGACCGTGAGCTGCTGGCCAACGCGGCCACCCACATCGTCGCCCTGGAGGCCCGCACGACCTGGGTGCACGGCGGCGGCTTCTCGACCTGGCACGAGGCCCGCGCGGCGCGCTGGGCCCGGGTCGCCGAGCTGCACAAGCGTTGGGACGAGGAGCACGTGCGGCTGATCGAGCTGGTGAAGGAGTTGCAGCGGCAGGCCGCGAGCAGCCCGGACATGGCGTCGCGCTACCGAGCCATGCAGACCCGGCTGCGCAAGTACGAGGAGAGCCCGCGCCCGCCGGAGCTGCCGCAGGAGCACGAGGTGAAGCCGCGGCTGCGCGGCGCGCGCACCGGCGTCCGCGCGATCACGTGCGAGCGGCTGGAGCTGACCGGCCTCATGAAGCCGTTCGAGCTCGAGGTGTTCTTCGGCGACCGGGTGGCGGTGTTGGGCTCCAACGGTTCCGGCAAGAGCCACTTCCTGCGGCTGCTGGACGGCGGTGACGTGGCGCACACCGGCTCGTGCCGGCTGGGCGCGCGGGTGGTGCCGGGGCTGTTCGCGCAGACCCATGAGCATCCCGAGTGGATCGGCCGCACGCTGGTGGATGTGTTGTGGCACGGGGAGAACGGCCGCAAGGGCCTCGATCGTGGCGCGGCGATGTCCGTGCTGAGCCGGTACGGCCTGGCGGCCAGCGGCGACCAGCGGTTCGAGACCCTGTCCGGCGGGCAGCAGGCGCGGTTCCAGATCCTGTTGCTCGAACTGTCCGGCGCCACACTGTTGTTGCTGGACGAGCCGACCGACAACCTCGACCTCACCTCGGCCGAGGCGTTGCAGGACGCGTTGGAGGAGTTCACCGGCACCGTCGTCGCGGTGACCCACGATCGCTGGTTCTCGCGATCGTTCGACCGCTTCCTGCTGTTCGCGTCCACCGGGATAGTTCACGAAGTACCGGAACCGGTGTGGGACGAGGGCCGGGTGGCCCGCGCGAGGTGACTTTCGTTCACAAGAATCGGTCAGGACACAATTGTTCACGGCTGTGGTCTGGACGGCCTGCGGTGCGACCCCCTAGGTTCGCCTGATCCCTGACGACGTGACGACTGTTTGGTGGACGATCGTGACCAAGGTGTGGACCGCTGCCACCCGTCGAGTGACCGTCCTGCTGGCCGCGGCGCTGGTCGCGACGGCCTGCGGCAGCGGAGGTGGCGGCGACACCGTGATCGGCAAGGCCTCCTCGGGGCACCTGACCATCGCGATCGCCGAGGACCAGCCGGGCAGCAGCCTCAAGGGCCTCAACGGGGACTACACCGGCTTCGACATCGACGTGGCCCAGTTCGTGGCCAAGGAGCTCGGTGTCGACCCGGCCGGCATCACGTGGCGGTCCACGGTCAGCGCCGACCGGGAGACCGTGCTGGAGAACGGGTCCGCCGACATGGTGGTGGAGACCTACTCCATCACCGACAAGCGCAAGAAGGTGATCTCCTACGCCGGCCCGTACTTCGTGGCCGGGCAGGACCTGCTGGTGCGGCTGAGCGACGACACGATCACCGGGCCGGAGTCGCTCAACGGCAAGCGGCTGTGCTCGGTCGCCGGCACCACCTCCGCGCAGGAGGTCAAGGACAAGTTCGCGCAGCAGACGAAGTTGGTGGAGTACGCGCACTTCTCCGAGTGCATCACCGCGCTGCTGGCCCGCATCGTCGACGCCGTCACCACCGACGACCTCATCCTGGCCGGTTACGCCGCGCAGAACCCCGAGCTGCTTCGCGTGGTGGGCAAGACCTTCACGCAGGAGCGCTACGGCATCGGCGTGAAGAAGGGCGACACGGCCTCGGTGTCCAAGATCGACGACGCCCTGACCAAGATGATCAGCACCGGCGCCTGGAACTCCTCGCTCCAGCACAACTTCGCCGGCACCGGCTACAAGATCCCCTCCCCGCCCGAGATCACCGAGCGCTGACCGCCCGCCGGCACCGTTTGGAAAGGACCATTCCTCACGTTGAACGTCAGGAATGGTCCTTTCCCAACACCGATCAGTTGACGCGGGCCCATTGGTAGGTTACGGTACCGCCCGCCGGAACGGTGGCGTCGAAGGAATGGGTGCCGTAGACGACGGTGAAGGTCTGCGTCGTGGCGCCGGTGTTGAGGGCCACCAGTGATGTGGACCGGTCCGGGTTGGTGAACGCGACGGTGGTCAGCGGCGCGCCCTTGCTGGACGTGGTGTCGACGGTGCTGGCGATGTGGGTGGCGCCGGCCGGCACGAACTTCGAGAAGTGCTCGATGTCGCGGTACTGGTCGTTGTAGGTCACGGCCTTGGTCACCGAGTTGACGGTGATGGTGCCGTTGCAGGAGCCGCAACCGCCCAGGTGCGGGCCGTGGTTCTCGTCCAGCGCGATGTTCCAGTCGATGGAGCTGCGGCCCCAGTTCTGCATCACGCCGATGATCGTCGAGGAGTCGCCGCCCTCGCACTCGGTCATGAAGATGTCCTTGCCGGGGAAGGCCGCCTTCAGCCCGGTCTGCGCGGTCGGGTCGCCGAAGTAGCAGTGGTAGGCGGTGCCGGCGACCCAACGGTTGGCGTCGGTGGCCAGCAGGTCGTACGGGTAGTTCGGCTCCGGGTCCTCGTTGGCGCGCTGGTGCGAGGAGATGTCGCCGGGGTGCTCGGTCCAGTTGTGGTCGAAGGCCAGGATCTTGGTGCGCAGCCCGGCGTCGCGGATGGCCGGCCCGAGCGCCTCGATGACCTTGGCCTCCTGCTCCCAGTTCAGGTCGGTGCCGGGATAGTTCTTGCGCTCCAACGCCTGCGGCTCGTTCTGCACGGTGATGTAATCCACCGGCACGCCGGCCCGCTGGTAGGCCTGGATGAACTTGACCAGGTACAGCGCGTAGGCCCGGTAGATCTTGGGGTCGTCGATCAGCTTGCCGTCGATCATCGAGCCGGAGGTCTTCATCCAGCCCGGCATGCTCCACGGGCTGGCCACGATCTGGATGTGGGGGTTGAGCTTCAGCGCCTGGCGCAGCAACGGCAGGATCTGCTCCTGGTCGTGCGCGATAGAGAAGTGTCGCAGCTGGTAGTCGGTCTGGCCGGCGGGCAGGTCGTCGTAGCTGTAGTCCTGGCCGACGGCGAAGTCCGAGGCGCCGATCGGCTGGCGCAGGAAGTTGATGCCCGCGCCCGATTTCGGGTCGAACAGGTTGCGCATCACCGTGTCCCGGTTCTCCGGCGTCAGGCCGTAGAGCACGTGGGCCGAGGAGTCGGTGATCGCCGCGCCGAAGCCGGAAACCTGCTGAAATCTGACGTTCGGGTCCACGTGCACGGTCACGGGGGTCTTGGTGACGGTGTCGTTGAGCGGAAGCGAGGCGTCCGTCGGTGTTTCCACGCCGGGCGTGGTCAGCCACTCGTGCACGGTCGTCGGGTGGGCCGGCGGGGAGGTGGCGACCGCCGGATTGGGCGGGTTGGTCGGAGCAGGCACAGCCGCGTTGGCGGCGGTGGTCACCGGTAAGACGGCCGCGGCGGCGAGGGTCAACAGCACTCGGGTGCGCATGGCCGCAGACAAACACCGTGACTTTGTTCAAGGCAAGATTTAACTCGAGAACAACCGTGGTGGAGCAATCCTTGCTTACCGGCGGTGACCTATCCCAGGGCCTGCATCACAGGTGTGAACAATCGCGACCGATCGCCGGGCAGATCCTTGCCGTGCACCATGCACGTGGTCTCGAACCACGGCGCGACGCCGTGCCCGGTGGCCCACTCGGCCAATGCGGCGTGTTCGGTGTCCAGTCGCACGTCACCGTCCACAGTGGACGCGACGGCGGCGATCAGGTCGGTCGCGTCGGACAGGTCGGCGGCCAGCAACGGACCGATCACGACGAGGTCGCCGTCCCGCCACGAGCCCGCGTAGCCGGTGATCACACCGTCGGTCTCCAACACCCGCATGTGCCCGGCGAAGCGGAGGTATCCGGCCAGCAGCTCGCCGCGGTCCACGCCGGTGACCTCGGCGTCGAGCGCTCGTACGGCGTCGAGGTCGGCGTAGGTGAACGGCCGGGTTCGACCCGTGCCGGGACGCGAGCAGGCGAAGCGGCCGCGATGGGTGTGCACGGGACCGGTCACCCGGAAACCGAGCTTCTCGTACAGCGGCACGCCCTCGGCAGTGGCGTGCAGGGCGATGGTGTCCGCCCGGGCGCTGTCCATGGCGTGCCGCATCAGCAGCCGGCCCAGCCCGCGGCGGTCCCATCGGCTGGCCACCAGCATCATGCCGATCCAGGCCAGCCGCGGACCGAACCGGCTCAGGATCACCGAGCCGGCCAGGTTCCGCGGTTGGTCGACGTTGTCCTCGCGCAGGCCGAAGCCCTCGCCGACGGTGAGCAGGAACGACCACTTCCGTCGGGCGCGCGGCCACCGCCGGTCGGCGGCGAGATCGAGACACGCGGCCAGGTCCTCGATGCCCAGCCGCGCGATTGAAGCCGTGTCCATGCGGTCAACGTCTCATGACGTGGGTCACATGCGGTACGGCATTTTACCTACCTATAACGTTGGAGATCGCCTCGACGCCGCGGTCGATCTCCTCCCGGCTGATCACCAGCGGCGGCGCGACGCGCAGCGTGCTGTCGTGGGTCTCCTTGCACAGCACGCCCCGCTGGGCCAGCGCCTCCGAGGCCACCCGGCCGGCCGGGCCGCCGGGGGCGATCTCCACGCCGGCCCACAGGCCGCGGCCGCGGACCTCGGCCACGCCGTGGCCGATCAGCTCGCCCAGCCGCCCGTGCAGGTACGCGCCGAGTTCGCGGGAGCGCTGCTGGAACTCGCCGGTGGCCAGCAGCTTGACCACGGCGCGGCCGACCGCGCAGGCCAAGGGGTTGCCGCCGAAGGTCGAGCCGTGCTCGCCGGGCCGCAACACGCCGAGCACGTCGCCGCGGCCGACCACCGCGGACACCGGCATGATGCCGCCGCCCAGGGCCTTGCCCAGGGTGTACAGGTCGGCGCGGACGCCGTCGTGGTCCAGGGCCAGCAGCTCGCCGGTGCGGGCCAGGCCGGACTGGATCTCGTCGGCGATCATCAGCACGTTGTTGTCGTCGCACAGCTTGCGGATGCCGGCCAGGTAGCCGGCCGGCGGCACGACCACGCCGGCCTCGCCCTGGATGGGCTCGATCAGCACGGCGGCGGTGTGCTCGGTGATCGCGCCGGCCATCGCCTCCAGATCGCCGTACTTGACCACGGTGAAGCCGGGGGTGAACGGGCCGAAATCGGCGCGGGCGGTGTCGTCGGTGGAGAACGACACGATCGTGGTGGTGCGGCCGTGGAAGTTGGCGCCGGCAACGACGATCTGCGCGGCGCCGGCGGGCAGGCCCTTGACCCGGTACGCCCACTTGCGGGCCACCTTGATCGCCGACTCGACCGCCTCGGCCCCGGAGTTCATCGGCAGCACCAGGTCGGTGCCGGTGAGCTCGGCCAGCTCACGGCAGAACAGGCCGAACTGGTCGTGGTGGAAGGCGCGGCTGGTCAGCGTGACCCGGGACAGCTGCTCGACGGCCGCGGCGACCAGGGCCGGGTGGCGGTGGCCGAAGTTCAGGGCCGAGTAGCCGGACAGGAAGTCCAGGTACCTCTTGCCGTCGACATCGGTCACCCAGGCGCCGTCGCCCTCGGCGATGACGACCGGCAGCGGGTGGTAGTTGTGCGTGCTCCACCGCTCGTCGAGGTCGACGTAACCGGCGGCCGTGGTGGGGGTGTCGAGGGTGGCGGTCATGTCACAAGGCTAGATGGCCTGTGGCGGTGATTTCATCCGGCCGACGTTGCGTCTGGCACCTGTTTGTTGCGCTGTTCGATAATCTGACGGCGATTCGTTGCATGCACGCTGTGTTGCGCAATATGCAACCTCGGTTGCACATCTTGCGGCGTCCGATGGTCTGGGCCACAGTGTCGACACGCCGCCGTTGCTTCGCCGAAAGGGGCGTGTGGTGCCTGATCTGGATCGTCGGCGGTTCCTGGGCGTGCTGGGAGCCGGGGTCGGAGGAGCAGTTCTGATGAGCACAGGCGTGGCCGAGGCCGGCCCGGTGTTCGGCTCGCGGGCCACCACCCGGCCATTGTTCATCGGCACGTACACGGACGGCAGCGGGGCCGGCAAGGGCATCGGTGTCGGCACCTGGGACTCGGCAAGCGGTGCGCTCACCGTCAAGTCCGTGGTCGCCGTGGCCAACCCGTCCTTCCTCGCGCTCGCCCCGTCGCAGCGCTTCCTGTACGCCGTCGACGAGCAGGCCGGTGGTCGCGTGACCGCCCTGTCCGTCACGAACGGCGCGCTGAAGGTGCTCAACAGCCAGTCCAGCAAGGGCGACGGCCCCACGCACCTGTGCGTCACCCCGGACGGCAAGCACGTGCTCGCCGCCAACTACGACTCCGGCAGCGTCGTCGTGCTGCCCGTGAAGGCCGACGGCAGCCTCGGCGCGGCCACCGACCTGGCGCAGCACACCGGTTCCGGGCCCGACCCCGACCGGCAGGAGGGGCCGCACGCGCACCAGGTTCTCCCCGACTGCACCGGCGCGTACGTGCACTCCGTCGACCTCGGCACCGACACCGTGTACGCCTACACCGTGTCCGCCGCCGGCAAGCTCAAGCTGGTGCACCAGGCCAAGGTGCCGGCCGGGCAAGGGCCGCGGCACCTGGTGTTCCACCCCAACGGCCGGTACGCCTACATCGCCAACGAGCTCGGCAACTCCGTGATCGTCGCGGCCTACGACCCCGCCTCGGGTGTGCTCACCCCGGGCAAGCCGCAGACCACGCTGACCGCCCCGCCCAAGGCCGGCGTCCGCAACTACCCCGGCGAGATCATCGTCTCGGCCGACGGCCGGTTCGTGTACCTGTCCAACCGCGGCGCCGACAACGCGGCCGTGTTCGCCGTCGGCGACGGCGGGGCGTCGTTGAAGCTGCTCGCCAACACCCCCGTCGGCAAGAACCCGCGGCACATCGGGCTCGACCCGACCGGTTCCTTCCTGTTCTCGTCCAACCAGGATTCGGCAACGGTGACGAGTTACAGCGTGGACAAGGCCACCGGCCTGCTCAAGGCCGTCGGCACCCCGCTGGCGTCGCCGATGCCGGTGATGACGCTGCCGCTCTGACCCAGACCTCACCGCCGGCACCGGGCGACCCGCCCGTGCCGGCGGTTCTGGCCGTGACCGATAGGGTGGCTGCCTGCCCTCGCACGGAGGAACTGGCATGCCGGAGATGTTGACCGTCGACCTGCACCCGATCTTCCGCAGCGACCGGGACATCGACGCCGCCGTGCGGACCGCGATCTTCCGCGCCGCCCGGGAGAAGATCAAGGTCGTCGAGATCATCCACGGCAAGGGCGCCGGCAAGCTCAAGCGCCGGGTGCTGGCCATGTTGAACCAGCCGCAGCTCAAGAAGCTCTACCGGCGCCTGGAGACCGACCCGGCCAACGACGGCCGCGTGCTGGTCCACTTCTGACCTGTCAGCGGGCGACGTCGTAGACCAGCTTCTGGATGCCGTTGCCGTAGGACTCGCTCTCGATCAGCTTGAGGCCCTGCTTGTCCTTGTCGGTCTGGCTGAACAGCCGCTTGCCCGCGCCGAGCAGGACCGGGAAGACCAGCAGGTTGTACCGGTCGATCAGGCCCGCGTCCGACAGGTTGCGGTTGAGGGTCGCGCTGCCGTGCACGATCACCGGGCCGCCCTCGGTCTCCTTGAGCGCGGCGACCTCGTTCAGCGAGCGCAGAATGCTGGTCTCGCCCCAGTTGTCGACCAGGTCCTGCTCCTTCAGCGTGGTCGACACGACGTACTTCGGCATCGCGTTGTAACCGGGGAAATCCTCGGTCATGCCCGGCCAGACCGGCGAGAACGCCTGGTAGCTGACCCGGCCCAGCAGCATGGCCGTGGCCTCCTCCTGCTCCCGGCCCTTGAGCGCGTAGGCCGCAGGGTCGAACTCGATGCCCTGGAACGTCCAGCCCGCGTTGCGGTAGCCCGGCTCGCCGCCGGGGGCCTCCACGACGCCGTCGAGCGAGACGAACGCGGTGGTGATCAGGGTGCGCATGGGATGCTCCTCGGTTGTGCCGACGTGCTGCCATCACTGCGTCGAACATCACTGCGTCGAACGGGAGCCGCCGAAATCGACACGGGGTTTTCAGAAGGCGCTGGCCACCGCATCGGTGGGACAGCGCCCGCGGCACGGGGGCTGGCCCCGCTTGGCCGCCGAGATCCGGGCGAGCGTGGTGACAGCGGCGTCAGCGACGTCGTCGGCACAGCATCACCGGCAGGTCCGCAGGCACCGGGGCGTCGAGGAAGCGGTGACGTTGCCGACCTGGCCGGCCAGCCCGGAGACCCGGAACTCGGCCAAAGCGGAGGGCTTGGTCCACGACTCGGCGAGCTCGGGGGTGTGCAGCAGGACGGCGGCGGAACGGGCGGCGGACAGGAACGTGGAGATCACTTGAGCAGCTCCTCCAGCCGCGCGGCGACCTGGCGATAGCGGGCCACGGGCACGAGGTGCACGCCGTCGAACGCCCCGGACTCGCGAATCTTGAGCACCTGCTCGCACGTCGACTCGACGCCGGCCATGCGGTCGCCGTCGAGCCGGTCGACGAGGTCGGCGGGGATGTCGATGTCGGGAATGGCGGCGGCCAGCCGGTTCGCGTGGGCCGAGCTGGCGATGACCATGACGCCGGCGTAGACCGGCATGTCGACGGGGTTGGCCTCGCGCCACCGCAGCAGGGCGTCCAGGGAGAAGCTGACCTGCACGAACATGAAGTCGGCGGCGCGCTTCCAGGACGGCAGCGGCCGCAGCCCGGCCGCGGTGCCGATCCGGAACGGGGCGACGCCGGCGAACGCCTTGTCCTCGGACAGCGACCGCACCTCGTCGATCATCGACCGCACCGTGAGCTGCCCGGTCCGACTGCCGCTGGCCGGCTTGTCGCCGTAGACGAACAGGAACTCCTCGACGCCGTACGCGGCGGCGGTGAGCAGGTCCCGGCGGAAGCCGAGCATGTTGCGGTCCCGCGAGTTCAGGCAGGCGATGCTGCGCCCGCCCATGGCCTGCACCTCGTGCGCGACGGCCACACTGGACACGGTGGCCCGGCCGATGTGGTTGTCGGGAATGAGGAAGCTGTCGGCGACCTTGGACAGGGTGCCGATCTGGTGTCGCACGTGCATCAGATCGGGCCTGGTCGGCGGCTCGATCTCGCAGACGACCTGGAACGGGCGCGAAGTCATGGTCAGAATCTAGCGGCAATCCCGCGTAGCACGGACGGGGCGAGTCGGCTGATCGCCCGCGCGGTCTTGGACTCGACGGTGACGGGCACGATGGCGCGCCGCTGCCGCACGGCCCGCACGATCTCGGCGGCCACCCGCTCGGGCGGGAAGTTGCGCCGCCGGTAGATCCGGGAGCCGGCCTCCCGCTTCTGCGCCTGCTCGGCGGCCGAAGCGCCGGAGAAGGTGGTGGTGCCGGCGATGTTGGTGTTGACGATGCCGGGACAGATGGTCGACACGCCGATGCCGGCCGAGGTCAGCTCGGCCCGCAGGCAGTCGGACAGCATGAACACGGCGGCCTTGGACGTCGAGTACACGCCGAGCATCTTGGACGGCACGTACGCGGCGCCCGAGGCGACGTTGACGATGTGCCCGCCCTCGCCGGCGGCGACCATCAGCCGGCCGAACGACGTGCAGCCGTGGATCACGCCCCACAGGTTGACGTCCAACACGCGCTGCCACTCCTCGGTGGTGGCGTCCATCAGCGCGCCGGCGTGCCCGATGCCGGCGTTGTTGACCACCACGTCCGGGATCCCGTGCGCGGCGGCGACATCGGTCGCGAACTTGGCGACCGCGTCCTCGTCGGCCACGTTCACCTGGTACGCATGGGCTTTCCCGCCGGCCAGCACCGCCGTCTCGGCGGCGGTGTCGTGGTTGAGGTCGCAGACCACGACCTCCGCGCCCTGCTTGGCGAAGGCCAGCGCGGTGGCCCGGCCGATGCCGCTGCCGCCGCCGGTGATCACGACCAACTGGTCGGCGAACGGCGGTCGATGCCGGCCGACCTCGGCTCGGCGCAGCGACCGGGTGGCGTCCGCGCCTTCCACGTGCCGGATGAACTCGGTGGCCATGCGGGCGATGACGTCCGGATGGGTGATCGGCACCCAGTGGCTCGCGGGAACCGTGCGGCGCCACAGTTTCGGCGCCCACTTCTGCAGGTTCTCGGTCAGCGCCGCGGTGACGTACCGGTCGCGCGTGGGGTGGATGATCTGCACCGGAACCGTCGTGCGGCGCTCCCGCGGGTTGCGCA
>DASWRQ010000202.1:0-21326 GCA_036403095.1 Kutzneria sp. | reverse complement strand
ACGCCTTGTGGATCTCCCGCAACCGGTTGCGGGAGGCGTCGTCGAGAGGCGCCGCCCGTACCTCCTCGAGCAGTTGTTTGATCATCGTGCCGATCCGCATCACCTTGGCCGGCTGCTCCACCAGGCCGCTCACGTCCTGGCCGGCCGGCTCGGCCTCATCGGCAGACGGCACCCGCGCGGAGCCGAGCTGGGCTCCGTCCGGGCCCACCACCACGATGTGCTGCGGTCCCGTGCCGTTGGACTCGCTGTCGTTGGACGCTGTCATGCCTCCATCCTGGCACCCGGGAGTGCCGCTTCGCTGCGTGCTCGCCTACGGTGTGTGCCATGGCGTTCGACGTCGCTCGGGTCCGTGGGCTGTTCCCCGCTCTCGGCGACGGCTGGGTGCACCTCGACTCACCGGCGGGCATGCAGGTGCCCGAGCAGGTCGCGACCGCCGTCTCCACCGCGCTGCGGGCCCCGGTCTCCGGACCGGGCGGCATCTTCCCCGCGTCGCAGCGGGCGGAGGCGATCGTGGACGCGGCCCGGCGAGCCGTCGCTGACCTGGTCGGCGCCGACCCCGCCGGGGTCGTGCTGGGCACCAGCTCGGCTGTGCTGCTGCAACGGCTGGCGGACGCGCTCGGCGACGGCTGGTTGCTCGGCGACCAGGTCGTGGTGTCCCGGTTGGACCATCCGGCCAACGTCTCGCCGTGGCAGCGCGCCGCCCAGCGTTCCGGTGGGACGGTGCGCTGGGCCGAGATCGACATCGAGACGTGCGAGCTGCCGGCCTGGCAGTACGACGAGCTGGTCTCCGCCCGTACCAAGGTGGTCGCGATCACCGCTGCGTCCGGCGCGGTCGGCACCCGTCCCGACCTGCCCAAGATCGCCGAGACCGCGCACAACGCCGGCGCGCTCGTGGTCGTGGACGCCTCGTCGGCGGCCCCGTTCATGCCGCTGGACATCGCGGCCATGGGTGCGGACGTCGTCGCTGTGTCGGCCAACGCCTGGGGCGGTCCGCCGGTCGGCGCCCTGGTCTTCCGTGACGCCACTCTGCTCGACCGGCTGCCGTCCGTGGCGCTGGAGGCCGGCGCCCGCGGGCCCGAGCGGCTCGAGCTGGGGCCGCACCCGTACCCGCTGCTGGCCGGGCTCGTCGCCTCCGTGGACTACCTGGCCGCGCTGGACGACGCCGCCGTCGGGCCGCGCCGGGAACGGCTGCTGGCCTCGCTGGGCTCCATGAAGTCCTACCAGGCCGGGCTGCTGTCCCACCTGATCAACGAACTGCGCTGGTCGCGCAACGCGATGGTGATCGGCGACGCCATGCGTCGCGTGCCGTCGCTGGCCTTCACCGTGACCGACGTGAAGGCCGTCGAGGCGGTGGAACACCTGGCCGAGCGCGGCGTGTGCGCCTTCGCGGACCCCGGCCAGAACGGCGTCTTCTCCGTGCTCGGCGTCGGCGAGATCGGCGGGGCGGTGCGCATCGGGTTGGCCCACTACACCAACCAGATGGAGGTCGACCAGCTGATCCGCGCGCTGGCCGACATTGGATAGCCGCGCACTGGCGGACGTTTCGGCCTGGATCCGGTTGACTCCGCTGCTGACCGAGTATCTGCCGTTCACCCGGACCGACTTACGGCCGGCGGCGTTGACCGTGCTGCTGGACGAGGTGCTGCTCGGGGCCCGCAGCGTGCTCGTGGAATGCGGCTGCGGCGCCTCTTCGGTGCTGATCGCCCGGCTGCTGCACCGGCGGGGCTTCGGGCACCTGCTGTCGCTGGAGCACGACGAGCGGCAGGCCGCCTTCGTCGCCAGCCAGCTGCGCCGTGAGGGCTTGGGGCACGTGGCCCGGGTCGTGCACGTGCCGCTGATGCCCCATCCCGCCGCCATCGGCTCGGCCGGCTGGTACGCGCCCGAGGCCGTGCACGACGAGGTGTCCGAGTACGTCGACCGGCACGGGCTGGTCGACCTGCTGCTGGTCGACGGGCCGTCGGGGGAGGACCTGATCCGCTACCCCGCCATGCCCGTGTTCCGCGGCGTGCTGGCGCCCGGCGCCGCCGTGCTGCTCGACGACATCGGGCGCCCCGGCGAGCTGACCGTCATGGATCGTTGGCGGCGGGAGTTCGCGCTCCGCTTCCGCAGCGAGGAGACGATCGGCTACGCGCTGCTCACGCCGTGAGCACGACCTTGCCGAACACGTCCGACGCCTCCAACGCCCGGTGCGCCTCTGCCGCCTGGGCCAGCGGCAGCGTGCGGCCGATGATCGGCTTCACCGCGCCCGACTCCACCAGCGGCCACAGCCTGGACTTCACGTCGGCGACGATGTCCGCCTTGCTGCCCTTGCCCGTCACCGGGCGGGCCCGCAGGCCGGCCGAGAGCACCCCGCCGCGCTTGGCCATCAGCGCGCCGATGTTCAGCTCGCCCTTCACGCCGCCCTGCATGCCGATGTTGACCACGCGGCCGTCCATCGCCAGCACGTCGATGTTGCGGGCCAGGTAGGAGGCGCCCATGTTGTCCAGCACCACGTCCGCGCCGTGGCCGTCGGTGGCCTTGCGGACCTCCTCGACGAAGTCCTGGGTCTTGTAGTTGATCGTTATGTCGGCGCCCAGCTCGCGGCACAGCTCGAGCCGCTCGTCCGACCCGGCCGTCACCGCCACCGTTACTCCGAGCGCCTTGCCGATCTGGATCGCGCAGGTGCCGATGCCGCCCGCGCCGCCGTGCACCAGCAGCACGTCGCCTTCGGTCAGGCCCGCGGTCTGCACCACCGTCGACCACACCGTGCACACCACTTCCGGCAGGCCCGCGGCGTCGATGAGGCTCACGTTCTTCGGGCGCGGCAGCAGCTGCTCAGCCGGCACCGCGACCTTCTCCGCGTAGCCGCCGCCGGCCAGCAGCGCACACACCTCGTCGCCGACGTGCCAGCCTTCGACGCCTTCGCCGAGCTTGCTGATCGTGCCCGAGCACTCCAGCCCCAGAATCTCCGACGCGCCCTTCGGCGGCGGGTAGAAACCCTGGCGCTGCAACAGATCCGCCCGGTTCACCGCCGTCGCCGCGACGTCGACGAGCACCTCGCCCGGCTTCGGCGTCGGATCCGGCGCCGCCGTCCATTCCAGCACTTCCGGCCCGCCCGGCTGCCTGATCGTGATCGCCTGCATGGCGTCGACCGTAATCCGCTGGCCGCGACGTCGCCCTGCGGGGACCATCACGACATGGAGGCTTGGCCACTGCGGAACCTGGTGCTACGGACCCCTCGACTTGAACTCCGCCCCGACGACGACGCGGGCGTGCACGAGCTGATCGAGGTCGCCCGGGCCGGCATACATCCCCCCGAGTTCATGCCGTTCGGCGTGCCGTGGACCGATGCGCCCGAGGCCGAGATGGGCATCAACAACCTGCGGTATCACTGGTCGCTGCGGGCTGCGCTGCGCCCCGACGACTGGCACGTGCTCTTCCTGATCCGTCAGGACGGCAAGGTCATCGGCGAGCAGGCCGTCGCCGGCCGCGACTTCGCCGTGACCCGCGAGATCAGCACCGGCTCCTGGCTCGGCCGCAGGTACCAGGGCCACGGCTACGGCACCGAGATGCGCGCCGCGGTGTTGGCCTTCGCCTTCGACCACCTCGGCGCCGTCCAGGCCCGCACCTCCGCCTACGCCGACAACGCCGCGTCGCTGCGGGTCAGCCGCTCCCTCGGCTACGTCGACGACGGCACCCTCCGCGACAGCCGCCGCGGCGAGCCCGCCGTCCAACTCCGCCTGCTCCTCACCGCCGACCGCTTCGCCCCCTTCCGGCCCCACTGGAAGCTCGAGGTCGACGGCCTGGACGAGTGCCTGCCCTTGCTCATCGCCTGATCGCGTTCACACGCCAAAAACCTCAGCCCCCAACCCAACCCAGGGGGGCGACCCCGAGCCCAGTCTACCGCCGGGAGGCCCCCTCAGGGCTGGGTGAAGATCCAGATGTGGATAACTCGGGGCCTGTGGACAACCGGCGTCAGCCCAGGTTGTCGGTGTTGAAGGTGTCGCAGGATGTCGGGTTGCCGCTCTGGTAGCCGGTGGTGAACCAATGCTGCCGCTGCGCCGACGTGCCGTGGGTGAACGAGCCGGAGTTGACCTGCCCGCTGCCCAGGTTCTTCTGGATGAAGTCGTCGCCGATGCGGGAGGCGGTGTCCAGGGCGTTGGCGATGTCCTGCTGCGACACGTTGCTGATCAGCGGCTTGCCGTTGGCGCCGGGCGTGCTGGTGGCGTGGTTGGCCCACACGCCGGCGTAGCAGTCGGCCTGAAGCTCGAGCCGCACGGAGCCGGACGTCGCGCCGCTGCCCTTGCCGATGTTCTTCGAGGTGCCGAGCAGGTTCTGCACGTGGTGCCCGTACTCGTGGGCCAGCACATAACCCTCGACGAACGGGCCGCCGGTGGCGCCGAACTTGGTCTGGAGCTCCTTGAAGAAGGTCAGGTCGATGTACACGTGCTGGTCGGCCGGGCAGTAGAAGGGGCCCATGCCGGTGGTGCCGGTGCCGCAGCCGGTCTGCTGCCGGTTGCTGAAGAAGATCGTGGTGGCCTTGCGGTACGTCTTGCCCGACCGGGAGAACTGGTCCTGCCAGTAGGCCTGGATCGAGTTCACCAGGGCCACGTCCCGGCAGTCCTGGCTGGCGTTGGCCTGCGCGCCGGTCTTGCACTGGTTGACGGTGGAGTTGTTGGGCTGCCCGGACAGCTGGTTCGACCCGCCGCCGCCGGCGAAGTGGCTGATCACCAGCCACAGCACGAGGCCGACGATGCCGAGTCCGCCGCCGCCCAGCGCCAGGCCGCCGAGCGGGAAGCCGAAACCGCCACCGCCGCCACCGCCCGAGCCCCGGTAGTCCTCGACCTGCGAGGTGTCGAGCTCCGCGTCGTCGTTGAACTGCACGGTTCCTCCCGTTTCGATCGACGACGTCCACGATAGGCCGACCCCGGACATGCCTGGGTGCGGTGCCCCCGAAGGTCACCGCACCCAGGCCCTACCGGAAAAAGTGACGGTCGCGGTCGTCGCGAGGTTGGCGTGGAACCTCACCAGGTGCGCCCTGAAACGCATCCGATGTGGGGCTCAACATCGTCGACGTGCGCGATGAAGGACAAACGCCCTCGGCGTCTGCGCACCCGAGACCTAGCTCGTGCTGCTCACAGCCGCGACCGGACAGGCACCGACCAACCCGGCCGCGGGGGTGCAGCCAACACACCGACCGTCACAGCGAAGCTCTTCCGCCATGCAACCACCTGGTCCCTTCCCGGTGCTCCGCGAAACCCGTTTCCGCTGGACCGTCCGTGTTCCGAGCTTGCTCCGACGTGACCTTGATCACAACCCCCCTTGGGTACCTGAATCGGTTGATTGTGCTGGTCACACAGGGTCAGGGCGTTCGCGTGATGCGGTCGGCAGCAGGCGGGGTCAGGTTCTGGTGCGCCTTCAGGTACGCGGTGAACGCGTCCAGGTCGATCGCGCCGCCGACGATGCCGGTGCCCTGCTTCAACACCGTGAAGCCGTCGCCGCCGCCGGTGAGGAAGTTGTTCGCGGTCACCTGGTAGCTGCCGTCCGGGGTCACCGGCTGGCCGGCCACGGTGATCGACGTGATCCGCGAGCCGACCGGGGCCGACGCCGACCACGTGTAGTGCAGGCTCGACGAGATCTGCAGCATCTTCGTCTGCACCGAGCCGTCCGGCTGCGACTGCCACTGCTGCTCCAGCACGGCCTTCAGCTGCGCGCCGGTCAACGTCTCCGTCTGCAGGATGTTCGCGAACGGCTGGATCGTGAACGCGTTGGCATACGTCACGGTCCCGTCGGCCACGCCCGCGGTCGACGACTTGAAGTTCAGGTCGGCCCGGATGCCGCCCGGGTTCATCAGCGCCACCTGCGCGCCGGCCGACTTCGTCGACTCCAGCTGCGCGTCACCGATCACGTCGCCCAGCGGCGACTCGCCCGAAGCCTGTTGCGTCGCAACGATGTCCGAGGTGATCGTGCCGACGGCCTGGTTGGCGATCGGCGCCGCCTGCGTCACGGCCCTGGACACCAGCGCCTGCACGGTCGGGTCCGGCGTCACGTCCCGCGTGACAACCTCGTTGTGCGCCACCGTCTTGCCGCGGATCGCGTCCTTGGTGCGCGGGTCGATCTTCAGGTCGACGACCGACAGCAGCCGGCCGTACGAGGCGCCCTGGATCAGCGGCCGCGGGTTGCCGGCCGGGTCCGCCACCGAGCAGTTGTACTGCTGGTGGCTGTGGCCGGAGAAGATCACGTCCACCTTCGGCGACGCCGCCTTCGCGATCGCCAGCGCCGGACCGGGGGAGGTCCGGCAGTCGTCCGGGCCGCCGCCCTCGGTGTTGTCGCCCTGGTGCAGCAGCACGGCAATCGTCTTCACGCCCAGCCGGTCCAGCACGTCGGCCGACCGGTTGATCGCCTGCACCTCGTCGCCGAACTTCAGGCCCTTGATCGCGTCCGCCGACGTCACGCTGGGCAGATCCTTCAGCGGCACGCCGATCACGCCGACCGGCACCCCGCCGCTGAAGTCCACAGTGAACGGCAGCAGCGCCGGCACACCGTTGTCGAACGTCATGTTCGCGGCCAGGTACGGAAACTTCGCGCCCTTGAACGGCTGGTCGAACTGGCAGCCGGTGTCCTTGGCGCAGCCGCCGAACTGCTTGCGCAGCAGCTCCTGGTAGCCCTTGTCCAGCTCGTGATTGCCGATCGCCGACGCGTTCACGCCGATGTCGTTCAGGAAGTCGATCGTCGGCTCGTCGTGGAACAGCGCCGAGGCGAGCGGGGAGGCCCCGACGTTGTCGCCGGCCGAGAACACCAGGGTGTTCTTGGTCCGCAGCTGCTTGACGTGCGCCGCCATGTACGCGGCGCCACCCGCCATCACCGTCGTGCCGTCCGACAGCGTCACCCGGCCCGCCGAGCCGGCCGGCGGCTCCAGGTTGCCGTGGAAGTCGTTGAACGCGATCAGGCGCAGGTCGATCGGGGCCTGCGCCGCCTGCGCCGGGACACCGGTCAGCGTCAGCGCCGCCGCGGCGGTGACCGCCAGCGCGCCGAGCCGTCTAGCCAAAACGATCATGTGGATCCTTCCGGAGTGCGCCCGACTCCCCGTTCGGGCGTTCGGCGCAGCAGTGTGCCCCGTGACCCGCGACAACACCAGGGTCGGCGACCGAACGGGACCTGACGGTTAGCCTTGACAGGTGAGCGAACCCCGATGGCTCGACGCCGGCGAGATGGCCGCCTGGCGCGCCTACCGCGTCGCCAGCATCCTGCTGGAAGGCCAGCTGCACCGCGAGCTGGTGGACGCCCACGACATCACCCTCGCCGACTACGAAGTCCTCGTCCGCCTCGCCGAACGCCCCGACCAGCGCATGCGGATGAGCGCGCTCGCCGGCGAAGTCGCCTCCTCCAAGAGCCGCGTCTCCCACCAGATCGCCCGCATGGAACGCGCCGGCCTCGTCGAACGCGACAACTGCACCGACGACGGCCGCGGCGTCTACGCCGTGCTCACCGACGCCGGCATGGCCAAACTCCGCGAAGCCGCCCCCACCCACGTCGACGGCGTCCGCCGGCACATGATCGACCTCACCACCGACGCCCAACAAGCCACCATCGCCAAGATCTTCGAACGCGTCGGCGCCATGCTGGCCGAGACTCCCGACGACTGACCGGCTACCCTGACACCCCTAGGGAAGCGTGGCAGAGCGGCCGAATGCATCCGCCTTGAAAGCGGAAGACCCGCAAGGGTCCGGGGGTTCAAATCCCTCCGCTTCCGCTCAGGGGTTGTGTGCTCGCGGCTTCGCCGCTTCGCCTGGTCGCTCCAGGTGTTTTGTGGGGCTCTCGCCCCACACCCCAAGCCAGGGAGGGCTTCGCCCCCTGGACCCCCCTTCGGGCTCGGCTTCGCCGTCGCCTTGGGGTACGGGGCGGGTGTGTGGGGTGCATTTTCCGTTTGGGGAGGGTTTATCGTGGATGCTTTGGGAGCTCTTCGGGGTGAGTGTGATGCGTTGGTTCGGGTTTTGAGGGGGCTTGGACCTGGTTCGTTCGGGGTGGGGACCAATTGTCCGCCGTGGGATTTGGGGGAGTTGGTTGTGCATATCGCGGACAGTGTGGTTTTGCGGCGGGCTCTTCCTGATGGCGATGTGAGGGAAGGCTTGCTCGGTGCTGCGGATTACTATCGGCGGCCGGAGCGGGATACGCAGGAGTATCGGCAGCGGAATGTCGAGCGAGCGGTGAGGCTGGCTGGTTGGGCTGTCGCCGACTGAGTGGTTCGAGCAGGTTGCCAGGGGCACGGTTGCGCTGCTTGAGGGGGATGATCTGGGGCGAGTGGTGGAGGTGCCGGGGTTCGGGGTGATGAGGTTGGGGGATTGGGTGGCTACCAGGGTGGTTGCGGTGGCGGCGCATGGGTTGGATGTGGCGATTTCGTTGGGAAGGGAAGGGCAGACCACGGCGGAGGCGTTGGGGGTGGTCAGGCCGGTGTTTGTGGAGTTGCTGGGGGAAGAACCGTCGGAGGGGTTGGGGTGGGATGACGGGGTTTTTGGCAGTGGCTACCGGAAGGCGGTCATTGGCCGATAAGGAGCGGGTGGTTCTGGGGGAGCGGGCGGGGCGATTTCCGTTGTTGTCATAAATTGCGGATGTGGTGCAGTTCGGGGAGAAGCTTGGGGGCGACTCCGGGGCGGGTCGCGTGATGCGTGCCTGCCTGGACGAGGTGGCGCCGCAGCCATTGACGGCAGACCTGGGTTGTGGCGAGGGCGGATCGACCCGTACGTGCCGACGAACCCGGCCAACCTGCCGGCGGCGGCGCGGCGGCTGAGCAGGGCTGTTACGCCGATTGTGTAACGCGGGGAGCGGTAAGCACCGATCCTGGCGGTAGAGCCGGTTTGTACCCGGCGTCTGAACCAGGGGAGGGGTTCCTTGTCGTTTACGTTGCTGCGCCGGATCGCGGTTGGATCCGGCGCGCTCACCATTGCACTGACCACCGCGTTCGGCGGTGTGGCGGTGGCCGACGAGAGTCCGGTCAACGACACACCGTCCGTGACCTCGTCGCCGACCTCGGACGCCTCGACGCCGAGCGGGTCGGCGACGACCAGCGAGTCGACCTCGAGCTCGCCCACGTCCGAGTCGACGCCGAGCCAATCCGCGGCCAATGCGCCGGCGGCGCAACCGAAGGACGACGAGCCGGTGGCGAAGATCGCCGTGACGGCCAAGTTCGACAAGTCCACGTGGGACTGGGACGAAGAGGTCACCGGCTCGATCACGATCACCAACACCGGCACGGCCCCGGCGAAGAACGTCAGCTACTGGGGCTCGGGCTACAACGCCAAGTTCACCTTCACCGGCATCCCGCCCAACTCCGGGCCCGCCACCATCGGCAAGGACCTCGCCCCCGGTGAGTCCTTCGTGGTCACGGCCAAGGGCACGATCGAGGATCGCAACATCCAGAACGTCGACCTGTTCGCCCAGGTCTGGCTCGACCGGACCCAGCATTCGGTGGACGCCTCCGCCTACGCCTCGGTGATTGCTGGCCGGGGTGACCTGAAGGGCACGCTGTTCTCCGACAAGAACGGCAACGGGCGTTACGACCAGGGCGAGGGCCTCTCGGGCGTGCGGATCACGATCTCCGGCGGCACGGTGTACCACGAGGAGCCCGCGCAGACGACCGACAGGGACGGTCACTTCGCCTACACCCACGTCCCGTTCGGCGGCTACGGCGTCACGTTCGACGGCCTCGGCGACCTCGTCGCCCAGGGCCAGTACTGGACCATCGGCGACCAGGCGCAGAACGTGGTCGTGGAGGCTCGGCACAAGGTCACGGACGACCTGACGGCGTCGGTGAAGCTGAACGCCAACACCTATAAGGCCGGCGACATCGCGCACATCACGGTGACGCTGACCAACAAGGGCGATCGGTCCCTGCACGGGGTCACCGAGCGCTGCAACGGCATCGGTGACGTGAACCAACTCAGCGGCTTCAGCGACGGTTGGGGCGATCTCCGTGACGGCCAGGCCGGTGTCTCCGTGCCGGCGCACTCGACCGTGACCATCGAGGTGACCGAGCAGGTGCCGGCCGAGGCCCGTGACTGGGGCTACACCGCACTCAGCTGCCGGTTCGGCGAGACCGGCTTCGACGAGGTCGTCGCGGACGCCGTTCTCGCCGGCGTGCCGGGCAACGTGATTCCGTCCGTGGCGCTGACTCTGGTCTACGACAAGAACAGTGACGGCAACACGGTGCCCGTCACGGGCGTCAAGGTCTACCTGACCGACAAGGTCACCAACAAGATCGTGGCGTCCGCGGTCTCCGACTCCGCCGGCAGCGCCACCTTCGCAACGCTACCAGCCGGTCTCTACGAGATCGGCCTCGTCGGGCCGTGGCGGACGGCCGGCACCCAGGGCACGATCTGGCCGACGCGGATGGGCTCGACGACCATCTCGGTCGAGCCCGGCCCGGATCAGCCGGACCCGGCCACTAACCCGACCAACCCGCCGACGACGAACGCGCCGGTTTCGCCGGTGGCGCAGGCGTCGCCGACGCTGGCGTACACGGGTGTCGCGGATGTGTTCGGACTGGGCTTGGCGGCGGTGGTCGCGCTGGGGCTCGGCGTGGGTCTGGTGCTGCTGTCGCGGCGCCGTCGGACCAGCTGAACCAGGGCAACGCCAGGGTTCGACCCTGATGCTTCGAGCCTGCGCCCGGCGCAGGCTCGAAGCATGGTCAAGGTACGGGACATCGCGTTTGTCGCCGCGCCGGCGCTGCTCGGCGGCTACGGCGTGGTGCGGCTGCTCACCGAGCACGGACCCGGCATCGGCTGGACCGTGGGGCATCTGCTGTTCCTGGCCGGTCTCGTGCTGTTCGTGCCGGTGCTGCTGACGCTCGGCGACCGGCGAGGCGCGGCGCCGGTGGTGGCGGCGGTCGGCCTGCTCGGCGTGGCGGCCTCGGCGGCGCAGGTGGTGATCGACGTGGTCGTGGGTCTGGTCGCGAACGACCGGGCCGGTATGAACGTGCTGTACCACCAGGTTCAGTCCGTGCCGGGCCTGCTGCCGGCCGTGTACGTGATCGGGCCGGCGCTGTTCTACGTGTGTCTGGTCGTGCTCGCGACGATCAACTGGCGGGTCATGGGCTGGTGGAGCCCGGTACTGCTGGCGGTCGGCACCGGATTGACGCTGCTCAGCCTCGACCTGATTCCGGCAACCGCCGTTTGCTTCCTGTTCGCGATCGGTCCGTACGGTGTGCGCCGCATCGACCGACGACTGACTGGGGCCGCGCAGTGAGTGACGCCAAGCTCTTCCTCCAGGAGTTCCTCCGCTCGCCGCTCACCACGGCCTCGGCGATCCCCAGCTCGAAGGCGTTGTCCGAGCAGATGGTCGCGCCGATTCCCGAGCGGGGCGAGCCGGTTGTCGTCGAACTCGGGCCGGGCACCGGGGCGTTCACCGAGGTGATCCAGTCCCGGCTGGACGGTCGCGGCCGGCACCTGGCGGTCGAGCTCAACCCGCGGCTGGCCGACGTGCTGGCCAAGCGCTTTCCCGACGTGGAAGTGATCGTCGCCGACGCCGAGCGCCTGCCGGAACTGTTGGCAGCGCGGGAAGTCTTCGCCGACGTGGTGATCAGTGGCCTGCCGTGGGCCGCATATCGAGGCCGGCTCACCGAATCCGTCGCGGCGGCGATGGGTCCCGCCGGCGTTTTCACCCAGTTCACCTACACCTGGACCCGCTGGGCCGGTCCGTCCACCCGGCAACTGGCCGGATTTCGGCGCTGCTTCGAGGAAGTAGTGCTCACCAGGACGATCTGGGGCAATCTGCCGCCCGCACTGGTGCACGTGATGCGTCGCCCGCGGCCGGTTTGACAGCCGATCACAACGGGTAGGCAACGCCGAGGCGTTCCTGGGGCCGGTCGTGTTGACTGGAGTTCACCCTGGCGTGGTTGGGTGGTGGAATGACGGAAACCAGGACCGAAAACCTGCCGTTGACCGACGGACGCGAGCTGCGCGTGACAGTCGCGGAACCCGACGGCGCAGCGCGGGGCGGTCTGGTGCTGCTGCACGAGGCCCGCGGGGTCACCGACACGGTCCGGGCGTTGGCCGGGTCGCTGGCGGCCGAGGGCTGGCTCGTGGTGGCGCCGCACCTCTACCCGGACGCCGACGAGCTGGCCGACGGCCGGCTCCCGCAGCTCCCGGTCGAGTCCGTGCTCGCGGACATCGACGTGGCCTGCGTCTGGCTCGCCGAGCGGGGCATCACCCCCGACCGGACCGGTGTCATCGGCTTCGATCTGGGCGGCGCCGCCGCCCTGATCGTGGCGACCAGGCGCGCCATCGGCGCGGCGGTCAGCGTGTCCGGGCGCGGCATCCTCACGCCGCTGTCCGACGGACTGCCCTCGCTCGTCGAGGTCGCACACGAGCTGAGCTGCCCGTGGCTCGGCCTCTACGGCGAACAGGACGAGCAGGTCAGCGCCGAGGAGGTCGACAAGCTGCGCGACGCCGCGGCGTCGGCCGACGTGGCGACCGACGTGGTTCGCGTCGCCCAGGCCAACCACCGCTTCGACACCGACCCGAAGGCCAGTGCCGAAGCGTGGCAACGCACTCTCAACTGGTTCGACTCACACCTGCGGTGATCAGGCGACCCCGGCGGCCACCGAGATCTCCGGCTCGGTGGCCGACCGGACGTCGTCCACCGACACACCCGGCGCCAGCTCCACCAGACGGAGGCCGTCCGGCGTCACATCCAGCACCGCCAGGTCCGTGATGATCCGCTGCACCACACCGCGGCCGGTGAACGGCAGCGTGCACTCCTTGAGGATCTTCGGCGAGCCGTCCTTGGCCGTGTGCTCCATGATCACGATCACCCGGCGGGCCCCGTGCACCAGGTCCATCGCCCCGCCCATGCCCTTGATCAGCTTGCCCGGGATGGCCCAGTTGGCCAGGTCACCCGCCGCCGACACCTGCATGGCGCCGAGGATCGCGGTGTCGATGTGGCCGCCGCGGATCATGCCGAACGACAGCGCCGAGTCGAAGAAGGCCGCGCCCGGCAGCGTCGTCACCGTCTCCTTGCCCGCGTTGATCAGATCCGGGTCGACCGCGTCCTCCGTCGGATACGGACCGGTGCCCAGGATGCCGTTCTCGCTGTGCAGCACCACCGTGACGCCATCGGGCAGGTAGTTCGGCACCAGCGTCGGCAGGCCGATGCCCAGGTTCACGTACTGGCCGTCCTCGAGCTCCCGCGCGGCCCGGGCGGCGATCTCCTGCCTGCTCCACCCCATCACTGGGCCTCCCTCACGGTCCGGCGCTCGATCCGCTTCTCGTTGTCGGTGACCAGCACCACGCGCTGCACGAAAATGCCCGGCAGGTGCACGTGTTCCGGGTCCAGCTCGCCCGGCTCCACCAGCTCCTCCACCTCGGCCACCGTGACCCGGCCCGCCATCGCGCACAGCGGGTTGAAGTTCATCGCCGACTTGTCGAAGACCAGGTTCCCGTGCCGGTCGCCCCGCGCCGCTCGGACCAGGGCGAAGTCCGTCGTGATGGCCTCTTCCAGCACGTAGTCGCGGCCGCCGAACGCACGGGTCTCCTTCGGCGGCGACGCCACCGCCACCCCGCCGTCCGCCGCATACCGCCAGGGCAGGCCGCCCTCGGCGATCTGCGTGCCGCCGCCCGCCGGCGTGAAGAACGCCGGAATGCCACAGCCGCCCGCCCGCAGCCGCTCGGCCAGCGTGCCCTGCGGGACCAGCTCAACCTCCAGCTCCCCGGACAGGTACTGGCGGGCGAATTCCTTGTTCTCGCCGACGTACGAGGAGGTCATCCGCGAGATGCGGCGATCGTGCAGCAGGACACCGAGGCCCCAGTCGTCCACCCCGCAGTTGTTCGACACGACCTTCAGATCATCGACCCCGATGGCGTGCACCGCCCTGATCAGATCACTGGGAATCCCGCACAACCCGAATCCGCCGACGGCGAGGGTCGCCCCCGCCGGCAGATCACTGACCGCGTCAGCCGCGGACGGCCGAACCTTGTCCATTTTCACTCCCCGGCCACGTCGATGTGGACCCGTTCACGCTAGTGACCGCCCGCCCGGGGCGTCCACCTCCGGGCGGCGGTGGTCCCCGCCACACCCGTCAGGGCGTAACCGCAGGTCGCACCCGCGCTGACCCCCCGTTTTGGTGCCGGCGGGCCGAGTGTGTAGTCTTGTCGACGGTAGCCGAGGGCTCCGGGGAGGCTTCGCCTAGTCTGGTCTATGGCGCCGCACTGCTAATGCGGTTTGGGTTCACCCCCATCCCGGGTTCAAATCCCGGAGCCTCCGCAACATCCTGCCCTGGTAGGGTGACAACTGAACACGCGCCCGTAGCTCAACGGATAGAGCATCTGACTACGGATCAGAAGGTTAGGGGTTCGAATCCCTTCGGGCGCACGGGCAATTGGGCGATGTATGACCGCGGAAAGCGCGGTCCTGCATCGCCCGTTGTGTTTTGTGGGGCTCTCGCCCCACGCCCCAAGCCAGGGAGGGCTCCGCCCCCCTGGACCCCCCTTCGGGGCTCGGCTGCGCCGTCGCCTGCCGGATCGGGTGGGGGGTGCGGTGGGGTGGGGGGTGGACGTGTGTCGCACGATGGGGGCGGTACGTAACGGGTGGCGGAGGAGCGGCGGATGAGCTGGCAGCAGGATCTGCGTGCGCTGGACGCCGAGCTGGCCGAGAAGCGGATCACGCCGGCGGAGTATCGGAGTCGGCGGGACGACCTGCTGGCGTCGGTGTCGGGCGGGATGCCGCCGACCAACGCGGGACTGCCGTTTCCGCAACAGGTCGAGGCGACGGTGCACAAGCCGGCGATACCGGTGAGCGGCCCGGAGGTCTGGACCCCGGTCACGCCGATTCCCGGTGCCGGCCCACAGCAGTACGCGCCACCGTCGGCCGAGATGTTCAATGCGCGGCTGACCAAGCGCACCAACCGAAAGCACGCGCTGACCGTGACGGTCGTGGTCGTGCTGTTGGTGGTGGGGCTGGGCGTGGGGTGGTGGTTCGGGTTCCGCATGCCGACCACGACCGCGGGTGGCCAGCCGGCGGCGACGTCGTCGACAGCGGCCCCGACGGCGGTGCAGCTCAGCGACCTGCCGCCGTTGCCGGGCAAGCCGGACGCGAACAGCGGGAGCTACACGGTCGACCAGGCGGCGGCGAAGGGGCTGCTCGAAGCTCGCGCGGCGACGCTGCTCACCGGAGACAAAGCGGGCAAGATCGTCTACAGCGGGTCGACGATGGGCAACCTGTCCTACGGCGTGTTCGTGATCAACACGGACACGGCCGAGCAGGCCGACAAGATGGCCGGCGACCTGGTGGCCTACCAGAAGCCGAACGGCCTCACGCCGACCGACAAGCCCGGGCTGCCGCCGTCGGTGCACACGCTGCAGCTGATGTCGTCCACGATCGCCCAGTGCGTGGCGATCTATCCGTCGACGCACGCGGTGGTCATCGCGTCGGCCAGCCAGCACACCGGGAAACTGGACGAGGCCACCATCACCGCGGGCATTCGGGACGTGATGGCGGTGGTCATGGCCCGCGTCCCGCTGAGCTAGCAGATAACAACCTGGTACTTCCCTGAGGCCGCCGCGGCGCCTTGGGCAGAATGGGCCACCGACGCGGTCGACTATCCGGAGGTTTGGGGATGTCCTGGCAAGAGGAGCTGCAGCAGCTCGACAGTGAGCTGGCACAGGGCCGGGTGACCCCAGAGGACTACCGCCAGCGCCGTGACCAGCTGCTCGGCCTGGCCCAGCAGGCCGGCACGCCGATGGGGCCGCCGTCGCAGCCGGTGCCGGCCCAGCCCGAGCAGCAGCCGGGCGCGCCGAGCCCGTTCGGCGCGCCGTTCCGCTGGCAGCCGAGCAACCCCGGCGTGGAACCGCCGGCCGAGTCGACGACGATCATGCCGCCGATCACGGACCTGCCGCAGGGTGGTGACCATGCCGAGCGCACGCAGGTCGTGCGCGGCGGCACCGCGGGTGTCCAGCCCCAGCAGGGTCCGGAGAACGCCGAGCGCACGCAGGTGGTGCGCAACCCGCAGCAGCCGGACTTCCCGCCGCCGAACTACCAGGGCGGCTTCGCCATGCAGCAACAGCCGCAGCAGGGCAACTGGAACCAGCCGGCCCCCTGGGACAGCGACAACGACATGCCGCTGCCGAACCCGAGCGCGGTCAACTGGATGCGGCAGGGTCCTGAGTTCTTCGAGGAGCCCAAGAGCTCCCGGGGCAAGATCATCGGCGCCGTGGCCATCGTGGTCGTGCTGCTCGCGGCCGGCTTCGGCGCGTACATGATCTGGGGCCGCGGCGGGTCGACCCCGCCGGTCGCCAGCAGCTCGACCACCCCGCCGCCCACCACGACGACCAAGCCGGTCGACCCGCTGCTGGCCGACCTCGCCGGCACGTCGCAGCTCGCCGACGGCACCAAGATCGACGACTTCACCGCGGTGGAGGGGCTGAACTACCTCACCCCCGGCACCAAGGACAGCGAGGTCGCCGCGTACCGGGCCGGCAACCCGTCCACCGTGCGGTTCGCCCTGTCCAAGAACGGCGGCGACACGATCATCGTGCTGGTGGTCAAGGAAGGCAGCGCGGACGCGGCCAAGCAGGCCAAGACCCAGCTGCTCACACTGCAGACCAGCTACGGGCAGAAGACCGAGACCGCGCCCGCGGGCGTCAGCGCGACCGGTCTGGACACCACCCCCGGCGCGACCCCGGTGCTGCGCCGCGCGCACTACGTCTCCGGCGCGTACGTCGTCCGCGTCGAGGTCAACGGCACCAGCGTCAGCAGTGTCGACAAGGACTTCACCGCAACCGTCGCCGCGCAGATCGCCAAGCTGAAGCCCGATGCCTGATCAGCCCACCGGCGGGCCGGTCGCCTGCACGATCGTCGCCCGGAACTACCTGCCGGCCGCCCGGGTGCTGGCCGGGTCCTACCTGCGCCAGCACCCGACGGGCCGCTTCACGATCATGGTCGTGGACGCGCTCGTCGGCGAGCTGACCGGCGGCACCGACCAGCTCGACCTGATCGGGCCGGACGTGCTTACCGTGTCACAGCAGGACTTCCGCCGGATGGCCACCGCCTACTCGGTGACCGAGCTGTGCACGGCGGTCAAGCCGTTCCTGCTCCGACACCTGCTGCGCAGCCATGACGTGGTGACCTACCTGGACCCGGACATCGAGGTGTTCGCCCCCATCACCGAGGTCGACGAACTGGCGGCACGGCACGGCATCGTGCTCACGCCACACGTGCTGGAACCGATGCCGCGGGACCAGCTGCGACCGTCCGAGGGCGACATCATGGCCGCGGGCGTGTTCAACCTCGGCTACGTCACGGTGTCCAGCAAAGCCGCCGCGTTCCTCGACTTCTGGGCCGAGCGGCTGCGGCACGACGCGATCTCCTCGGTCATCGAGCAGCTGTTCACCGACCAGCGCTGGGTGGACAACGTGCCGGCGCTGTTCGAGCACACGGTGGTCCGTGATCCCGGTTTCAACCTGGCGTACTGGAACGTCTACCAGCGCGAGCTGGCCAGGGCGGCCGACGGCACGCTGACCGCGAACGGGACGCCGCTGCGCTTCGTGCACTTCAGCGGCTATCGGCCGGAGAAGCCGTGGCTGCTGAGCACGCACTACGCGGACAAGCCCCGGGTGTTGCTGTCGGAATACCCGCTGCTGGCCGACCTGTGCGACAACTACCGCGACAAGCTGATCGCGGCCGGGTACCTCGAATCGCTGGAGTCGATCCCGTACCGGTGGAACACCGCGGCCGACGGCACGCCGCTGTCACACTCGCTGCGCCGCGCCTTCCGGAACGCATGGGTGCGAGCCGAGCGCAAGGGCACCGAGATCCCGCCCACGCCGTTCGACGACGACTCCGACGCGTTCCTGCGCTGGGCCTGCTCGCCCGCCGACGGGGCCCAGGCCGGCGTCGGCATGACGCGCTGGGCCATGTCGGTCTGGGATGCCCGCGCCGACCTGCAGACCGCCTTTCCGGACCCGCTCGGCGCCAACGCCGAGGACTACCGCCAGTGGTGCATCACCTCGGGTGTCGCCGAGCACGAGATGCCCCGGCGGGCGGTGCCCACGGGCCCCAAGCCCGATGCCACGGTGGCGATCGAGGACACGCGCGGCGTCAACGTGCTGGGCTACCTGACCGCCGAGCTGGGAGTCGGCGAGATGGGCCGGCTGGTGCACGACGCGATGCGCCAGGCCGAACTGCCGATCGCGGTGGCGGTCGAGGAGTCGACCGTCCAGAACCGCACGGGGCACCAGCTGCCCGACGGCGTGCGCCCGCAGTCCCCGAAGTTCCCGATCAGCGTGCTGTGCGTGAACGCGGACATGACCGAGCAGACCCTGCGGCTGCACTCCCAGCTGGGTCGCGACCGGTACGTGATCGGCGTCTGGTCGTGGGAGCTCGAGGAGTTCCCGCAGTGGATGCACTCGGCGTACGGGCTGGTCGACGAGGTCTGGACGATCAGCGACTTCTGCCGGGCGGCGCTGGCCGAGCATTCCTCGGTGCCGGTGCGCACCTTCCCGGTGCCGGTGCGTGATCCGCTCGACGGCGCCGAGCCGCCGGCCCCCGACGGCGGCGGGCCGACCCGGTTCCTGTTCGCGTTCGACTACAACAGCCTGTTCGACCGGAAGAACCCGCTGGGCCTGGTCCGCGCCTTCCAGCAGGCGTTCGACGGCCGGACCGACGCCGAGCTGGTGATCAAGTCGATCAACGGCGAGCTGCATCCGGCGCAGCGCGAGCGGCTGCGCGCCGCCGTGCGTGGCGACGACCGGATCACGCTGGTCGAGCAGTACCTGTCCAACGCCGAGGTACGCGAGCTGTTCGCGTCGGCCGACTGCTACGTGTCGCTGCACCGCAGCGAGGGCTTCGGGCTCACCGTCGCCGAGGCGATGGCGCAGGGCCTGCCGGTGATCACCACCGACTACAGCGGCCCTGGCGAGTTCCTCACCGACGGCGTCGGTTGGCTCGTGCCGTACGAGCGGGTGCCGGTCGGCAAGAACCAGCACCCGTACCCGCCGACCGCCGTGTGGGCCGAGCCCGACACGGGCGCGGCGGCCGAGGCGATGCGTGCCGTCGCCGCCGACCCGGGCGAGGCCCGACGCCGCGGTCTCGCCGCTCGCCGGCACGTGCTGACGACGAGGACGTTCGACCGGGCCGCGGCCTGGGTCGACGAGCGGGTGACGGCGGCCTACCAGCAGTGGCGGGCCGAGCCGGCGGCCGAGCCGGCGCCCACGGAGTCCGGTTCGGACGACGAGCAGGTGCTCGCCCCGCTCCAGCAGGCCCGGGAAGCGCTGCGCTGGCGGGCCGATCCCGGTGTCCCCAGCAGGATCCCGGTGGCGCCGATGGTTCGGCGGGGTGTGCTGCGCCTGATCGACCACTACGACGTGCACCAGCGGCGGGTGCTGGGCAAGCTGATGGACGGCGTCGAGGGCGCGGTGCGGCGGGTGGAGAACCGCCTGACGGTGTCCGAGCAGCGCACGACCGCCCGGCAGACGCACCTCGACCAGCGCATGGACGAGGTGACCAGTCGGCTGGCCGAGCTGAACGCCAAGGTCGGCGAGCTCGACGGCGACGCGCAGCGGCTGGGCAAGAGCCTGTCCGGCGAAGCCGAGGAGCGGTTCCGGCAGGTCAGCGAGCTGGCCGCGCGCGCGGACGAGACGAGCCAGCTCATCGACGCCGTGCAGCGCAGCGGTGAGCAGCTGGACCACAAGCTGGTCGGCATGGTGCAGGAGCGCGACGCCCGGATCGAGGAGACGGCCGTGGCGGCGACCAGCCTCAGCCGTCAGGTCCGTGCGCTGGATCGCAGCGTCCGCAGCCACCACGAGCTGCTGGATCCCGCCGATGGCGGCTCCGAGCCGGTCTCGACCGACGTGGGCATGCTGCGGCTGCCGGCCGAGGACACGGTGGTGCTGCCCTGGCTGCGCGCGTATTCGACGTGGGAGGAACGCGAGTCCCAGCTGCTCGACGAGCTGCTGAGCCCGGGGGCCACCTTCGTGGACATCGGCGCGCACGTCGGCTACCACACGGTTCGGGCGCTGCGGCGCACCGGCGAGACCGGTGCGGTGTTCGCCGTCGAGCCGTGGGACCGACTGCGTGAGCTGCTGGAGCACAACGTCCGCGCCAACCTCACCCCCGCGATCGCCGGCACGCTCACGGTGCTGCCCGTCGCCGCGTGGGACGAGGACCAGACGCTGCGGCTGGAGCTGGCCGGCGACGGCAACAGCGGCGACAACCGGATCGGGGCCAGCGGCGAGATCGAGGTCCGGGGCGTCGCCCTGGCCGGGATCGACGAGTTGCGGGGCCGCCACCTCGACGTCGTCAAGGTCGACGCCCAGGGCCGCGACCACCGGGCGCTGGCCGGGCTCGAGGAGCTGATCCGCCGCGACCGGCCGCACGTGGTCTGCGAGTTCTGGCCCGATGGCGTGCGCGACCTCGGTGACGACTCGGCCGAGACCCTGGCCCGCTACCGGTCCTGGGGCTACGAGCTGGTGCCGGTGCCCGAGGGCACGGACGACGAGCTCGTCCCCGCGTCCGACGACGAGGTGATCAGACGCGCGGAAGCGGAGCAGGGCGGCTTCGTGACCTTGTGGCTGCGGCCGACGAACGGCAGGAAATAGATCCGTCACACATATGTGATACGCCTGAATGGAGTATCGCTCTGACCTTGCTCCATTAGTCTGGCCCTCTTGGACGGGGATCCCTGAGGGGGGCAGGTGGCAGCAGGGCAGCAGGCGGGCAAGCGCCGCGTCGTTTTCATCGACATCGCCCGTGCGGTCGCGGCCCTGTTCGTGGTGGAGAGCCATCTCGTCACCGTGTGGACGGTGAGCCACCATGTCAGCTCGCCGGTGGTCGACGTGCTCAACTCGTTGGTCACCGATCCGCTGTATCTGTCCAACCAAGGGCTCGGCCAGTCGTCGGTGCCGATGTTCTTCCTGATCAGCGGCTTCATCGTGACGCCGCTGGCGGTGCGCCAGGGCGCGGGCCGGTTCGCGGTCGGACGCCTGCTTCGGATCTATCCCACGCTGATCGCCGTGGTGCTGCTGACGGGCGGCGCGATGCTGCTCGGGCTGCAGCCGCTGCTGACCGGGCAGGCCGATGACGTCACCCCGCTGACCCTGCTGACCAACGCCACGCTGGTGAACTACCTGGTGGTGCCGCAGGTCGTGCTGATCGGCGTCGCCTGGACGTTGATCATCGAGATCATCTTCTACCTGATGATCATCGCGCTGCTGCCGCTGGTGCGCCGCCAGCTGTGGGCGGCGATCGCCGTCGAGCTGACATTCGTGCAGGTCGTGCTGATGACGGCGCGCTCGTTCGGCCCCAACTACCTGCTGTTCGCGGTGTCGGTGTCGTTCATCCCGATCGTGGTGATGGGCCAG
>DASWRQ010000201.1:0-39695 GCA_036403095.1 Kutzneria sp. | reverse complement strand
ACGGGCGAGCTGGAGCGAGCGCAGCTCGTCGGCGGAGAGCCGCTCGGCGGCGGTCAGCTCGGTCACGGTCGGCGCCGCGCCCCATCTTGTCGTCATCGTCGACTCCACAGTTTACCGACCGAACGGACGGTTAAGAATGTGCCCCGGGGCCGGTGCTGTCAAGGACCCTTGGCGTTGACACGGCGGGTGTTCTCGAACGGGAACAGTTGATCCGGACCGACCGCGAGCGCGCGGCGACAGAGCCCGGAGGCTCCACCGCCGAGCGCGCGCCCGGTCCGGTGAGTGGTGGAAGTCTGAACTGCGTGGGCTCAGTTGGCCAGCCCGGCCGAAGTCCTTCTGGTCAGCGGAAAGAGCGGGAACCTGGTCCGGCCCATGGTCTCGTTGGCGAGTTCGGCGAGCACGATGTAGAAGGCGACCGCGGCCAGGATGATCTCCGCGTAGCCGGCGACGTGCAGGGCGCCGGACTGGGGCGCGCCGGCCGCGGACGCGCCCAGGTAGGCCACGAGCAGGGCCACGATCGTGGTGTCCAGCAGCACGAACGCCGTCACCGTGACGAGGTTGGTGCCGAGGCTGACGACGGTGAAGATCAGGGTGACCACGAACCACGCGATCAGGAAGACGCCGAGGGCCTGCGTCACGGTGTGGCCGGCCTGCGCGGTGAGGACCTCTTTCGAGAGTCCGGCGTTGGCCGGCGCCGACAACACCGATTCGGCGATGTGCGGCGCGATGTAGACCTCGATCGCGGTGTAGCCGATCCAGAAGGCGCCGTAGGCGGTCAGGAAGGCGGCGGCGAACGACGCGCCGGCGGCCAGCGCGAAGAAGCCGGCTATCAGTTGGACGATGCCACCGTAGAAGAAGGTCCCCGGCAGGATCATCGCGGCGCCGGCCGGGCTGATCGCGCCGATGGTGGCCAGCCCCAGTGCCAGCGAGCACCAGGCGAAGCCCGCGGCGCCGACGGGCAGCGCATGGCCGATGCCGGGGCGGTGTTCGGTCGTTGGTCTGCTCGCGTTGGCGGGGGCCGACAGTGTGGGCGCCGACAGCTCTGTCATGGCGGGTGTTCCCTTCCGGTCCACAATATTCGGAATAGCTATTCCGTATAGGTCGAGACTGTGGCAGCGGACGGGCATGTCAGCTGCTCAGGTCACCGTCCGTCGCCGGCGCCGCCCGGTCGGGCGCGGTGGACGGGCCCGCGTCTGCCCGCGTAGGACGTCGTCCGTACGGCCAGGGCGGGTGATTGCCCCGCGGGTGAGGTCTGGGCGGTGCCGGGGTCGGTCAGGCCCGCCGGTTCGCGGCAGCCTGTCGGCGGACTCGCCGCACTTGTTGCGGTAGAAGGGGGTGCCTTCACGCGTTCGTGCCGTTCCCGTCCTGCCGTCATCGGCGAACTACGCCGACAACCGACCGAACGGACGGTTAATATTCCGACGCCGGTCCGGGCGTGTCAAGAGGCGCCCGATCGTCCGTTTGATGGCGGCTGACGGTTTTTGCAATTGGGAATAGCTGTTCCGCTACCGGTGGCGCGCGGCCGGACCGGGATCAGCGGCGGCGCATCCTGAGCAGCTCCGCGTCGGTCAGCGCGGGCGCCGGCAGTGGCGTGGGCGCGTCGTGCGACGGGCGCAGGCCGTCCAGGATGAAGCCGAGGGCGCGGCGGTAGAGGTTCGGGCGTTCCGCGCCGCCGAAGTCGATCGCGGCCTGCACCGACAGTGACAGCACCATCATGTCGCTGGCCTGGAAGTCCTTGCGCAGCACGCCGGCCCGCTTGGCCCGACGCACCAGCCTGATCAGGTGCACGCCCATCGTCTTGTGGTTGTGCTCCAGCAGCTCGGCCAGCCGGGTCGGCGGCGTCCCGCGGGACCAGCCCAGCGACTCGGTGTAGCCGCCGGTGGTGAGCTGCCGCAGCCCCCGGTCGGTCGCCAGCTCGAGGATCGACTGCTCGAAGAAGGAGACGAAGCCCGCCCACACGTCGGTGGCCTTGCTGGCCTTCTCGGCCAGGCTCTCGGTGGCGTGCACGCGGTCGGCGTACACGTCGTGGATCAGATCGTCCTTGTTGGCGAACCGCCGGTACACGGTGCCCACGCCGACGCCCGCGTGCCGGGCGACGTCGGCCAGCGTGGCGTCCAGGCCCTGCGCGGCGAACACCTCCGCCGCGGCGGCGAGAACCCGGTCGAGATTGGCCTGCGCGTCGCGTCGCAGCTGAACGTCATTGGACAACACAGCCCCAGGCTAGTTCACCAGGCGTCCACTGTGCTCGGGACACCCCTCGAGATCGCGGTCGCTGCCGGCGGGCTCGACCGCCCGCGCGTCGTAAGGCCGAGCGTGCGGACGAGCCCTCCGTCGGTGAGGGGCCGCTAGGAAGCCGGGCCCCAGTTGATCGGGCTGGTCCGGAACAGGCCGGGCGAGGTCAACGGCAGGTTGAGAGTCGCCTGGCTGATCGCGTAGACGCCGCCGGCGAGGTCGGCCCGTTGCTGCGGGGTCGGCGCCATGGCCAGGTGGAAGTTGGCCGGGGGTTGGCTGGTCAGCACTACCTGGATGCGCTCACCGGCGGTGATCTCGATGAAGTTGGCCAGCAGTGAGAGATCGTAGCGGGTCGGTGTGCCGACGGGCACGGGGCGCTGGCTGGCCGGGGTGAAGGGGTGACTGGGCTGCAGCAACGTACGCCCGGTGCCGTACCAGCTCCGTGCCGTGTCGAGTTCCCGTTGGCTGCCAAGGAGAATCCCGTCGGCCTGCTTGACAACAGTGCCGTCGGGGGCCAGCACGTTGAGGGTGGCCGACAGTTCGACCTCCGGCGTGGTCGAGGTCGCGTACACCGTCAGGGCGGAAGGCCCGTCCAGCACCGCCGATCGGGTCAGCGGTTCGGTGGTGTACGTGACCGAGTTGGCGGCCGTGGCGGGTGCCCAGGCCAGCGTGCCCGCGCCGAAGCGGAAGCTCTGGGCGGTCGGCGAGGGCGGCCAGGCGGCGGTGTCCACCCACCGGTTCGCGGTGTTTTCGAAGAGGTGCAGCGGGGTGCGCGTGTCGGCCATGCCGGTGCGCGCGCCCTTGAGCCAGGTGTCGAACCATTCCAGGCGGATCGCCTGCAGCGACGCCTCGTTCACGTGCTCGCCGTGCGTCCACGGTCCGACGATCGCCTGGTACCGGCCGGTTGTCGGTTCGCCGATGGTGACCGGCGCGGTCAGCGGACGGTGGAAGTAGGCGTTCTGCGCCGCGACGTAGGCGCCGAGGTTGCCGCCGGGGAACAGGTCCCGCCAGCCCGCTTCGGACAGCGCGGGCACGCCGTTCGCGACGATCTTGGGCAGGAGTTTCTGCACGTCGAGTTGTTGCCAGTAGTCGTTGTCGTACGCGCGAGGGCCGCCGTTGGCCTGCTGCGCGATCGTCACGGACTGCGGGTCGGTGGCCGGATCGTCCTGAGGGCCACGCGGTTCGGCGTGGGCGATGCCGGCGACGAAGGAGGTCGGGATGCCGCCGTCGGCGGTGAGGTCGTTGTAGAAGTCCGAGTCGGTGCAGAACGGGGCGATGGCCTTGAGCGCGGAGTTCCGACCGACCGCCGCGGCCGTGAACCACTGGTTGACGCCCAGGTAGGAGCAGCCGTCCAGGCCGACCTTGCCGTCCGAGCCGGGCAGGTGCGCGGCCCAGTCGACCAGTTCCGCGCCGTCGCGGCCCTGGCGGTTGCCGAACCAGTCGACCTGGCCGCCGGAGGCGCCGGTGCCGCGGACGGCGGACGCGATGTAGACATAACCACGCTGGACGAAGTACGCGCCGCCGGACGTCGGGTCGGAACGGCCGGTGCCGTAAGGGTTCTGGGTGAGAAGCACCGGGAACGTGCCGGCCGCGCGGGCGCCGGTCGTGGGATCCGTCGGGTACACCACCGCCACGGAGATCATGACGCCGTCGTCCATCCGCACGGAGGTGAGGGTCGGCGCGCTCACGCCGTAGGTGGCCGGCTCGGGCTGCCAGCCGGCCGCCGCCGCGTCCGCCGCCGGCGTGAGGCCGGCGACGAGTAGCGCGGCGAGGCCGAAAGTTGTTGCTCGCATGGGGGTTTCTCCGTCGACTGTCGGCGCGACGGGACGTTCGCGCCGCTGTGCGCACGCACGCTAGCGGTCGTTTCCTGAGTGTTCGCTCAGGTTCGGGCGCCGGCGGCCGTTGACCGGAAGACCTGTTCCGGGTAGCTTCGGGACTATCCGGAACAGCTGTTCCGGCCACCGGCGCTGTTGTCAGCTCACCGGAACGGTCAAGGACGAACCGGCGCAGTCAATGGTGTACCGAACCTCCTGGGGGTTGCGGGCATAGCGCGGATACGCCCCGCCGGACACTTGCAGGCGGAGCCGATGCCCGGCGCGGAAGCGATGCGCGCACGGGCCGAGCACGATCTCGGTGGACCGGCTGAAGGCTTCGGTGACGTTCCACGACCGGCCGCGGCGGTCCACGTCGCACAACCGGACGAAAACGGGGCCGGCGTCGACCGACAGCCGGAGGCGGGGAGTGCCCAGGACGTCGAGGTCCCGCTCGAGTGGGGCGGCGGTGAAGACGACGACGTCGTCGCGCTGTTCGAGCCGGCGATTGTCCTTGCGCCCGGCGCCGGCGGACATGTGGCGGCCGCCGACGGCCGGCGTCGGATCGTCCGGACGATAGGTGAACTCGACCGTCCCGCTGCCGCCGGGTGCATCGGTGAGGCAGTCCGGGGCGTCCAGCGCGAACACGCGGTCGTGGCTCGCCGGCGGCCATGACGGCATCGACCGCCACTCGGCGGCGCCGGTCACCTGGATGCGCACCCGGGCCTCGCGGGCCGGGCCGATGCCGGCCAGGTGCTGATCGAACCAGGCCAGCGCCTCGACGTCCGTGACCATCGATGCCTTCACGGTCGTGCCGAGGTGGGTCCACGGGCCCACCGTCAAGGCCACGTCGGGGAGACTGCGGTACTGATCGAGCGTCTGGTCGATGAAGACGTCGTGCCAGCCGCCGATGAGCAGCACCGGGATCTTGGTGTCGCGCAGCACCGCGGTGGCGTTGTACGGCTGCCAGTACGGGTCGTCGAGGTCGTCGTGTCCGAGCCAGTCGGCGAACCAGGGCCCGCCATCGCCCAGTGCGGCGGCGGCCGCCTGGACGGCGGTCGGCTGGCGAAGTGCCGTCGCGACGCGTCGGCGGGCGGCCATCATCGCCGCCGCCCCGGGCGTTTCGATCATGGCGGTCCAGCCGAGCCAGTCGGCGAGCGCGAAGGTCCCGGTCCCGTGGATGGCCCGGCCGAAGTCGTGTGGGCCCACGATGACCACGGCCGAGCGTAGCTCCGGCGGCGGATCCTGAAGGAGCGCCCACTGGGTCCACCCGAGATACGATCCGCCGAGCGTGGCCAGGCTGCCGGTGAACCACGGTTGCCCGCGCAGCCAGGAGACGGCGTCCTGAGCGTCGTCCGCCTCCTGGGCGATCGGCCGGAAGTCGCCGGTCGAGCCGCCGGTGCCGCGCACGCTCTGGATGATGACGTGGTATCCGCGCTCGGCGAGCATTCGCCCGTGTAGCAGGCTTTCCGGCAGCCCTCGACCGTACGGGCTCCTGATCAGCACGGTCCCGTACGAGGAGCCGATCGGCGCGTAGTGGTCGGTGAGCAGCTCCGCGCCGTCGCGGGTGGGCATGCGCAGCCCGCGCTCGACCGTGTAGGCGGTTCGTCGTGGCGGCAGGCCGAATGCCTTCCGGTGGATCGCACTGACGACGCGTGCGCCCAGGCCACCGAGCATCGCTCACCTCCATCGGAACAACTATTCCGGATAGTAGCACCGGCCGCTGGCCGGAGGCGCTGCCGACCCGGGGCGTGTCGGCGCTCGGGGTTGACATTTGGTCGCCGACCAATTCTACTGAAGAAGTTGGTCGATGACCAAAACTGGAGGGAGGTGACGTCGGATGGCTGACGTCACGATTGTCGGAGCGGGCCCGGTGGGCCTGTGGACGGCCGGGGAACTGGCCCGGCGGGGCGTCGACGTGGTCGTGCTGGAGCGGCTGGACCGCCCGTCGCCGTACTCGAAGGCGCTCACCGTTCATCCCCGCACGCTCGAGGTGTTCGGCCAGCGCGGCCTGGCTCAGGAGCCTCTCGACCGGGGCTTGCGGCTCCCGGACGGCCACTTCGCCATCCTGGAGAAGCGGGTGGACTACGGCGTGCTGGACACGCCGTACCCGTTCCTGCTGCTGTTTCCCCAACACGACACCGAGGTCCTGCTGGAACGCGCCGCACGGGAGCTGGGTGCGGACATCCGCCGCGAGCACGAGGTGCTCGAGGTGCACGACAAGGGCGACGTCGTCGTCACGACGGTTCGTTCGGGGAATGCGAGCTACGCGATCGAGTCCGCGTATGTGGTCGGCGCGGACGGGGCGCGCAGCCTCGTGCGGGACGCGGCCGGCATCGAGTTCGAGGGCACGAGCACCAGGACCTGGGGGCTGCTGGGCGACATCGCGCTCGACAACCCGCCGGATTCACGGGCGTTCAGCCCGTCCAACGAGCACGGGAGCCTCCTGGTCGTCCCGCTGCCGGCGGACGGCAGGTATCGGATCGTCGGCAACGCGACGGTCATTCCCGACAACAACGAGCTGACGTTCGATCAGCTCCGCGCCGCGGTCACGGCCGTCGCCGGCACCGACTTCGGCATGCGGGACCCGGTGTGGCTGTCGCGCTACGGCGACGCGGCGAAGATCGCGTCGACCTACCGGGCCGGGCGGATTCTGGTCGTGGGCGACGCGGCGCACATTCACCTGCCGGCCGGCGGCGTCGGCATGAACGTGGGCATCCAGGACGCGGCCGATCTCGGGTGGCGGCTCGCGGACGTCGTCCATGGCCTCGCGCCCGACTCACAGCTCGACCAGTACGGCGCCGAGCGCCGGCCGGTCGGCCTTGACCTGCTGCTGGCCACCCGCGCGCAGGCAGCTTTGCGTTCGACCACGGGCGATGGCCTGGCGTTGCGGGCACTGATGTCGGAGCTCATCGCGACCGTGCCCGAGTTCTCCAAGGCGCTCGCGGAGCGCCTGTCCGGCCTGCACGTGAAGTACGACCTGCCGGGTCACGCGCTCGCGGGCTCCCGCGCCCCGGACCTGCCGCTCGCCGGGGCCAAGACGTCGCTGTTCACGGCGCTGCACGAGGCACGGCCGGTGGTCGTCGCGGCGCCCGGGCTCGTGGACGCCGCCACCGCGGCGAGGCTGAGCGACTGGGACATGGCCGTGCAGCCGTTGGCCCGACAGGAACGCGCCGAGTGGGCCGGCGTGACGGCAGCGTTGATTCGCCCCGACGGATATGTCGCCTGGGCGACGGAAGCCGGCGAGATCCAGGCGCGTGGCGAGCTCATCGACGCCGCGGCGCGCCTGCGGCCGGGAAACAAGTGAAGGGAAACCGGAAATGTCTGTGAAAACATGGTTCATCACCGGCGCGTCCAAGGGCTTCGGTCGCGAGTGGACGGAGGCCGCCTTGGAGCGCGGCGACCGGGTCGCCGCGACGAGCCGGTCGGCGGCCGCCTTCGGCGACCTGGTCCGCGACTACGGCGACGCGATCCTGCCGATCGAGCTGGAGGTCACCGACCGGGAGGCTGTGATCAAAGCCGTGCAGCAGGCGGTCGACCACTTCGGCGCGCTCGACGTGGTGGTCAACAACGCCGGTTACGGCCTGTTCGGCATGGTCGAGGAGGTCAGCGAGCAGCAGGCCCGTGAGCAGGTCGAGGTCAACCTGTTCGGGTCGCTGTGGGTGACCCAGGCCGTGCTGCCGCACCTGCGCGCCCAGGGGTTCGGCCACATCGTCCAGGTGTCCTCCATCGCCGGCGTGTTCTCGCTGCCCGGACTGGGCGTCTACCACGCGTCGAAGTTCGGCCTGGAGGGCTTCACCGCCAGCCTGGCGGCCGAGGTGAAGGACTTCGGCATCAAGGTCACCATGGTCGAGCCGGCCGGCTACGCCACCGACTGGGCCGGCCCGTCCGCGGTGCACGCCGACCGGCTGCCGGCCTACGACGAGGTCCGGGCCGGCATGGCCCGTCCGTCCGGGCGTCGCGGCGACCCGCGCGCGACGCGGGAGGCCATTCTCACCGTGGTCGACGCGGACGAGCCGCCGCTGCGGATCTTCTTCGGGCAGGGGCCGCTGGACGTGATCACCCACGAGTACGAGGCCCGGCTGGACGAGTGGCGGCGGTGGGACGCGGTGTCCCAGGCCGCCTTCGGCTGAGTTGTACGATGACCAAATAATCCCGCCGAGCCAGGAGGGCCCCGAGTGCGCTGGACCCAGGACGACGTGATCGCCGCCGCCTTCGCGACCCTCGAGCAGGAGGGCCTGGAGGGGCTGTCGCTGCGGGGCGTCGCCCGCGTGCTCGGGGCCCACCTGAACTCGGTCAGCTGGTACGTCAAGACCAAGGCCAGCCTGATCGACAAGATGGCCGACGCCATCGTCGGCTCGGTCGCCGTGGACGACCTGCCGGCCGACCCGGTCGAGCGGGTGCGCACGATGATCGGGCGCTACCGGCGGGCCATGCTCAGCCACCGCGACGGCGGCCGGCTGGTCGCCGGCACCTACACCAGCACCGACCGGACGCTGCGCGTCGCGGAGGTCATCGTCGGCGGCCTGCTGGAGGCCGGGTACTCCGAGGCGGACGCCGCCCGGCTGTGCTGGGCGCTGGTGTACTTCACGCTCGGCCTCACGCAGGAGCAGCAGACGACCCCGCCGGCCGACTACGCCGCGCCGGCACTGGCGGCGTATCCGGCGTTGTCGAAGATCGGCGAGCCGTTGCTGGCGCACGATTCCTTCGACGCCCGCTTCGACTTCGGCGTGGCCCGCCTGCTGCGCCTCGGCTAGCGACCCGAAGGTCCATTGGCCCAGAGGTGCGTTGGCTCAGAGGTCGGTTGGCTCAGCGGTCGGTGGGATAGTCCACGCCGGTCAGCCCGGGCACGACGACCTCGGTCGGGTCCCAGGAGGCGGCGGTGAGGGCCTCGACCGCGAGGTCGATGACGGCGCCGGACAGCAGTTGGCGAGGGTCCTCCAACACGACGCGCAGGCGTGTGACCAGGGCACGCATGTCGTCGGCGGAGTGGACGACGGGCATCTCGCTGACCTCGGTGACGGCCGGGTCGCTGACGTCGGGGAAGCGGATACCGGCGGGGGAGTAGCGGGGATGGCCGGCGAACATCAGCTCGCCGAGCTCGACGGTGGCCCGCGTCGAGCACCAGATGGCCCGAAGTTCCGGCTCCAGGGCGATGACTTCGGACAGATCGCCGTCCACCGGGGTGGTGAAGGTCGGGGCGTGCGGGGCGAGGTAGAGCCGCTCCAGCGGGAGGCGGTGGCCGGAGGTGCCGAGGATCATGGTGGCGACGCTGCTGGTGGTCCACGTGACGCCGGCGGTGGCGCGGCCCTGGCGGCCGGCGATGAGCACCATGGCCCGTTCCCAGTCGATGTCCTGGTGACGCAGCCAGCGGCCGATCCGGAAGCTGATGTCCAGGCCCGCCAGGAAAAACGTGGCGACCATCAGGTGGTTGACCGGCACCGGACCGCCCTCGAGGTAGTCGGCGCGCAGGGTCTTGGGGTTGAGGTAGCTCTCGTCGGCCAGCGCCGCGGTCAGGTAGCGGGCGGTGGCGGCGCAGCCGTAGTCGACCATGGCGGCGATCTCGTGCTCGCGGCCCCGGTAGGCCTCGACCGCGATCTGGTCGCGCCACAGCGCGGGAGTGTTGGCGGCGCGGGAGTTCTTGGTCTCAGCCAGCAGCCGTTCGGCGTGGGCGCGCCACCCGTCGTCGCCGAGGCAGGTCCGCATGTGCACCAGGCTCGCCACGGCCGGGCCGAGGTGCGAGACGCCGGTCAACTCCTTGAAACCACGCGGGGACAGGCGATAGCCCTCGACCACGGGCGGTCGGCCGCCGCCTGGGTAGAGCGCGAAGTCGGCGCCGGTGGCGACCAGCAGCGGGGTGTCCCGGGTGTGCTCGGCGTACGAGCGCGTGAGGTGCCGCCCGATGCCGTCCGGATGCGAGGTGTACGTGGTGAACAGGCGGACCAGGTCGGGATCCTCGTGCATGTCACTGGCTCCGGAGTCGGTAGATGACGGTGTCGGCCCGGAAGCGGACATCGGCGCTGAGCGAGTTCGACACCGCCACCAGCGGTCCGTCGGCATCGGCCAGCACGGCGACGTCGGTGCCGCCGCAGGTGGGGAACTCCTCGACGAGCACCAGTTTGCCGTGCTGCCAACGGTAGAGCTGCGAGGCCAGGGCGGTGGTCGGTGCGGCCGGTGTGCCGAGAATGAAGTTCACCCGCACGACGTACGGGAAGTGCACGGCGAACTCCCGGGCGCCGAGCCCGTCCAGCACGTCGTGCTCGACGAACTTCCCGGAGTCCCAGCGCAGCAGCCGCGACGGGCTGGCGATGCAGGCCACCAGCAGGTAGTCGTCGCCGTCGGCGTGGAACGTGGCGAAGGCGCGGCCGTGCTGGGCGGCCAGATCCTGGTGGGCCACGAACTCCCGGCCGGTCCACCGGTACAGCCGCGACGGTTCGACGTGGTCGGCGTGGGCGAGGAACTCGGCGCCGTCCAAGGAGAAGTGATGCCAGTTGTACGCCCATCGCGACGGGATGTCCTGGAACGGCCGGAAGGCCGTGCCGTCCCAGCGGAAGATGTGCGACGGCACGTTCGGCAGCTCGGCGCCGGGCGGGTCGACACCCTGGGCCAGGGCCAGGAAGTGCTGGTCGTCGATGGCGAAGTGCCGCCACTGCTTGGCCGCGAAGGTCGGAAACCGTTGGAAGGCGGCGAACTCCGAGCCGGTCCATTCGTACACTGTGGACTCGGCGTCGAAGTGGTACGGGCCGTGACCGGTGCGGATGCTGGCGGTGGCCAGGAAGGCCCGGTCGCCGACGCGGAAGAACTCGGCGTCCTCGCCGCCGGGCGCGGGCACCGACTGGAAGTGCTCGTAGCCGTCGGCGGTGCGCCGCAGGATCAGCATCTCGGTGTCGCTGTCGCCGCCGTTCATCCGCGCCGGCTCGCCCGGCACGTCGTAGGCCAGCTGCGGAATCGCCAGCAGCGACCGGCCGTCGACGTCGAACGGCGTCACCGCCCGCGCGCCGGAGGTGGAGATGCGGCACCACTCGGTCAACATGCCGCCAGTACAGCCGCGCCCGACGGGCCCCGGCAAGGCGGTCGGCGTTACGACAAGGATCTCCGGGCGTCAGGGAGATTGACGCCCGGAGGTCGGCTCCCCGCCGGGCAGTTCGGCCGCCGCCGCGCGCACGGCGGAGATCACCGCGGCCATCCGGGGCGAGTCCTGCTCGCCGTCGCGGACGATCAGCATGTTGTGCCGCACGGTGTCGAAGCCGGTGACGCGTAACCGGACCACCTGCTCGTCCCGGGGCGCCGGCGTCAACTCCGGCGCGATGGTGATGCCCCAGGCCATGCCGACCAGGCCGACCGCCGTGCCCACGTCGTCCACAGTAGCGGCTATCCGCGGCTGGAAGCCGGCGATGGCGCACATGCTGGCGACCAGCCGGCCCAGCGGCGTGCCCGGGCACATCACCCATGACTCGTCCCGCAGCTGCGCCATGTCGCTGCTGGTGCGGCCGGCCAGCGGATGATCAACCGGCAGGCACAGCCGCAGCGGGTCGTGCCCGAGCACCCATTCGCGCAGCCCGGGCGCGCTCGGTCCGTGCGCGTTGCCGTAGCGGGAGACGATGGCCAGGTCGAGCTGGTCGCGGCGGACCGAGTCGGGGGCGGCCTCGTCGGTGGTGCTGGCCAGCCGCAGCTCGATGTTCGGGAACCGGCGGCGGATCTCGGTCAGGGCCCGGCTCATGATGCGCGGGCCCTCCCGGAACGGGATGCCGATCCGCAGCAGCCCGGCCACGTCGTCCTCGGACCCGGCCAGCACCGCCTCGGCGGCGCGCATCTCGACCAGGATCCGTTCGGCGTGGTCGACCAGCACGCGGCCCTTCGGGGTGAGCGTCACGCGGTTGCCGGCCCGGTCGACCAGCGCCGTGCCGGCCTCCGCCTCCAGCGCGCTGAGCTGCTGGGACACCGCCGACCTTGTGTACTGCAACGCCCGCCCGGCGGCGGCGATGGAGCCCTCGGCGGCGACGGCCCGCAGCATGATGAGTTTCCGTACGTCGAGCATGCGTCACACCCTCTTACGCTGGATGCTTCGGACGGTAACGCCCACTTACTTGAATGTCACGCCGGAACTTCGCTGTACTCGATCCATGAGCACCGACCTGCTGGAGCGGCTGCGAGCCGGCGAGCGCCGGCTGATGATGGGCCTGCGGTCGGCTCGCACGCCCGACATCGTGCACATCGCCCGGTCCACCGGGCACCACGCGGTGATGGTGGACCTGGAGCACAGCACGATGTCGGTGGACGTGGCCGCGCAGCTGTGCGTCACCGCGGGCGCGTTGGGGATGACGGCGTTGGTGCGGGTGCCCGAGCGCGAGTACGGCATGGTCGGCCGGCTGCTGGACGGCGGCGCGCACGGCATCGTCGCGCCGCGGGTCGAGACCGCCGACGAGGCCCGGACGGTGGCCCGGGCCTGCCGGTTCGCCCCGCGCGGGCAGCGGTCCCAGACGGCCCAGGTGCCGCAGCTGGGCATGCGGCCGACGCCGGCCCGCGACCTCAACCCGGCGCTCGACGACGAGGTCGTGGTGCAGATCCTGGTCGAGACACCGGCCGGGGTCGCCAACGCGGACGCCATCGCCGCCGTCGACGGCGTCGACATGATCGCCTTCGGCGCCAACGACTTCACCGCCGAGATCGGCGTGCCCGGCCGCTACGACGACCCCCGGCTGGCCGACGCGGTGGACAGCATCGCGCAGGCCTGCCGGCGGCACGGCAAGCTGCTGATGGTCGGCGGCGTCGGCGACGACAAGGTGTACCGATCGCTTGTCCCGCTGGGGGTTTGCCCGCTGATCATGACCGGCGCCGATTCCGCCCTGCTGTACCGCGCCGCCCAGGCGGCCGCGACCAGCGCGACCGAGGAGTGAGGATGAGGCCCGCCTTCGCGCAGACCGAGCCCATGCGGCCCGCCAACACCAACACCAAGCCGACGTTCGCCGTGCCGCCGCGCAGCTGCGACGTGCACTTCCACGTGTTCGAACGCGGCTACGCGCACGTGCCCGACCCGCTGTACACGTTCCCCGACGCCACGCTGGAAAAGTACCGGCGGGTGCTGGACTGGCTGGGCATCGAGCGCGCGGTCCTGGTGCAGCCCACCTACTACGGCACCGACAACACCCTGCTGCTCGACGTGCTGCGCACCGATCCGGACTGCCTGCGCGGCGTGGCCCAGATCGAGGACGACACGACCGACGAGGAACTCGACCGCTGGCACCGGGCCGGCGTCCGGGGCATTCGGCTGGACCTGTTCGCGCGGGCGGAATGGCCGGTCGCCGACCTCATCGCCCACATCCGGGCTGCCGCGGACCGGGCCCGGCCCCGCGGCTGGCATCTCCAGTTCTACAGCCCGGGTCTGGTGGTGCGCGCGCTGCTGCCGTTCCTGGCCGACTTCGAGGACACCTTCGTGATCGACCACATGGGTTACATGAAGGAGTCCGACGGGCTGACCGGGGCCGACCTCGACCGGCTGCTGTCCGTTGTGGGCAACGGGCGCTGCTACGTCAAGCTGTCCGGCCCGTACCGGGTTGCCGGGGCCAAGGCGCTGTCCAGCGTCGCTCCGCTCGGCCGGGCCCTGGTGGCGGCGCGGCCGGACCGGCTGCTGTGGGGCTCGGACTGGCCGCACCTGCCCAACGGCCAGCGGGACACCGGGGAGCTGCTGAACCTGCTGGCCGACTGGGCGCCGGACGAGACCGCCCGACGGCTGATCCTGGTGGACAACCCGGCCCGGCTCTTCTACGCGAACTGATCCACGGACGACAGGGGAACCCTCATGCTGGCAGCGCATCCGCCGATCCGGGAGGCGACCAGCGTCGCTCCTACTGACACCAGCACCAGCACGGTGCTGCCATCGGTGACGGTGCCGCAGGTCAGCCACCGAGGCCTCGACATCACCGAGCACCTCGACGTGCCCTTCGCGCACCGAGCCGGCCGGGACCTTCGACTCGACCTCCAGGCGCCGGCCGGTCCGGGCCGTAAGCCGCTGGTCGTCTACGCCACCGGCGGCGGCTTCGTCTTCGCGGACAAGCGGAACAGCCTGCGGCTGCGCACCGTCCTGGTCGAGGCCGGGTTCGCCGTGGCCAGCATCGAATACCGCACGGTCCCCGAGGGCGCCACCTACCGTGACGGCATCGCCGACGTGCGCGACGCCATCGCCTTCCTCCGGGAGCACGCCGAGGAGTACGACCTCGACGGCGCCAGGGTGGGGTTGCTGGGGGAGTCGGCCGGCGGCTACCTCGTCACGATGGCCGGCCTGGACCCCACCACCGGTGTGCGGGCGGTGGTGAACAAGTTCGGGGCCGTCGACTTCGGCACGATCGCCGCGGACTTCGATCAGGAAACCCAAGCAGGACTGGGCACCGTGGACCATCCGCTGGCGCTCTACCTGCACGGCCCGGGCACCGGCCGTACAGTGCACGACGAAGTGCCGGACGCCAACGCGCTCAACCGCATCACCGCGGAGGCGCCGCCGTTCCAGATCTGGCACGGCAGCGCCGACGGCATCATCTCGCCGTCGCAGACGCTCCGCCTGCACAACGCGCTCCGCGAAGCCGGCGCGGACAGCACCCGCTACGTCCTCGACGGCGCCACGCACGGTGACGTCGCGGCCCTGCTGGGCCGGCCCGACGAGGTGCTGCCGTGGTACACGGAGGCCGTCGTTGGGCTGATCGTCGGCTTCCTGACCGAGCATCTGGCCTAGATCATCCGTCACATGTCCTAATGCCCGCCGTTCGAATAACTTACGCAGGTTCCCTTGCTAGTGACGTTCCGTGTGACTGTACTTCGGCGAAGTAGCCGCGCCGTCGTATCCGCGAGGAGGCCGTTGGGATGCGGTCCGACCATGTCCAGGAGTGCGGTCACGCGCTCGATGTGCTGCTGAGGGAGCGCGACGAGGTGCTCACCGCGCTGGACCGGGTCGTCGCCCTGCGGGGCACGGCGCAGCTGATCCGCTCCGCGGTCGGCGTGGACTCGGGCTTCGTCGCGGACCTGGACCGGCCCGACCGGGCGGTGGTCCGGTCGATGTCCGGCGCCCGGACCGACCAGTTGCAGAACCTGGTGGTGCCGGTCGGGCACGGCATCGGCGGCCGGGCGCTGGCGCTGGGCGGCGCGGTCCGGGTCAACGACTACCTCACGTCCGCGGCGATCACGCACCAGTTCGACGCGCAGGTCCGCAGCGAGGGCATCGGCGCGATGATCGCGGTGCCGGTCGTCAGCGGCGGGCGGACGGTCGCCATCGCCTACGCGGCGATGCGGAACGCGACCGAGTTCGGCGACCGTGCGCTGTGCGCCATGGAGGCGACCGCAGAGCACGCGGCGACCGCGCTGCGGATCGCCGAGGCGGCCGAGGACGCCAAGGCGGCCGCGGTGTGCGCGGAGCGGGAGCGGATGCAGAACGAGCTGCACGACTCGGTCGGCGCCCTGCTGTTCTCGATCGGCGCCCGGGTCCGGGACCTGCACCGGACGGTACAGGAGAATCCCGACCTCGACCTGAGGATTCGTCGGCTTCGATCGGACATCGCGGCCGCGTCGAGCGCGCTGCGGGAATCGCTGCACGCGCTGGCGTCGGTGGCGCCCGACCGGGCCCTGCCGGTGGACCTGGCCGCGCACACCCGGTCGTTCGAGGCCCGCACCGGCGTGCCGGCCAGGTTCGTCCAGTTGGGACCGCTGGAGCCGCTCGACCCCGAGCGCACGGCACTGCTGGTCGCGGCGGCCCGGGAGGGGCTGCTCAACGTCGAGAAGCACGCCCGCCCGCTGTCGGTGATCGTCAGCCTCGGCCGGTGTGACGGGGGCGTGCAGCTGGTGGTCGCGGATGACGGCTCGGGGCCGGTCGAGGGCAGCACCGGCAGCGGGCTGGGGATTCGCTCGCTCGCCGACCGGGCCGCGCGGCTGGGCGGCCGGCTGAGCCTGGTGCGGGACGACGAGGACGGTTGCACCTTGCGCTTGTGGCTACCGGACACACGATGAAGACCGTCCTGGTCGTGGACGACCACCCCGTCGTGCGCGACGGGGTGGTCCTGCTGCTGCGGGCCGACCCGCTGCTGACGGTGGCCGGCTTCGCCGCGTCCGGACGGGCGGCGATCACTCGCGCTGCGGAGCTGCGGCCCGATGTCGTGCTGCTGGACCTGCGGCTGCCGGATCTGCCCGCGGCCGAGGTGGTCGTGGAGCTGCGGCACGTCCACCCGGCGGGTCGGATCGTGGTGTTCACCGCGCACGCCGACCACGTCGCGCTCGCGGCGGCGCTGGCCGCGGGCGCGGACGGCGCGTTGCTCAAGGACGTCGACGGCACGGACCTGTCGGCCACCGTCCGGCGCGTGCTGTGCGGGGAACGTGTCGTGGATCCCCGGATCATGCCGCGGCCGGCCGCGCCCGCCCATTCCGGCCTGACCCGGCGGGAGTGCGAAGTGCTGCGGTTCGTGGCCCAGGGCAAGACCAATCCGGAGATCGCCGAGTCCACCGGGCTGACCCGCAACACCGTGAAGACCTATCTCCAGTCCGCGCTGCACAAGCTCGGCGCACGCAACCGGGTCGAGGCCATCGGCAAAGCCGGCGAGGTCGGTCTGCTGTAGACGGTCGTCGTGGGCGATGCGCGTTCGGCCGGCGGCCCCGACCCCGACCGACTGGAAACGCCCGGCTCGCCGGCGCGATGCGCGTGGCGAGCCGGGCGCGGTCAGGCGGTCAGGAGGAAGGTCCCCAGTTGACCGGGCTCGTGGTGAACAGCGAGGGCGAGGCCAGCGGCAGGGTCATCGAGGAGGCGGCCTGCGGGGACCGGCTCACGGTGTACTGGCCGAAGTTGAGATTGGCGGTCTGCGCGGCCGTCGGGGTGAGCGGCACGTGGTAGCTGGACGGCTGGGTGGACAGCACCAGCTGGAGCCGGTAGCCGGCCGGGATGAGGGTGAAGTTCGGGTTGACCGAGATGTCCATCCGGACCGTGCTGTTGGGGGTCAGGAACTGTTGGCTGGCCTGGGTGAACGGGTGGCTGGCCTGGATCAGGCTGCCGCCGCTGCCGTACCAGCTCTGTTGGGTGTCCAGCGCCCGCATGCTGCCGAGCAGGATGCCGTCGGCCTGCTTGGTGACCGCGCCGGTGGGCGCGACCAGGTTGACCGTCGCCGACACCTCGGCCTCCTTGGTGGTGGAGCTGAGGTAGACGCTGACGTTGATCGGGCCGTCCAGCACCGAGTCCTGGGTCATGGCCGGGCTGTTGTAGGTGGCCGGGAACCACGGCAGCGACCAGTACAGGGGGTCGGTGCCGGCGGTGGTCGGCGGCGTCGAGGTGAGCGTGCCGCCGGCGTTGAGGAAGTAGGTGCCGGTGTTCATGGACGGCGGCCAGGCCGCGCCGTCGACCCAGCGATTGGCGGTGTTCTGGAAGAGGTGCAACGGGGTCGTGGTGTCGGCCATGCCGGTGGGCGTGCCCTTCAACCACGTGTCGAACCATTCCTTGCGGATGTCGGCCAGCACGTCCTCGGTGACGTGCGCGCCGTGCGTCCACGGCCCGACGATCGCCTGGTACCGACCGGTGACAGGGGCCCCGGCGGCGATCGGCGCGGTCAGCGGCCGACCGTAATAGGCGTTCTGCGCGGCCACGTAGGCGCCCATGTTGCCGGCGGGGTACAGGTCGTTCCAGCCGGCCTCGGTGAGCGCGGGAATACCGTTGGCGACGATCTTCGGCAGCAGCTTCTGCACGCTCAGACCGTCCCAGTAGGACCCGTTGTACGACCGGGGCCCGCCGTTCTTCAGATCGTTGGAGGTGACCGACAGCGGGTCGGTCTGGGCGTTGTCCTGCGGGCCACGGGGCAGGATGCCGGCCACGGCCGGGATGAACTGGCCCGGGATGCCGCCGGCGGTGGCGATGTCGTTGTACGAGTCGGAGTCGGTGCAGAACGGGGCGATGGCCTTGAGCGGCGAGTTCGCCCCGACCGCGGCGGCGGTGTACCACTGGTCGACGCCGAGGTACGAGCAGCCGTCCAGGCCGACCGCCCCGTTGGAGCCGGACAGGCTGTGCGCGGCCCAGTTGACCAGGTTGGCCCCGTCCTGCCCCTGCCGCGCCCCGAGCCAGTCGGTCTGGCCGCCGGAGGTCCCGGTGCCACGCACCGAGGCGGCGACGTAGATGTAGCCGCGCTGCACGAAATAGGTGCCGTAGCTGGTCGGGTCGAGCAGCGCCGAGCCGTACGGGTTCTGCGTGAGCAGCACCGGGAAGGTGCCCGCGGCCCGGGTGGTCGTGCCCAGGTTCGCCGGGTACACCACGGACACGGCCAGCGAGACGCCGTCGTCCATGGTGACCGTCGAGTTGACGTCGGCCGTCACGGCGTAGGCGGCCGGCACCGGCTGGGGCACCCAGTTCGACCGGGCGGCCGTGGCCGGCGCGGCCACCACCGACGCCACGGCCAGCACCGCGACCGTCGCGAGTGGATAGAACCTGCGTTTCCTCATCCGAACTCCTTTGTTCTGGTGAAACGTCCGGTGGCCCAGGCGCGATCTCCCGGCTCGGCGATCACGTCGACCACCTGTCCGTCCACAACGGACTCGACCGGCTCGATCAGCCCGGACTGCACGGCCTCCTGCCAGGCCCGGTAGGGGCCCTCGCCCCACGGGTACCAGGGCACGAGATCGTCGACCACGATCAGCCCGCCCGGCTTGGCCAGCCGGGCGGCGTTGGCGATGTCGGCGGCGGCGATCTCGTACTCGTGGCCGCCGTCGACGAACACGAGGTCGATGCGGCCGCCTTGGTGGCGCGGCACGGTTTCCCGCGAGTCGCCGATGACCAGCTCGTGCCGGCCGGGGTAGCGCTCGTCCACGAACTCCTTGGCCAGCTCCACCGCGCGCCGGCGGTCGAGCTCGAACGACACGACGGTGCTGTGTGGCGAGGCCTCCAGGAAGGCGATGCTGGAGAAGGCGATGTTGAACCCGATCTCGGCGATCGCGATCGCGCCGGAGGCACGGGTCAGCTCCTGGAGATAGGTCGCCTCCGCGACGCTCGCGCCACCCTCGTAGATGCGGGCCCCGTGGTCGCGCACATGGTCGTACACCTCCCACATGAGGTGCTCCAGCCGGCTCATCTCCTGGTCGGTGTCGGCGCGCATGGCCATCCTCTTCTCTCTAGGGCCTCAAGGTGGCCGACCGCCGCGCGGGCGCCGCCGGCTGAGGTGAGCGACCGGCCCAGCCGGCGTGCCGCCGCGGTGTGGGCGGGTGTGGCCAGGACCTTGCCGACGGCCCGGCCGATGTGCTCGGCCGCCGCGCGGTCGAACCGCAGCCGCACACCCGCGCCCGCGGCGAGCACGGACCGGGCTATCGTGTGCTGGTCGTCACGGATCGGCGCGAGCACCAGCGGCACACCGGCGGCGAGGCTCTCGCAGACGGTGTTGTGCCCGGCATGGCAGATCAGCGCCGATGTCTTGCGCAGCAGGGCGATCTGCGGAATCCGAGCCACCACGAGCACGTCCTCGCTGTGCAGCGTGCCGGTGGGGTCGACGACCACGCCCTGCACCTCGGGCATCGCCGACAGCGCTTCGACGCACTCGCCGAGGAACCGGGTGCCGGTGTTGGACGTGCCGAGCGTGGCCACCACCAGCGGCCGACCGTCCAAAGCGGACCAGCTCAAGTCCATAGTGGATGGTGTTACGGCCGATCCGAGATAGTGGACCGCCGGGACCGACACCGGCCCGGTCAGCTCGGGGATGGTGAAGGCGAGCACGCGGTCCGGCGAGAAACGCAGGTCGGCCGGGGCAACGCCGTAACGACCGCACAGGTCGTGCTGGAGCTGCCGCACCCAGTCGGCGACCTTGGGCCACGGGCGCAGCGGATCGGCGAGCTCGGTGCCGGTGGACGCCGAGGTGACCCACCGGATGCCCAGCGCCTTGGCCGCCAGCGGGCCGGCGAAGGCCTGCTGGTCGGCCAGGACCAGGTCCGGGCCGAACCGCTCGCACGCGGTGCGGACGCCCGGAACCATGGCGTCGGCCAACGGAATGAGGTAGCTCTGCCACAGGAACCGCAGCGCGGCGAAGCCCCGCAGGTCGGCCGGTCGGCGGCCGACGTCGAACGGCTCGGACGGCCCGGCCGGGAACACCAGCTGCGCGCCGGACAGCGCGGAGGTGGCGGGTTCCGGGCCGCACCAGGCGACTTCGTGGCCGCTCTCGGCCAGCGCCGCCGCCACCGCCCGCAACGGCGCGACATGGCCGGTCAACGGCGGCGTCACGATCAGGACTCTCATGCCGCCTGCCGCTCGATCCAGCGCAGCACCAGCTCACGCACGTTCTTGTGCTGCTCGACGAGCACGGAGTGGCCCTGGCCGTCGAAGACGTGCACCTCGCCGTTGGGCAGCAGGGAGGTCAGCGCCTGCAGGTCGTCGGACTGGTAGCCCTCGCTGCCCAGGATCGACAGCACCGGGCAGCGGATGGCGGCCACGTCGTCGAGGCTGAGCAGCGGCCCCAGCGGCACCTCCTGGGCGATGCTGGTGGTCATGATCCGGTCCGCGGCCATCCGGGCCAGCCGCCGGTGGTGGGCGCTGAAGTTGGCCTCGATCCAGTCGTAGCTTTCCTCCAGGGCGAGGAATTCGAGCGTGTACTCCAGGATCTGGGTCATCTTGTCGGCCCACTCCCGGGTGGCCGGCTCGGACTCGATGCACACGATGCTGCACACCCGGTCGGGATGGGCGGCGGCGTAGCTGAACGCCAGCGTGCCGCCGAAGCTGTTGCCCACCAGGTGCACCGGGCGGCGCACGCCGAGCTGGTCGAGCAGGTCGGCCAGGTCGGCGACGAAGTCGGCGATGGTGTAGCCGTGGGCCGGCCGGTCGGTCTTGCCGTGCCCGCGCAGGTCGTAGCTGATCACGTTGACACCGGCCGCGGCCACCGGCGGGGCCAGCGTCAGGTAGAAGCTGGCCAGGCTGTCGGTGCCCATGCCGTGCAGGAAGACCACGGTCGGCGCGGCGTCCTGCTCGACGCCGGCGGCCGGCACCAGCTGGACGTTGGTGCTCAGCCCGTTCACGGTCATCGTCGGCATCGCGTCACCCCCGCCACGAGATCCGGTCGGCCACGTAGTCGGCGATGGCGCCGACCCGCAGTTCGATGACCTCGGCGAGGTCCTTCTCGGTCAGGAAGTCGGCCAGCTTCACGGCCGGCCCGAAGTGCTCGGCGAGGATGCCGTCGAAGGTGACGAGGTCGATGCTCTCCAGCCCGAGGTCCTCGTGGAACTGGCTGTCCGGGGTGATCTCGATGCCCACCAGGTCCAGGTCGCCAACCAGCGGCGCGAGCAGTGCGGCGACGGTGTCGAACACGGTGGTGCGGGCATAGGGCTGTACGGTCATGTCGCGCTCCTGGTCGCATGATCGGGGCTGTCGGCCGTGGCGACGGCCGTGTCGCCGTGCAGGGCCACACCGACGGTGAGGTCCGGCAGGATCCGGCCGTGCAGGCCGGACACGGACTTCTCGTCCTCGTGCACGAAGATCTCGGCCGGGTAGACCCCGGCCAGTCGTGCGCGCACGGCGTCCTTGATGGCGATGCGCCGCAACAGCCAGCCTCGCTGCTCCCGCGGCGGGCAGGCCGCGTAGGCGGCGCGTTCCTTGCTGCTGAGGTAGAGCCCGGCGAAGAACTCCCGGGCCGCGACGCCCGGCCAGCGGTCCCGCACGGTCGCCCGACCGTCGTCCATTGTGGACAGCAGATGGGTCTCGGGGAAGGCCCGGGCCCGGTACGCGTCCTCGTCGCACGGGAAGCGGATGTCCTGCCAGCCCTCGACGGTGGCGATGACACGCCCGTCCAGCACCAGGTTCGCCTCCATCTGGAGTAGATCGGGTCGCGGCGTCGCCACCGTCGCCTCGCACCCGACGGTCGTGCCCGGGCCGGGTTCCGGCTCGTGCCAGGTGATGCTCGCGATGGACCGCGGGAACGCCAACAGCGAGTCCGTGCAGGTGGCCAGGATCCACACCCCGAGCAGCTGACCGATGTTGTCCAGCAGTGCCCCGGGCCCGGGCGGCACGGTGATGTCGCCGCGCACATGGTGGCTGCCGATGCCGTGGACCTTGGACAGCCCCTGGTAGGCGGGGCCGTGGAACATCGCGCGCCGGTCGTACACCTCAGATGCCGTGTAAGGGGACGGCCGCTCGTGCGTTGGCAGTGACCGCCGCTGCGGCGCGGCCGGGAACCGGTCGCCCAGGCAGACGGTCATCCTGGTGTAGTCGCCGATCGCCACCTCCACCCGGTCGGCGGCCTTGCGGCTCATCGTGACGGGCACGGCCTTGGCCGGGTCGGCGATGAGCCAGCGGCTGAAGGTCGCGTCCCGGATGCCGGCGGCGCGAGCGCCGGGCCAGGCCCACTCGACCTGCCGGCAGGCGATGTCGATCAGCGCGGTGGCCGGGACCACCGGCCAGAAGTCCGACTCGTCCGGCCAACCCGGCCGCTGCCGGAAGAAGCGGTGGTCCCGCAGGTGCGGCATGGCGTCGAGGGATACATCCACTGTGGACGTCACTTCGTCCGAAATGGACCTCGGTGTCGTCAGTGCGGCGATGACGCCGGCCGCGCTGCGGCGGGTCTCGGCCAGCAGGGCCCGATACTCGGCGGCCACCGCGTCGGGCAGCCCGGGCGGCACCTCGTCGCCGGCGGTCGTGGCCAGGATGCCCCGGCTGTGCGCGGGCAGGGACAGCTGTGGGCGGACGGTGTTCAACCGCACCCGGTGCGGTTCCAGCGCCTCGAAGCGGGGACTGCCACCCTCCACCCACAGCGCCGTCGCGACCCGGCGCAGCTGGTCGAGGCCGGGGCGCAGGTTGGCGGCGGTGCCGATGACCAGGTGGTTCGCCGGGCCGAGCGTGTCCGTGACGAACGAGCCGAGCTGGCCGGCGCCGAGCTGGAGGAAAACGCGGAAGCCCCGGCCGTGCAGGGTTTCGATGAGCTCACGGAACCGAACCCGGTGCAGCAGATGGTCGACGTAGAGGCGGCGAACCGCCGCCGGGTCCGTCGGGTACGGGGCGAGCGAGGTCGCCGACCACACCGGCACGGCCGGCGGCCGCAGCGCGAGATCGTCGGCCAGCTTGACGAAGGGCGTCAGGTGCGGGCGCAGAAAAGGCGTGTGGAACCCGGAGCGGAACGGTAGCGCCCGGGTGATCACCCCGTGCTCCCGACAGATCTCGGCGAGCCGCCGGACGGCATCGGGGGCTCCGCAGGCGATCGTCTGCTGCGGGGCGTTGTCGTGGGAGATCACGGCTTCGGCCCGGGCCGCGAGCCGCTCGGCCACCGCTGCCGGGCAGCCCAACACCAGATAGTCGGTGTCCGGCAAGGAGAACTCCCCGGACCAGTACCGGTCGATCAGCTCCGCCGTCGGCTCGGGCGTGTACATGCCGGCGACCCGCATGGCGGTCCACTCGCCGAGGCTGTGTCCGGCGACCGCGTCCGCGGCGATGCCGATCCGGCCGAGGGCGGTGTTGACCAGGAGGCCGACCGCCGTCACGCTCTCGGCATGGTCGAGCACGGTCGCGGTCGACCAGCGGGGCGCCGGCAGGCCGAAATGCCGGGCGATATCGGCGCACTGCGGGGACACATCGGCTTCCAGGCCGGGAAACAGGAAGGCCGTCCGCGCCGCAGGCAGCAAAGGGTCAACGGTGCACCAGATGCCCTGCACGCCGCGTTGGGGCGCGCCGTCCCGCGCCACCTTGGCCACGACCCGCCGCGCGACGGCGAGCCGCGCCGGGGTCGGATCCACGATGCCGACCCGGGCCCGGCCGCCGCCGAGCACATCGGTCTGCTGTGGACGGTCGAGCAAGGCCGCCAGTTCGTCGGACGTGTCGGCCGCCAACCGAAGCACCCGGTCCGGCTCACGCACGTCGACGCGACGCCTGGCGGTGTCGGCGGCCTCCACGATGACGTGGGCGTTCACGCCGCCGAAGCCGAACGCGTTGACCGCCGCCCGTCGCGGCGCCGGGCCGTCGCGCCATTCCTCGGCCTCGCCGATCACCCGGAAACGGGTGCGCGCCAGCGCCGGGTTGGGTTCCGCGCAATGCAGGGTCGGCGGCAACACCTTGTGGTGCAGTGACAGCGCCACCTTGACCAGGCCGGCCGCCCCGGCCGCCGGCATCGTGTGGCCGATCATCGACTTGACCGAGCCGACCACGCCTCCAGCGCCGTCGGGGGGCCCGAACACCTCGGTCATGGTCGCCAGCTCGGCCGTGTCACCGGCCTTGGTCGCGGTGCCGTGCGCCTCCAGCAGCCCGATCGCGCCCGGTTGCCGGGGATCGAGGCCGGCGGCCGCCCAGGCTCGGCGCAGCGCGAGGACCTGGCCGTGCACCGACGGGCTCAGCACGCTCGTGCCCCGGCCGTCACTGGAGACGCCGGCGCCGCGGATCACCGCGTACACCCGATTGCCGTCCCGGCGGGCATCGGCGAGCCGCTTGAGCAGCAGCACCGCCGTGCCCTCGCCGATGAGCAGACCGTCCGCGTCCCGCGACAGGGGTCGGATCTGCTGGCTCGGCGACAGGGCGCCGATCTGCGTGAACATCGACCACAGGGTGTCGTCGTGGCAGTGGTGCACACCGCCGGCCAACACCACGTCACAGCGGCCCCGGCCCAGTTCCGTGATCGCGTTGTCCACCGCGATCAGCGACGACGCGCACGCGGCGTCGATCGTGTAGGCCGGGCCGCCGAGATCGAGCCGGTTGGCCACGCGCGAGGCGGCGAGGTTGGGCACCAGGCCGATCGCCGACTCCGTCCGGAAGTCGCCGAGCGGCTCCAGCAGCGCGTCCCGGATCCCGTCCAGTGTGGCCGGATCGGCCAGCGGAACCAGCTCGCGCACCGTGCGGACGATCTGCCGGACCGTGCGCACCCGCTGCTCGAATCCCACCAGGCCGGACGAGATGTAGCCGCCGCGGCCCAGTATCACGCCGACCTTGCCCCGGTCGACGTCGATGCCGCCGGCGTCCTCGATCGCCGCCGACGCCGCGGCCAGTGCGGTGAGCTGGTCGAGCTCCATGCCGGCGATGTCCGCCGGCGGGATGCCCAGTGCCATCGAGTCCAGTTCCACCGTGTCCGCGACGAAGCCGCCGCGCCACCCGTGCGTCCGGTCCGGACCCGTGCCGGCCGCGCCGTGGAACTCCGGATCCCGCCGGTGCTCGGGAATGGCGGTGATGGCGTCGGTTCCGGTCAGCAGGTTGTGCCAGTACCGGTCGACGCCGGACGCGCCGGGCAGCACGACCCCCATGCCGGTGATCGCCACCGGTTCCTGGGTCACCACAGCGACGCCGTGTACAGCACGGAGGTGACATCCGGCGTGCCGTAGGCGAGTTCGCGCAGCAGGGCGGCGGTGCCCTCGGCCGGGTCGATCATCGCCACCTCGCGCCGCTCGTACTCCTTGGCCAACTCGGGCGTGACCATGCCGGCGTGGTCGTCGGCCGGCGCCCACGGTCCCCAGTGGACGGTCACGGCCCGGTTCCCGGTGGCGGCGTGCCAGCGTGCGGCCAGCGTGTCCATGGCGTCGTTGGCCGCCGCGTAGTCGGTCTGGCCCCGGTTGCCCAGCACCGCCGAGACGCTGCCGAAGAAGGCCGTGAATCCCGGCCGCAGCCCCTCCTCGGTGAGTGCCGCCAGCAGCGCGCCGGCCCCGGCGACCTTGGTGTCGAAGACCGTGCGGAACGACGCCTCGTCCTTGTCGGCCATGAGCTTGTCGTCGATGACGCCGGCGGCGTAGATCACGCCGTCGAGCCGGGGGAGCTGCTTCACGAACTGCCGCAACGCTTCCCCGTCGCGGACGTCGAGGGTCCGGTAGCCGGCGCTGCCACCGTGGGCGGTGACCTCGTCGAGCGTGCGGTCGATCTCCCGCTGCGCCAACACCGTCCGCACGCGGCGTTCGATGTCGACGATCGTGCCGCCGCGGCCGATCAGGATGCTCCGCATCGCCTGCGGGTCCGTGGGAAGGTCGGCGTCCTCGGGTTCGCTCGGCCACCTGGTGCGCCCGGCGAACTCGATCCGGCACCCGCTGGCGGCCAGCGCGATCGCGGCCCGGGCGGTGATGCCCCGGGCGCCGCCGAGCACGGCCACCACCGAGTCGGGACCGAGCCCGAGCACCGTCAGCTCGCCGCCGCCGGGTCCGGCACCGGCGTGTGCGAGGGAACCCAAGCCCTGCTCCCGGACGGTGGTCGCGCTTCGGCCTTCGGCCGTGTGGCGTACGACGGCCGGCCCCTCGACCCCGGCTTCGGCGGACAGCGCCGCCGCGATGTCCACGCCCGGGTCGAGGACGACCAGCCGGGTCGGGGCGCTGCGTTCCAGCGCGGCGGCCCGGCACAGGCCGGCCAGCCCGGCCGCCGACTCGGTGTCGGTGGCAGCCGCGATGAACGTCCCCCGAGCGGCCTTGAGCTGGCTGAACAGCTCCGGCGCTGCCGACTCGCCGTCGACGAGCGCGTGCAGCGAGATCACGATGTCCGCGTCGGCCGCGTCGACCGGTGGCCCGCCGAGAGCGCGCCGGACGGTGTCCGCCAGCTCGGCCTGCTCGGGCGCGTGCAGCACGGCCAGGGTCTTGTCCCGTAAGCGTTCCGGGTCGGACGGCGGCAACGGGCTGTCGACACGGTGCTCGACGTAGCGCCGAGGGGCCGAGCCGAGGGACTGCTTGGGGTTGAGCCACTGTTCGAGCTGGGCGGTGAGCTTGTCGGCGGTCCGCTGCCGGACCAGCAGGTCCGGTCCGTCGTCGCCGGCGCGGCCCACCAGGTCCAGGCGGCGCAGCAGGGTGCCGGCGATCTCGGTGCGCTTGATGGAGTCGATGGAAAGATCGGCCTCCAGGTCCAGACCGCCCTCGATCATGTCCGGCGGGAACCCGGTGCGCTCGCTGATCACCGTCAGCACGGTGGCCCGGACGTCGCCGGCCGGCTTCGGCTCCTCGACCGGGATCTCGGCCACCGGCGCGGCCACTACGGGCGCGGTCACCACGGGGGTGGGTGCTTCGATCACGGTCACCGCACGCTCGGCCGGCGGCGGGGCCGGGGTCGCCCCGAGATAGCCGAGCAGCACCTCGCGCTGCAACGTGATGATCTCCCGGCTGTTCCGCAGGAACTCGACGACGACCTGGTCGCGGCCGGCCGGCATGGTGTCCGTCATGGTGCTCCTCCTCGCTGGCACGAGTCCGTTCGTCGGGATGCGGCCGTCCGGCCGGCGGACCAGGTGGCCGTTCACCGTCCAGCTGTCGGCCGCGGGGACGGGTCGTCTTCGGCCGCGGAACAGGCGGGCCGTGTCCACCGGGACGCCGGCCACGGCGAGGCGGCCGAGCGCGCCGAGGAAGTCCGACAGGCCGGGGCCGCAGGCGAGCACCGTGTGCGGGCGGTCGCCCAGGATCTCCCGGGTCAGCCGGGACAGCGTCCGCCCGGGACCGACCTCGACGAAGGTCCGCGCGCCGGCCGCGTACATGTCCTCGATCTGGTCGACGAACCGCACCTGGGCGCCGATCTGCGCCGCCAGCGCGGGACGAACCGTGCCCGGCCGGTACGGCTTGGCGCTGGTGTTCGACCACACCGGCAGCACCGGGTCGGTGATCTCCGCCGCGCTCAGCGCTTTCGCGAAGACCCGCTCGGCGTCCGCGACCAGCGGGCTGTGGAACGCGCAGGCCACCGGAATCCGACGGGCCGCGATTCGACGGTCCCGGAGATGGCGCAGACAGCGCTCGATCTCGTCCACGCCGCCGGACACGATCACCTGCTCCGGCGCGTTGTGGTTGGCCACCACCACGTCCAGGCCGGCGATCTCGGCAGCCACGACCTCGCGGGTCGTCCGCACCGCCGCCATCGCCCCCGGCCGGCCCTGCGCCGCCTCGTCGATCGCCTCGGCCCGGGCCTGGCTGAGCTCGACCAGTGTGGCGAGGTCGAAGGCGCCCGCCGCCGACAACGCCACCAGCTCGCCGTAGCTGTGCCCGGCCAGGAAATCCGGCTGCACACCGAGCTCGCCGAGCAGGCCACACAGCGCCGTCTCGACGAGACCCAGCGCGGGCTGGGCCACCGCGGTCGCGGTGATCGCGTCCTGCTGCGCGGCCTGGCCCCGTTCGTCGAACGCCCGCGGCGGGAACACCGTCGAGGCCAGGCCGGGAACGTGCCGCAGCCGGTCGGCCAGTTCCGGGAAGTGCACGACCAGCTCGCCGAGCATGCCCGGCCGTTGGCTGCCCTGGCCGGGGAACAGGAAGGCGATCTTGCCGGCCGGCCCGGTGGCGGTGATGCCACCGGTCTCCAAGCCCGCCCGACTGTCCGCGACGAACGCCAGCTGCACCGGCTGGTCGGCATTGACCGCCGATTCCGCGATCTCCCGCGGGCCGGCGCTCGGTCGCTCGGCAAGCAGTGCCCGCAGGGCATCTCGGGCATCGTCCACATCGGACCCGCGGACCAGCACCAGCTCGCTCTGCCAGTCACACAGCCCTTGCGTGCGATCGGGCGGGACCGGGCCGGCGGCCAGCACGGCGTGGAAGTTCGTGCCGCCGAAACCGAAGGCACTCACCCCGGCCAGGCTCCGCAGCCCGGGAGCGGGCCGTGCCTCGGTGGTGAAGGTGAACGGGCTGGTCGCGGGATTCCAGGCCGGGCTGGGGTTGCTCAGGTGCAGGGTGGGTGGCACCACCTCGTGCCACAGCGCGAGGGTCGCCTTGATCAGCCCGGCCAGCCCGGCGGCGCACTTGGTGTGGCCGATCTGGCTCTTCACCGAGCCGAGCGCGATCGAACCGGGCTCTGCCCCGGCGTCGCCGAAGAACTCGGTCAGGGTGCGGAGTTCGGTCTCATCGCCCACGACAGTCCCGGTGCCGTGCGCCTCGATGAGTCCGATCGAACGGGGGTTGACGTTGGCGTCGAGGTAAGCGCGCTCCAGCGCGCGACGCTGGCCCTCAGGACGCGGCGCGGTCAGCCCGAGCGCACGGCCGTCGCTGCTCGCGCCGACGCCCTTGACCACGGCGTAGATTCGGTCGCCGTCGCGCTCGGCGTCGGCCAGCCGCTTGAGCACCAGGCACGCGCCGCCCTCACCCAGCGCGATCCCGTCCGCGGCGGCGTCGAACGGTCGGCACCGGCCGGTCGGCGAGAGCGCTCCCGCCGACGTGAACATCACGTAGTCGTTGATGCCGTTGTGCAGATCGACCGCGCCGCACAGGACCATGGAACTGGTGCCGAGACGCAGCTCCTTCACCGCCACGTCCAGGGCGGCCAGTGACGACCCGCAGGCGGCGTCCACGGTGTAGTTGGCGCCGCGCAGATCGAGCCGGTTGGCGATCCGGCCGGAGATCACGTTGGCCAGCGCGCCGGGGAACGAGTCCTCGGTGTGCTCGGGAAGTTGGTCCGTCAGCTCCTTCGGGACGTTGGTGAGGTAGCCGGGCAGCAGTGTGCGCAGCACGCCGGCGTTGGACAGGTCGCTGCCGGACTCGGCGCCGAAGATCACGCTGGTGTGCTCACGGTCGAACTCGCGCGAGGCGTAGCCGGCGTCGGCCAGCGCGCGGCGGGCCAGCTCCAGCGACACCAGCTGAGCGGGGTCGATGCTGGCCAGCGAGGCCGGCGGAATGCCGTATGCCAGCGGGTCGAACTCCAGCGGGGACAGGAAACCGCCCCACCGCGAGGCCGAGTGCTCGGCGTAGACCGTGGTGTCCCAACGCTCCGGCGGCACCTCGGTGACCGCGTCGATGCCGCGCAGGATCAGCGACCAGTAGGCCGGCAGGTCCGTGGCGCCGGGAAAGGCGCAAGCCATGCCCACGATGGCGACATCCCGGTCGATGGTGGTCGGCCGGTCGATGGCCCGGGCCCGAAGCAGCTCGGTCGCGCCGTCGGTGACCTCGCGGTGCAACCGCTCGATCGTGGTGGTCCGGTCGCGCAACACCGCGACCTGGCCGGCCATGTACAGGCCCTGGCCCAGCTGCGTCTGCGCGTCGACCGGCTCCGGACCGTCGTCGCTGTGGCGCAGGCCTTTGCTGGCGATGCGAAGCCGGCCCACGTTGAGGTCTTCGAGCTGCTGCCAGACCGCCTGATGGGACAACCGCTCCCGCAGGTCGGCCTTGACGGTCTCGAAGTGCGCGGTGTACCGGCTGGGCAGGCACCGGGTGCGATGCCCGGGGGCGGTCTCCAGCGTCACCGTCGAGGCGGCGGCGATCGCCTGATCCTGGAACAGATCCGTGATCGCCCCCGTCGCGACGGCCTCCTGAGTGAACAGATAGGCCGTGCCCATCAGCACGCCGACGCCCGCGCCGGCGGCGGCCAACTCGGCCGCCGCACCGGCCACCACGGCGGCCGAGCGGGCATCGTGCACGCCACCGGCGAACAGCACCTCGATCCCGGCTCCGTGACCCCGAAGCACGTCCAGTTGCTGTTCCCACAACGCGAAACTCGGCCGCGGGCCGATGTGGCCGCCGCACTCCGCGCCCTCGAAGACGAAGCGACGGACGCCCGCGTCGAGGAACTGCCGCAGCAGCACCGGGGACGGCACGTGCACGTAGGTCGGGACGCCGTCGGCCTCCAACGCCTTGGCCTGCGCCGGTTTCCCGCCGGCCAGCAGCGCGCAGCGTGGCCGGGCCGCACGCACCGCCGCCAGCTGCTGATCCCTGAGTTCGGGGTCGATGAACCCCAACAGACCCACACCCCAGCCGCGACCGCCCATCATGTCCCGGGTCCGGGCGAGCAGCTCGGTCGTGCCCGCGCCGCTGGCCGTGGCGACGGCGATGAACGGGAAACCGCCGTGGTCGGCGACTTCCGCCGCGAACGCGGGCTGGTCGCTGACCCGGGTCATCGGCCCCTGCGCGATCGGCAGCGCGCTGCCCAACGTCCGGCACAGCGGCCGGCCCTGCTCGACCGGGCCTCGCGCCGGCTGCTCAGCCACCGCCGCCACGACCGATCGGACCGCGCTTTCGACGTCTTCGTAGCGGTTTTCGAACAGCGTTGCGAGTGTGGCGTCCGAAGTGGACAACCGCCTGCGCTCGGCCGGCGTCGTGTCCGGATCGAGCAACCGGAGCTGTTCGTCCAGGAAGACTCCGCTGGCCCCGGCGATCATCGCCCCGACGGCCGTGCGCGGTCCGACACCGGCCGCCCACACCGGGACCTGGTCCCCGCGGGCTTCGAGGAGCTGTTGCAGCAGAACGAATACCGACAGCTCACCGTGATCCGCCGCCACCAGGCCGGCCGCACCGGCGTCCAGCGCGGCCGCGGCCTGATCCAGCGAACAGACCTCGGCGACCGTCAACCGGTCCGACGGCACGACCGGGGCGCCGACGGCGAACAGCACGACGTCGGCACCGCAGTCCCGAATGGACTCCGGGGTCAGCGACGAGGCGGCCGGCACGCGGATTCCGAACGGCACACGCAGGTTTCCGGTCAGCCGGGCGAGTTCCCGCGGCGTGACGTCCGGACGCAGATCGAGCAGTCCCGATCCGCCGCCGCGGGCGATCGCCGCGACCACGCGCGGTTGCGGAGAACACATTGCCAGGACTCGTGTTCGCATGCTGAGGGCATAGCGCACTGGCGAACCTCCTTGTGCACCAGTAAGCCGGGGATGCAGGGCCCCTTGACTGGACGTAAGGAGAACTCATAACCCAGCCGAAAGCAATAGTTGAATATGAGACGGAATCACCCTCTCCATATGGAGATGTTCCGGTCACGGAATATCGGGTAGAACTGGCTGCCGGCATTCGCGACAACGGCACTGGAGCCGCGATGGACCTGCAAGGACGTGTGGTCGTGGTGACGGGAGCGGCGCGCGGCATCGGCGCCGCGCTGGCCCGGCGGTTGGCCGCGGAAGGCGCCGCCGGCGTGGTCGTCTCCGATGTGGACCTGGCCGGGGCCGAGGCGGTGGCCGCCAGCATCACGGCCGCGGGCGGCGACGCCACTGCCGTGCCGGCGGACGTTTCCCGCCAGGAGGACGTGCGGGCGCTGGTCGCCGCGACCCGTGACCGGTACGGCCCGGTCGACCTGTTCTGTTCCAACGCCGGCGTCGCGTTCGGCACCGGCATCCACGCCTCCGGCCAGCAGTGGGCCACGTCGTGGGCGGTCAACGTGATGCAGCATGTGTACGCGGCGCAGTGCGTGGTGCCGGACATGATCCGGCGCGGCGGCGGGCACCTGCTGATCACCGCGTCGGCCGCCGGCCTGCTCGGCGCACCCGGCGACGTGCCCTACACGGTGACCAAGCACGCGGTGGTCGGCCTGGCCGAATGGCTGGCCGTCACCTATCGCGCGCGCGGCATCGGAATCAGCGCGCTGTGCCCGCTGGGGGTGCGCACCGCGCTGCTCGAACCCGGTATCGCCGCCGGGCATCCGACCGCACTGGCAATTGCCGCCGCGGCGCCGCTGATATCGCCGGAGGAGGTCGCCGAATCGACCGTGCACGGGCTGCGGGCCGGCGACTTTCTGATCCTGCCGCACGAGTCGGTGCGGAAACGGTATGCCGAGAAGGCGGCCGACGTGGACGCCTGGATCGATCAGACGATCAGCGACTCGATGATGGGGGGTGGCTGATGGAATTCCGGAAAGTGGGCGCGAGCGGCCTGTCGGTCAGCGAGATCGCGTACGGAAACTGGCTGACCGACGCCGACGGCGCGGGCTGCGTCGCCGCGGCGCTCGACGCCGGGATCACGACGTTCCGCACCGCGGCGGCGTGGCACGGGGGAGCGGCCGAGGAGAACCTGGCCGCCGCCCTGTCCGGCGCCCGACGACACGACCTCGAACTGTGCACCGGGGCGTACTGGGCCGAGGGCGCGGGACCCAACCGGGCCGGGCTGAGCCGCAAACACCTGCTCACCTCGGTGCACGGGTCGTTGCGGCGGCTACGGACCGACTACATCGACATCTACCTGCTGCTGCGGTTCGACTACCGGACACCGCTGGAGGAGACCTTCCTGGCGTTGTCCGACCTGGTCCGTCAGGGCAAGATCCTCTACGTCGGCACGTCGGAGTGGACCGTCGACCAGATCCTCCGCGCCGCGCCGATAGCCGAGCAGTGCTCGGTTCCGCTCATCGTCAACGAGCCGCATTACTCGATGCTCTGGCGCGTGGCGGAATCCCAGGTGATGCCGGCGTGCGACCGGCTGGGCATCGGACAGTTCGCCTCGGTTCCGCTGGCCCAGGGCATCCTGACCGGCAAGTACCGGCGCGACCACGTGCCGCCCGACTCCCGGGCGGCCGGCGGCCCGGACCAGCGGCTGGCCATCGGCAGCCTGTTGGCCCCGGAACTGCTCGACCGCGTCCAACTGCTGCGGGGCGTCGCCGACGACGCCGGGATGTCGTTGGCACAGCTGGCCATCGCCTGGACCCTCCAGCATGCCACCGTCGCGTCCGCGGTCGTCGGCGCGAGCACGCCGGCCCAGGTCACCGAGAACGTCAAGGCCGCCGGCGTGCGGCTGGACCTGGACCTGCTGACGCGGATCGACCATCTGCTCGGCACCGTGGTGCAGACCGACCCGCGCCTGATCTGGTCGCCGCCCGCCGGGCTGTTCTCGGCCCGGGCGTAAGAAGCGCTAACGCGGCGGGGCGCCAGTCGTAACGGGCGGCGTCTTGCCGGGCAACGTCCGGGCTGGCTGTACTTGTCGGCAACGCGCCGACAGCGGAGGTAACGCAATGGAGCCCAGACCTCTTGTGCCGCAATCGTCCTTACCGGCGGTTGCGTTGGCCAAGCCGTTCTGGCTGGTGGTGCTGGCGCTGCTGTGGCCGGCGCAGCTGGTGAACATGTCGGCGGTGATCACCTCCGTGGCCCAGGCCCAGGTGGCCCAGGCCTTCCACACCACCCAGATCGTCTGGTTCTCGGCGATTTACGCGCTGATCGGCACGCTGCTGCTGCCGTTCGCGGTGAAGCTGAGCGACATGCACGGCAAGCGCCGGGTGATGCTCACGCTGGTGGTCATCGGGCTCGGCGGCGACGTGCTGTGCGCGCTGGCGCCCACGTTCGAGGTGCTGCTGATCGGTCGCGCCATCGCCGCCTGCTACGTGCCGGTCGCCGCGCTGACGCTGGCCGCGGCCCGGGACGTCGTTCCGGTCGAGCGGCTCAAGACGGTCACCGGCATCATCGGCGCGGCCCTCGGCGCGGTCATCGCCATCGGACCGCTGATCGCCGGCTGGCTGCTCGACAGCTACGGCTTCCCCGGCGCGATGTGGTTCGTCGCCGCCTGCACCGCCCTCGGCCTGGTGCTCGTCGCGTTCGTGCTGCCGGAGACGCCCCGGCACGCCGATCGCAGCGGCTTCGACTGGACCGGCGGCCTGCTGCTGGCCCTCAGCGTGCTCGCCATCATGGTCGGCCTCGGCGGCGGGTCCCAGCTGGGCTGGGCCAGCCCGCAGGTGCTGGGTCCGGTCACGATCGGCGTGATTCTGTTGGCGGTGTTCGTGTTCGTGGAGAAGCGGGCCCGCAATCCGATCATCGATCTGGCCATGCTGTCCCGCCGCAAGGTCGCGGTCGTGCTGACCGCGTCGTCGATGATCCAGGGCTTCGCCTTCGCCGCTGCCGGCATCATGACAGTAGTAATTCCCTTGTATCCCACCATTCCCGGCGTGTCCGACGGTCTCGGCTGGAGCGCGACCTATGGCGCCGTCGTGGGCTTGCCGGCCGGTGTGGTGCTGTTCGTGACCGGTGTGCTGGCCGCCTTCGCCGCCCGGCGCTTCGGCACCCGGGCCACCTGGCTCGCGGCGGTGCCGATCGTGTTCTTCGGCCTGGTGTTGCAGGCGTTCTTCCACCACAACGCCACCGAGATCATCCTGACCGGCGTGTTCGCCGCGCTGGGCACCGGCATCGTCTACGGCTGCACGCCGATCCTCGTGCTGGAGTCGGTGTCCACCAAGGAACAGGCGCAGGCCAGCGGGATGTCGCTGATGCTGGTCGGCCTGATGGTCACGCTCGGGGCCCAGGTGCTGTTCACCGTGCTCAGCGGCAGCGCGACGATCTCCAACGGCACCGCCTTCTACCACGACTCCGGCTACCGCAACGCCTATCTGGCGCTGGCCGGCATCGTCGCCGTCAGCCTGCTGGTCTCGCTGCTGATCCCGAAGGCCGGCGCCCGCACCCACGACGAGGTCCACGCTTCATGATCGCTGTGTTGTCGATCGCCACCGTGGCGCTGGCGGTGTTGCTGATTCCCTCGGCTTGGGGCAAGGCCACCAGGGCCGAGCGTCAGGTCGAGGGGATGCGGGCCGTCGGCTTCCCGCCGTCCAAGCTGTGGCTGCTGGCCTTGGCCGAGACCGCGGGCATCCTCGGCGTGCTGCTCGGACTGTGGTGGCACCCCCTCGGTGCGCTGGCGGCGCTGGGCCTCGTCGCCTACTTCGTCGGCGCGTTGGTCTTCCTCATGCGGGCGCACATCACCAAGGCGTCCGTCCTCGCCTCGGCCGGGCTCTTCCTCCTGCTGTCCTCGGCCGTGCTCCTGTTGCACCTGGGATCTGGTGCGACTTGGGCCTCAAGCACCGAGTCGAGACCGGCAAGTTCGGCACCGGACACTAGTCGAGGACCAGACGTCCGTTGTGGACTCTCGTGCCGGACTGCTGCCTCGAGTTTGCCCTGACGCAGCCGGGCGAGTTGGTCGGTGCTTGAGTGGAGCGTCGAAGGCGAGCCACTTCCGATCGCTGCCGACGTGCACGTGCAGCACGGCGAACGCGGTGAAGCTCAACACCTGGCTGGTGCGAGGCAACTTGGCCAACACCGAGCCGCGCGTGGCGCCTGGATCGGTGAACGCGACGCACACGATCTCCGAGCCACCGGAGGTGGTGCTGACCCAGGACACGTCCTCGCGGCCGGCTATCGCGTCCGCGAGCGCGTCGGCGGCGTTCGGCCGGCGCTGCACGATCTGCCGGCCGATTCGCTCCACGCTGGTAGATTGCCCGCTCGTTCGAGTTTCTCATGGAGGTTTGGTGGCAGCTGCGGCTCGTGATGCGCGTTGCTCGAATTTGCCGGATCATGCTGGGCCATGAACCACAACGCCGCGGTTCGCCGGCAGGCGCACGCGATGCCGACCGACGGCGGGTTGTGCGGCGGCCTGGTGCTCGTCGCCGATCGGGAGCAACCGGACTAGTGAATCCCGTTGCGCCGGAACGGCTCGGCGTTGTGACTGCTCGGCGACCGGAACCCGCTGAGGGACCGGAGGTGCTCGACGCGACGAACGCGCGCCGTGACACCGTCACTCTCAACCAGGAGGCATCGTGACAACTACCCTGACGCGGCCGAAGGTCGCGGTCAGCGTGGTGTTCGTGCTGGGACTGTTCATGGCCATCATGGACACCGCCATCGTGAACGTCGCGCTGCCCAGCATCGGCCGCGAATTCCGGGTCGCGCCGTCCGCCGTCGGCGCGGTGTCCATCGGCTATCTGGTCAGCCTGGCCGTGGTCATCCCGGCCAGCGGCTGGCTCGGCGACCGGCTCGGCCACAAACGGGTCATGCTCGGCTCGATCGTGCTGTTCACGGTGGCGTCCGCACTGTGCGGACTGGCCGGCACGTTCACCGAGCTCGTCGGATTCCGGGTGCTGCAAGGCATCGGCGGCGGCATGCTGACCCCGGTCGGCATGGCCATGCTGTTCCGGGCCTTTCCGCCGGCGGAACGGATGCGCGCCTCGGCGATCCTGACCGTCCCGACCACGTTCGCGCCGGCCGCCGGTCCGCTGCTGGGCGGCGTGCTGGTCGACTCGCTGAGCTGGCGATGGGTGTTCCTGGTGAACATCCCGGTCGGCGTCATCGCCGTCGGCTACGGCCTGTTCTTCCTGCGCGACACCGACAAACCGACGGCCGGCCGCTTCGATCTCGGTGGCTTCCTGCTGTCCGGCGCGGGTTTCGCGGCGCTGATGTACGGGGTGAGCGCCGGGCCCGAACGGGGCTGGAGCGATCCGCTGATCCTGGCCGCACTCGCCGTCGGCGTGGTGCTGCTCGTCGCGCTGGTCCTCACCCAACGGCGCACGCGCGAACCGCTGCTGGCGCTGCGGCTGTTCGGCGACCGGATGTTCCGGTCGACGACCGCCGTCATGGTCCTGACCATGGCCGCGTTCCTCGGCGTGCTCTACCTGTCCGCGCTGTTCCTGCAGGACGGCCTCGGGGTCAGTCCGCTCGTCAGCGGCCTGTCCACCTTCCCGGAGGCGCTCGGCGTCATGGTCGGTTCGACGTTCGCGGGGCGGTTCGTCCATCCGCGACTCGGGTCGCGCTGGACGAGCGTGCTCGCGCTGACCCTCGCCGCTGTGTCGATCGGGTCGTTGACGCTGATCACGAGCACAGCCGGGCTGTGGCCGATGCGGATCGAGATGTTCGTGCTCGGCATTGCCATCGCGCACATCTTCGTGCCCGCACAGGCCACCGCGTTCACCAACATCGCCCGGGCCGACACCGGGGCGGCGTCCACGTTGTTCAACGCACTGCGCCAGCTCGGCAGCGCTCTGGGCGTCGCCGCGCTCACCACCGCGCTGACCATTGCCAGCAAGCACCCCGGGCAGCCCGTCAACGTGTACCCGTACCACGTCGCGTTCGCGATCGGCGCGTTGATCGCCATCGCCGGCGCCCTGGTCGCCCTGACCATCACCGCAGGTCGCCCCGGCGCCGACGGCCCGGCGTAGGGCCCGCTCCACGGTGGAGGGCCGCCCCCTCAGGTTGAGAGCGTTGTGCCGTCGTGAACGGTGGTGACGAGCGCGGCCAACGCGGCGGCGACCGCCTCATGGGCCGCCGGCACGTCGGCCGGGCTGCGGCACACCGTGACCGAGGATTCCTCGACCACTACCCGGGTGGGCACTCCGCCCGCCTCGGCCAATGCCGTGCAGACCGGTGAGAGCGTGTTCGTCCTGGGGCTGGTCTACGGCACGGGATCGTCGAGCGGTCAGTGGTGCGCGGCTCCGGGGAGTGGCGGATAGATCTCCTCGACCTGGTCGCGCTTGGTGTATAGGTGCCAGCAGCGGTCGGCCAGGTCGTCCGGGTCCACGACGGGGATCTCGATGTCCGGCGGGAGATCGAGCTCCAGGTCGCCGGCGACCATGGCCTGATGGCCGGCGCTGCGCTCGACGGCCGCGCCGACGAGGAGAGTGCCCGCGTAGACCCCCTTGTGGGCGAGTTCACCGTGCAGGGAGTACACGTAGTTGCGCATGGCGGCCATCACCGGACCGACACCGCTCAGGTACGGCACCGGCTCGACCGCTGTCGGGCCGTGCCCGATGAGAATGCCGCCGTCGCCACGCTCGAGCATCTCCGGCAGGACCGTCCGCACGAGCTCGACGGGCGTCAGGAGGTAGAGGTTGACCAGATCGCGGAGCCGGTAGATGGTGAGCTCGGCCGCCGCGGTGAACAACAACGCGGTCGAGATCGGGCTGTACTCGACGACGTCGATACGGCCGAACCGCTGCCTGATCGCCGCCACCAGTGCCGGAATCTCCGCGGTGTGAAGGAGGTCCGCGGTGAAGACCGCCGCCTCGATGCCCTCTTCGGCGAGTTGTCCGGCGAGCAGCTCAAGCGGTTCCCGTCGCCGGGCGACGAGCGCGACCCGGTAGCCCTCGCGGCCGAACTTGCGGGCCACCGAGGCGCCGAGGCCGGTTCCCGCGCCGAACACGGCGATCGTCTTGGACATGACGCTCCTGGAGGAAACTCGGTGGTGATGGTTGCCTCGACTCGTGACCTGAGGCGAGGAAAGCCGTCCGGCGACGGCCACGACGAAATGCCCGGGCCGGCCTCGAATTCGTGGTTGTCGGACGGTCAGCCGGTGAACGAGTACGGGCCGAACCGGCCCCAGACGACCACGGCGGCCAGCACGAACAGCACCACGTTGAGGATGATCGACCGGGGTTCGCCGCTGCGGGCGTGGACGATCGCGGCGCCGATCATGATCAGCCCGACGCCCAGCGCGGCCAGCGGCACCAGCACGGGTGCGATGCCGGACACGGCCGGCAGGATCAGGCCGAGGCCGGCGAGCACCTCCAGGCCGCCGAGGAGCTTGACGGTGGGCCCGCTGACGTCTTCGGTCCACCCCATGCCCGACTCGGCCAGCTTCTCCTTCGGCCGCACGAGCTTCATCAGCCCGCTGCCGAGGAACACGACGGCGAGCACGCTCGCAATGATCCACAAGACCACGTTCATGGCCGTTCATCCCCTTCCGATTGCTTCACGCTGACCACGGTCCGGTGTGCCGGGCCGGCCGCGGCCGGCGCCTTGTCCACCTCGGCCGGCAGGTCGCCCCGCCGTCGGCAGTACCGAGCGCAACAACACGCGCGCCAGCATGCCGGGGCGCGACAGCGAGTCGGGGTGGGCGAGCAGGCCACGGACCTGGTTGAGTTGCTCGCGCACCACCGGGTCCGACAGGGACGCCTTGAACAGCAGGCCGCCCATCCACTTGGCGAGGTGGTAGCCCTTCGGGTACGGGCCGTCCACGTGCGGCAGGTCGAGGTCGGCGAACGTCGAGGTCTGCCAGGCGGCGTCCACGACCACGCGCACCAGGTCGAAGTACGCCATGGCCGGCCGGTCCAGGTCCGGGGTGGAGCGCAGGTAGGACGACAGGCAGGACGCGTGCAGCATCGCCGAGGACATGCCCTGGCCGTACACCGGGTTGAACGAGGCCACCGCGTCTCCGGCGGCCACCAGTCCGGCCGGGAACCGGTCCAGCGCATGGAACTCGCGCCGCCTGCTGTCGGCCTGCCGGTAGGTGACCACGTCGCCGACGGGCCGCGCGCGTTCCGCGACCTCGGCGAACACCGGGGGGAAGCTCTGCCGGCAGTAGGCGGCGAGTTCCTCGACGGTG
>DASWRQ010000200.1:0-15257 GCA_036403095.1 Kutzneria sp. | reverse complement strand
ACCGTTCGCGCCGTGTTGAACGGGTTCGGGCCACGGTAGAAGTGAGCCACGTCTTCGAGCAGCAAGCCGTCTCGCACGGTCGGCGTGAACATACGCGTCCGGGCTTCTTGCTCCACCTCGAAGCCCTCGGGCTCGTCGGTGCCGAGCCGGGTTATCTGCTGTACTGGTATACCTACGCGCGGTAGCAACTCCCTGCTAAGCAGATTCCAGTCGACGCCACCGAGCAGCACGAGGTGTTTCGTGTAGTCGTCCTCGGCGAGTTGGTCGGCCGTCTTGAAGTTGACATTGCTGTCGGGGTTCATCGCCCGGAGATGGCCGAAGAGCTCGACCAGCGAGTCCAGGTCCGCGTAGTTGTACAGCGTCAGGTAGTCCGGGTCGCTCGGATCCGGGTATGGCGTCGCCACATCCTTGGGAAGCCGCGCGCATACGACGAGCGCGTCGAAGCCGTCGGGAAAATGCCAGGCGCCGTTGGCCGGCAGCGCCGTTGTGCCGTTGGCCGTGTCGTGGCCCCGCAACTCGGATTCCAGCGCCGTCAATTCCGCGAGCAGCTCGTCATAGCGTGTCCGCTCCGCGTCGTCGAGCTCGTCCAGCGCGAGCAGTCGGGGAGCACCGCTACCCAAGATCGAGCGTTCGGTGGCGAAGAAACGCGCGTAGGCCTCAAGGCGGTCTGCCGGCGGCGTCTTCGGGCTTGTGGTGCTCTCCCAGGAGGAGATCAATGGCACGCTGGTCGACCGTACGGCGCTGAAGGCCTGCGCCAGGTGCTTCTGCGTGACGGTATGCCCGGTCCATGTCGTACGCAGCGCTCTGAGGCGCCGGGGCAGGGACTGGTCCTGGGCGGCGGGCGGACGCACGGCAGTGAACCACCCCTTCAGTTAACTTCACCATACGCGCTGAACGTTGCACAGTACACCGGCGTAACACCTAGTTTGAGGGTAGGGCTGGGCCAAGCGTGTCGCGTGTCTTGCCGGGCGGACCTCGTGACTCTACCCTGAACCTCAGGCAGGTTCAGCCAACTTCACCAAAGACAAGTGAAGTTTAGGTGACGTGGAGGTGAAGCGGCTGGCCGACTTGGCGGGAGTCGCGACTTCGGTCCCGTCGTGTGGTGAGTTCGCGGGTTGCCTCTGATCTGATTGAAGTTCAGTTCTATTCGGCTCGATGTTAATTCGTTCACATTTTTTCAAGTGTGTTGGGAACGGGAGTCGGCGTTACGAAGATGTTGTTTCCGGTGTAGTGCAAGGCCTCTGATTACCTACTTGGCTTACATTGTCAGCGGGGTCTGCTCACTAGCCTTGAGGGTCGAGGTGGGAGGCGCCATGCGGAGAGAGTGCGATGACGCGGGTCATGCTCCACGGGTGCGCAACGCCGTGTCCGAACAGGCCGGCCTGGTTGTGCAGGTCGGCACGGTCCACGGCGGCGTCCGCATGGCCTCCCAGCGATCCGACGATGTGCCCGTGCCGTACGAGTTGCCGGGAAGCGTCAATTCGCTCGTCGGCCGCGAGAGCGAGCTGAACGAGCTGGATGCGCTCCTTGTCGAGTCGGAGCAGGCCGTCGCGCATTCGGCGGCAATCGTCGCCGTCGTTTCCGGCACGGCCGGCGTCGGCAAGACCGCGCTGATCACCTATTGGGCACAGCAGCGATCCGATCGGTTCTCGAACGGCCAGCTGTACGTGAATCTCCGGGGTTACGGTCCGGACGATCCGCTCGGCGCCGACCAGGGCCTGGCCGAGCTGCTGCGGTCCTTCGGCGTGCGGCACCTGGCCCATGGCATCGATGCCCGGGCGAAGCAGTTCCGCAGCCTGGCGGCGGGCCGGCGGATGCTGGTGGTGCTGGACAACGCCAGTTCCGATGAACAGGTACGGACGCTGCTGCCGGGAGGGTCGTCCGGTCTTGTCCTGGTCACCAGTCGGCACGACCTGCGCGGGCTGGTCTCCCGGGACGGAGCCAGGCGCATCAGCCTGGGCCTGCTCACTGACGCGCAGTCCGTCGATCTGCTGCGAGCATTGATCGGTGTCCGGGTCGAGGAAGAGCCCGCTGCGGCAAGTGCCCTCGCCGAGCTCTGTGCCCGCCTGCCGCTGGCCCTGCGGATCGTGGCGGAACTCGCGGTGTCGAACCACGACGTCCCGCTCGCGGAACTGGTGGAGGAGCTGGCTGATGAGCGGCATCGGCTCGACCTGCTCGACGCGGGATCCGATCTGAGGACGGCGATCCGCGCGGTCTTCTCCTGGTCCTATCACGCTCTTGACGCCGACGAGAAACGCGTTTTCCGCCTGCTCGGCCTGCACACAGGCCGCACCTACAGCGTGAAAGGCGTGGCGGCACTGGCCGACCTCGACCTGTTCCTCGCGGCCAGAATGCTGCGCTCGCTGGTGCGGGCGCACCTGCTGGAACGGGCCGAGAACCGACGGTTCCGCATGCACGACCTGCTCCGCGTGTACGCGTTGGAACTCGCGCTGGCCTCAGGAGAACTCGCCTGACCGCCTACGACGCGAGGGCGTTGTTGTCGGCGGGGTGGCCGCTGGGCGTGGTGCCGGTGGAGGCGGCGATGGAGGTGGGCGCGACGAGGGTGCTGCCCGAGGGCCCGGCCTGGACGGCCTGGTGGGTGGCGCTCTTGCCGAGCAGGGTCTGCCAGCTGTCGAACCAGTCGGTCCAGCCGTCGCCGGGCTGCCCGGCCAGCGGGCTGCCGATGATGGTGACGGGGTCGCCGGGCAGCTCTTCCTCGTAGTAGGTCTGGGCGGCCTCGGGGGACATGTTGACGCAGCCGTGGCTGACGTCCTCGGTGCCCTGCTGCGCGGTGGACCAGTAGGCGTCGTGCAGGTAGTCGCCGCTCCAGGTGAACCGCACGGACCACGGCACCTTGAGGTCGTAGTAGCCGGGACCGCCGGGGGCGATGTCGGACGGCTTCATCTCGACGGGGTTGCCCTTGTCGATGGTCAGGTAGGTGCCGTTGGGGGTGTCGTGGCCGGGCTTGCCGGTGCTGATGGCCCAGTCGTACTGGAGGCTGCCGTTCTTGAACACCTGCATGCGGTGGCCGCTGGTGCTGGCGACGACGACGACGGAGTCGCCGATGCTGAACGTCTGCGTCAGCTCGGCAGATCCGTACACGCCGGGGGAGACCTGCACGCCGTTCATGTGGGCGGCGAAGGAGACCTTGGTGTTGGCCGGCCAGTAGTCGCGCGGCCGGAAGTTGAGGTGGATGTCGTCGGCCCACGCCCAGGCCCCGACGACGGGCTGCGAGGTGGTCAGCGACATGGCCTGCTCGACGGCGGCCTTGTTCTGCACGGGCTTGTCGAAGGTGAGCATGATCGGCATGCCGACGCCGTAGGTGGCGTTCTCGCCCTCGAAGATGTGCGTGTGCACGACGGCGTTGGGCGTGACGGTGGTGAACGTGCTGGACGCGGTGGTGGTCTTGCCGGCGGGGTTGGTCACGGTCGCGGACACGGTGTAGGTCTTGGACACGTTGAGGGTGCCGCTGCTGGTCCACGTCTTGTTGTCGGGACCGTACTTGCCGTCGACCTTGTCCCCGCCGGTCACCTGCACATCGGTGATCTTGCCGCCGTCGGCGGTGATCTTGATGGGGGTCTCGGTGGCGACGGCCTGCCCGTCGGCGGCGGGGAGGATCGCCACCTTCGCGGGCGGGGGCGGCGGAGTGGTCGTGGTGGTAGCCGAGCCGGATAAGGTCCCGCCGCCGGAGCATCCGGCGACCAGTAACCCGGTCACGGCCAACACGATCGCCGGCCACCTCGTCATCACAACACGCCCTTCCAGTGACACCGCCCCTGTCCGATCATGCCGCGCCGCGGCGCGGATCGCACAGGCCTTTCTGTGTACTCGGACGCGGGCGGGGCCGGACGGGTTGCTTCCCCCGCCCGACCCCGGGCGATTTCACCGCCAGGTGAACGTGGCGACCGCCTTCGCGGGCAAGGTGTAGCTGAACGAACGGCCGTGCTCGGACACGGTGAACGTGCGCGCGGCGGCGCCGTCGGCGTTGAGCACGATCAGCGCGGTGGAGCCGTCCGGATTGCGGAAGGCCACGTCCTCGACGTTGCCGGCGCCGAAGGTGTTGGAGTCGATCCGCACGGCCCCGGGCTTGACGAACTTGCTGGCCTGGCCGAGCACGTAGTACTCGGCGTTGTAGGACACGGTTCCGCCGGCGTTGTCCACAGTGACCGCACCGGTGCACGTGGTGCAGTGCATGGTCGGCCCGCCGCTGGGATCGAGCGCGACGTTCCATGTCACCACGGACTTGGCCCAGTTCCGGGTGCCGCCGATGACCAGGTGCTCGGTCTGCCAGACCAGCGAGTCGGCGAACGTGTCGGCGTGGTTGGCCGACTGTGACCCGGAGCACTCGGTGAAGTAGGCGTCCTTGGCCGGAAAAGCGTCGTGCACGACGGACTGCGCGTCGGGATTGCCGCCGTAGCAGTGCCAGGCGACGCCGCTGGTGTACTTCGAGGCGGCGGCGTCACCGAGCACCGCGGACGGGTACGCGGTGTCGTCCCAGTTGTGGTCATAGGCCAGGATTCCGGTGCTCAGTCCGGCCTTGCGCAGCGCGGGACCGAGATAGTCGCCGATGAACCGCGCCTGGTCGGCGGCGGTCATGGTGGCGCCGGGATAGTCGGCGGGGGAGTACTCGGGCTCGTTCTGCGCCGACAGCAGCGACACCGGCACGCCGGCCTTTCGGTACGCCTGCACGAACTTCACCAGATAGTTCGCGTATGCCCGAAGTGTCTGGTCGTCGGTGCGGACCGAGCCGCCGATCATGGAGCCGCTGGTCTTCATCCAGCCCGGCGCGCTCCACGGCGTGGCCATCACGGTGGTCTGCGGGTTCAGCCGCAGCGCCTGCCGCAGGATCGGCAGGATGTAGTCCTGGTCGTGCTGCACGGAGAACCGGGCCAGCGCCGGATCGGCGGCCCCGTCGTCGTAGCTGAACAGCGACCGGGAGAAGTCCGAGGCGCCGATGGGCTGGCGCAGGAAGTCCAGCCCGATGCCGCGGCGCGGGTCGAACAGCTTGGCCATGATCGCGTCCCGCTGCGGGGAGTTGGCGATCAGCCAGGCCGACGAGTCGGTGAACGACGCGCCGAACCCGGAGATGGACTGGTATCTCTTGGTCTGGTCGATGCTGATGGCCACATTGGCGTCGATCTGCCCGCCGGCGGTGTCGTGACCGAACACGGTGCCCGGTAACTGGGTCAGCAGGCGGCTCTGGTCCGCGGTGGTCTCCCACACCGACACCGGAGTCCATGCCGCGGCGCCGGCGGTGACCGCCGGGGGTGCGGCGAGTGTGAGTGTCGCGGCGATGGCCGCCACGACGGTGGCACGGGACGTCATCGGCCCCTCCCGAGGTCCTGAAACAAAATGGAACATAACTGGAACAATGGGCGGCGCGGACAGCAAAGCAGCCACTCGTCCGCACTGTCAACGACCCGTGAACCACGAACGATCAGACGCAGTTACACTCCCGGCATGAAACAAACGGCTGGAACAATTGGCTAGGCGGGGCGGCGGCCGGGCCACCGTGCGGGACATCGCGGCCGACGCCGGGGTGTCCATCGCGACCGTCTCGCGCGTGCTCAACGACAGCGAGGAAGTCGCGCCGGCCACCCGCGACCTGGTGCTGGCGGCCATCCAGCGGTTGGGCGGCCTTGCCCCGGTGCCGCGCGCCCGCCGCAGTCGGATCGCCGAGGGCGCGGTGTACGTGCACTGCCCGTACGTGCTCTCCGACTACTTCGGGCTGATCGTCTCCTCCGTGGCCGAGACCCTCGACCTGCACGGCCGGCGCCTGCTGCTCAACGCCGGCGAGGCCGCGCAGCGGAAGTCCGTGCTGTCCGGACTGCCGCTGATGAGCGGCGTCGCCGGCGCGATCATGCTGCTCCCGCCGGAGCCGAGCGAGCAGCTGCTCACCCTGCGCGGCTCCGGTTTTCCCTTCGTGGTCATCGATCCCCGTACCAACCTGCCCCGGGACATCGCCGCCGTCTCCGCCGCGCACTTCACCGGCGCTCGGCGGCTGACCCAGCACCTGCTCGAACTCGGGCACCGCCGCATCGGGATCATCGCCGGCCCCAGCAACTGGCTCGCCGCGGACGCCCGCCTCGCCGGTCACGCCGCCGCGCTCGCCGAGGTCGGCGTGCTCACTCCGCCCGCGCTGATCCGCGACGGCGAGCCGACCACCGAGGAGGGCTTCCGCCTCGCCGCCGAGCTGCTCGACCTGCCCGAACGCCCCACGGCGCTGATCGGCTTCAACGACAAGATGGCCGTCGGCGCGATGTCGGCCGCCGCCTGCCGCGGCCTGCGCATCCCACAGGACCTGTCCATCGCCGGCTTCGACGATATCGACCTGGCCCGCGCCACCCGCCCGTTGCTGACGACCGTGCGGCAGCCGTTGGAGGAGATGGGCCGCATGGCCGTCACCCTGCTCATGCGCCTGCTCGAACGCCACCAGCTGGAGGCCCTGCACGTGGAGCTGGCCACCGAGCTGATAATTCGCGACTCCACGGCGCCACCACCGGCGATGTGACGGTGGAGTCCCGATCGCCCCTCGCGGATCGGGATTTCACCGGTCCAGGGCGTCCTAAGAGGACGGTCGGTCGATGAAGCGGCCGTTGCCCAGTGGCCAGCGGGTGGACCAGGTCTCGATGTCGGCCTCGGCGACGCCGGCGGTCCAGAGCACGGCCTGTCGGACCAGCTGCCGGAACCAGGGATTGCCCCAGGCGCGAGGATCGTGGCCCAGGGCCGTGTAGCAGACCCGGCCCTGGCCGTGTTCGCGCACGTAGGCGATGGGCTGCGGGCCGGCCGGGGTGTCCCGCTCGGCCAGCACCTCGATGTCCGGTTGGCAGTCGATCAGGTAGTACTCGTCGTCGATGGCGAAGTCGCGGAGGTGTCGGGTGACCGGGTGGCCGGCCTTCACCCGCACGTCGAACCGGCCCTCGGAGCCGGCGTCGCCGTGCGAGAGATACCGCGATCCGACCAGCTCGATGCCGGCGCGGTCCGCGTCCGGACCGCCGGGGCCGAAGCCGAACAGGTTGCTGGCGTGGATGGCGACCAGGCCCTTGCCCGCGGCCACCAGGTCGGACAGCGCCTGCTGCTCGGCCGGTTCGAACCGCGGACCGGACAGGTAGAGCACGTAGACGTCGGCCTCGGCGGTGGCCGGCATCGGATCGGCGAAGCGGTGCACGCCGACGCCCCGCGCGGCCGGCAGCCCGGCCTCGGTGACGATCTCCTGCAGCGCCAGGGCGGCGCCGATGAGGTCGTGGTGCAGATCGGTCCCGTCGACCAGCACCAGCGTGGACGGAACGGCGCGCAGCTTCACGACCACCGACGCTACCGACAATACGCGGCGTCGACAATACAAAGGCAAGTCCAGAGCCATACCAGTTGAACCAGGGTGAACCGTGGGCTAGCGTCGGTGTGGTGCCGACCACGATCCTCACCAGTCACCTCGGCTACGACACCGCCGGCAGCAAGAAAGCCGTGCTGCTGCTGACCGAGCCCACCGAGATTCGCACGGCAGCGTTGGTGGGCCAGGACGGCTCGCGGCTGGCGCTGACGCCGGGCCCCGAGGTGACCGTGGATCGCTGGTCGGTCGGCGCCTTCCGCCGTCTCGACTTCAGCCGGGCCCGCGAGCCGGGCACGTACCAGGTGGAGATCGAGACGGCGGACGGCGTGCAGCGCTCGGCCCCGTTCGCCATCGCCGACAAGGCCGTGCCGGCCACCGCGATGTCCGACTGCGTCAACTACTTCCGGGCGGTCCGCTCCACCGGCGAGATCGACCGCAAGGACCGCGCGGCCAAGTTCTACAACGACGACTCGGGCCGCACCGTCGACGCGCGCGGCGGCTGGCTGGACGCCTCCGGCGACTTCAGCAAGTTCCTGAGCCACCTCACGTACACGCGGATGATGAGCCCGCAACAGATCCCGTTGTGCGCGTGGGCTTTCTTCGCCGCGCGGGACAACCTGCGCGACACCGACGAGGCCCTGTCCGGCGCGCTCGGCGCGAAGCTGCGGGACGAGGGCCTGCACGGCGCCGACTTCCTGGTCCGCTTCCAGTCGCCCGAGGGTTACTTCTACACCGGCATCTTCGACGCGCTGACCAAGGACCTCAACGAGCGCGTGATCAACGCGCCGCTGCAGGACAGCGTCCGCACCCAGCGCTGGCAGGCGGCCTTCCGGCACGGCGGTGGCCTGGCGATCGCCGCACTGGCCCGGGCCTCGACGGCCGAGGTCAGCGGCGACTTCACGGCGGCCGAGTACCTGTGGGCCGCCCGCCGTGGCTTCGACCACCTCCAGGAGCACAACGCCGAGTACAGCTTCGACGGCACCGAGAGCGTCATCGACGACTACTGCGCCCTGCTGGCCGCGACCGAGCTGTGCAACGCCGGCGAAGGCCTGGTGTCGCCGGCGGAAGCCCGCGCCCGGTCGCTGATCGGCCGCCACACCGACGGCCCCGGCTTCGGTTACCTCGTCGGCGACGTCGAGGGCCGGCCGTTCTTCCACGCCGCCGAGCCCGGTCTGCCGATCATCGCGCTGCTTCGCTTCGCCGAGGTCTGCGCCGGCTCGCCGGTGGCCGCCGAGGCCCGGGCCACCGCGTTCGCGCTCGCCCGTGATGCCGTGTTCCTCAACGAGGAAGCCGACAATCCGTTCGGCCTCAACCGGCAGTACGTGCAGCCCAAGGGCGAAGAGCCGCGCACGAGCTTCTTCTTCCCGCACGGCAACGAGACCGGCTACTGGTGGCAGGGCGAGAACGCCGGCATCTGCTCCGCCGCCTACGCCGCCCTGGTCACCGCCGCGCAGCCCGACTGCGACGAGCAGCTGCGCCAGCGCCTGCACGTGCTGGCCGACGACCAGGTGCACTGGGTGCTCGGGCTGAACCCGTTCGACAGCTGCCTGCTCCAGGGCCGCGGCCGCAACACACCCGAGTACCACGCCATCTTCAAGAACGTGCCCGGCGGCATCCTCAACGGCATCACCGCCGGCTTCGAGGACGAGCACGACATCGACTTCATGCCGCCCGGCCCGGTGGCCGACGGCAACGCCTGGCGCTGGGCCGAGCAGTGGATCCCGCACTCCGCCTGGTTCCTGCTGGCGGCGTCCCTGCTGCGGTGACGATTGCCCTGGGATTATCCCTGCGGCAACAGCATTCGCCGCGCCAGCACCACACCGCCGGCCACCGGCGGCACGTCCAGCAGACGCAGCGTGAGCGAGGGATAGAAGTCGGCCAGCTTGGTCCGCAACCGGTCGGCCAGCCGCGGCTGATTGACGATCACGCTGCCCGCCGCGACCACCGTGTCGCCGACCGCGCCACGCGCGACCAGTTGGCTCACCAACAACTTCAGGCTGCGAGCGGCCTCGTCGACGATGCGGGCGGCCCGCGTCGACCCCGCGTCGGCCGCCCGGAACACCGCGACCGCGCCCGGGCCCCAGTTCTCCGGCGTCGGCACGTCGTTCACCGCCCGGGCCAGCGCCGGCGGGTCGGCCACCGCGTAGTGCGCCAGCAGCGCCCGGAGCAGGCCGTCGTCCGGCCGGCGGTCGTCGTACGCCGCGAGCGCCACTTTGGTGGCCTCACGGACAATGGCCGGCGCACTCGCTTCGTCACCGAGCACCCAGCCCCAGCCGCCGGCGAACAGCACCGTCCCGGCCGAGTCCGCGCCGACGGCGATGGAGCCGGTGCCTGCGATCACGCCGATGCCGTGCTCCAGACCGGCGGCCGGCACCAGCAGCGCGGCGTCGTTCACGACCGTCGCCAGCACGCCCAACTCGCCGAGAGCCTCGGCCAGCGCCAGGCCGTGCTCCTGGGTGTCGCAGCCCTGCGCGCCGATGCCGACCGCGACGATCTCGTGATCCGTCGGCACCGCAAGGGAAAGCAGCGACCGCAGCCACCGGGCCGCCTCGTCCACGGGCGAGGCCGACCAGGCGTCCGCCGGCCACTGGTGGTCGCTGACCACCTCGCCGTCCAACGTCGCGACGCGCACCGCGACCTTCGTGCCTCCGACGTCCACCCCGACCACAACTCTCATAGCCCCGGCACCTTGATGTCGTTGTTGTGGAACACGAATTCCTCGATCACCACGTCGCGCGCCGCGGCGACGGTCTCGACCAGGATCTGCACGACGACGATCTGCGCGATCGCGGCCTGCGCGGGCGGCAGGGCCGGCAGGCGGACCTGGTGCACCCGGGGGTCGAGTGGTCCGGTGTCGAACTCCTCGCTGGTCACGAGGATCGCCGGGTGGCCGGCACCGGCCAGCGTCTCGGCCGCGGCGAATTCCCGCTCCGCCCCGAACAGCACGTGCACGCCGCCGCCGGCGGATTCCATGGAGCCGTGCAGGTACTGCCGGGTGCTCATGCCGGTGGACGGAATCCGCGCCACCTCGCGGAACAGCAGCGCGGCCGCCTCGGCCGAGCCGACGAACGGCCCGGCGCCGACGAAGTCCGCCGACGTCGCCGCGGCGAACAACGGGGCCAGCGCCCGGATCCGCGGACCGAGGTCGCGGTCGATCATCGCCACCACGTCGCCAATACGCGACCAGCCGTCGTCGAGCCGCCCGCCGTGCCAGGCGTCGGCGACCAGCCCGAGCGCGGCCACAGTGGCGGTGAAGCCGATGGTGGAGGCGTAGCTGTCCTCGATGTTGCCCAGGTCGACCAGGGCCGAGGCCAGGTCGGCGATCGGTGACGGCACCATGTTGACCACGGCGAACCGCTTGGCGAACGGGACGGTCTCCAGCACGGCCAGCGTCTCCGCGCTGCGGCCGCTCTGCGACACCCCGAACACCGGGTGGCTGCTCGGCGGGAACGGCAGCGGATGGTCGCCCGCCCCCAGCCGCCACGAGTGGATGCCGCGCGAGCGCAGCGCCCACACCGGCGCGCAGGCCGCCGCCAGGCTCGCGCCGATACCGACAAAAACCGGTCCAGGACCGGAGAAACGACCCCCAGCGGCCAGCTCGGACACCGAGCCGGCCAGACGGTCGACCGCCGCCGCGAGCTCCGCCGCCTGGGTGGCGCGGGCCCGCGTGTAGGCGATGTAGCCGTCGATCATGTCTGCTCCGATCCCGCATTTCTGGTGAAGGACGTGCGCAGCCGGTAGCGGTCGCCCGCGTACCGGATGGTGGATGACAACAGCGGGCGGCCGGCCCGGTCCCGGACCACCTGGCGCATCTGGAGAATCGGCGTGGCCTCCGGCACGTCCAGGTGGCCGGCGACCGCCGCGGTGGCCGGCCGGGCCTCGATGGTGGTGTCGGCCTGCGCCAGTTGGAAGCCGCGGCCGGTGACGATCGCGTACAGCGAGGCGGTGGTGAAGTCCAGGCCGTCGAAGTCCTCAGCGACATCGACGGGCAGCACCGACTCGTCCACGGCGATCGGCACGCCGTCCAGCAGCCGCACCCGGTCCAGCCGGAACAGCGGCGTGCCGGGCGCGATCTGGAACGCCTCGGCTTCGTCGAAACTGGCCGGCGCGGCCGCCGCGCGCAGCACTGTGGACGTCGGCGCCAAGCCCATCCGCCGGGCCGTCTCGGAGAACGACTCCAGCGTGTTGGGCCAGTCGCCGCGCTCCGGCGCGGTGACGTACCAGCCGCGGCCGTGGGCCGAGCGCAGCACGCCCTCGTCGACCAGCGCGGCCAGCGCCTTGCGCAGCGTCACCCGGGAGATCGCCAGCTGCTGGCACAGGTCCCGCTCCGGGGGCAGCCGCGCGCCGGGGCGCAGCTCGCCGTCCGCGATGCGGGTGCGCAGCAGCGTCGCGGCCTGCGTCCACAGCGGCTCCGGATAGGCGGCGGGCAGCACCGGCTGTTCGGCGGTCACACGGGCCCCTGCATCGGCTGTACCTCCTGTCGACGGACGACCAGAATACCAAGTGGTATTACTTTGGTCTTGTATCGGTCTGCTCTATGAGACGATCGAAGGCGGAATTCAGGTCCTGGTCGACCGAGCGCAGCCGGGGCTCCTTGTCGTGGTGCGCGACCAGCTCCCGCGCGCCCTCGGCGAACGACACCGCCGGCGCGAAGCCCGGCACCAGCGAGCGCAGCTTGCCGGTGTCGAAGAACATCGAGTGCCGGAAGTCTTCCTGCAGCACGTCCCGCCAGCCGGGCAGCACCTCGGCGATGGTCTCGCTGGACCGGTGCCGCAGCTCTGGTTCCCGCACGCCGGCCGCGGCCGCGAGGTGAAGATGGATCTGGTCCCAGGTCAGGATGTCGCCGGAGACCACGTTCACGCTCTCGCCGATGGCATGCCCGTTGCCCAGCAGCGGCACGAACGCCCGGGCGAAGTCCCGGGAGTGCATCAGCGTCCACAGGGAAGTCCCGTCGCCGTGGACAACGACGGGCCGGCCGGCCCGCATCCGGTCGATCGCCGTCCAACCGGCCAGCACGGGCACCACGGTCCGGTCGTACACGTGCGCCGGCCGCACCACGGTGAGCGGGAAGCCGCTCTCCTGGAAGGCGTTCTCCAGGAACACCTCGCAGGCGATCTTGCCGCGCGGGTAGCCGAACACCGGTTGGCGGCGCGGCGTCGACTCGGTGACCGGCAGCTGCGGCACCGGCCGGGCGAACACCGAGCAGGTGCTGATGAACACGTACTGCCCGGTTCGGCCGGCGAACACGTCCGGGTGCGCCCGAACGTCGTCGACCGTGAAGCCGACCCAGTTCACGACCGCGTCGAAATCCTCCTCGCCCAACGCCGCCCGCAGCTGCTCGGCGTCCCGGACATCGGCCCGCAGGGCGCGGACCCCGGGCGGCGGCTGCCGTTTCGGCTCGGTGCGCGTGACGACCGTGACGTCCAGCCCGGAGGCCACCGCCTCGTCCGCGCAGGCGGAGCCGATCATGCCGGCCCCGCCCAGGAACAGCACCTTCATCGCGCCCCCAGCGAGAGTCCGTTGCCGACCAGGTGGTCGTGACTGCGTTGCAGCGCCTCGAACGTGTCGATGTGCAGCCGTTCCAGCTCGACGATGTGCCAGCGCAGCCCGGAGGGCACGGAAAGCGTGGCCCGCCAGTCGATCCGGCCCTCGCCGATCGGCACCATCACATCGTCTTCGTAACTCACGGCCGGCCCGTCCTTGACGTGGATGAACCGCGCGCGGTCGCCGAGCCCGGTGAGGATCTCGGCCGGATCGGCCCCACCCAACACGGCCCAGTAGGCGTCCAGCTCCACCAGCACCCGGTCGTCCATCAGCTCCAGCAGCAGGTCGTAGGCCCGCACACCGTCGAAGAACTGGGAGAACTCGGCGAAGTGGTTGTGGTAGGCGATTGTCATGCCCCGGGAGGCGGCGTGCTCGGCGGCCACGTTCACCCGCTGCACGCCGCGCCTGACGGCGTCCGGCGACTCGAACTCCTCCCGTTCCATGCTCCACACCAGGACCTCCGCGCCGAGCTCCTGGTTCTGGTCCAGAATGGACTCCGCGTCCGGGCCGGCCGGGAACGGCGCGTGCGCGCTCGTCACGGCCAGCCCGGCCGCGTCCAGCGCGCCCCGTACCCGCGCCGGACCGAAGTGCTCGACCAGGCCGTAGGTCTCGACGCCCCGGTAGCCGATCTCGGCCAGCCGGGCGAACGTGCCGTCGAGATCGGCGCGGGCCTGGTCGAGCACGGTGTACGCCATGACGGCGAGGTCGGCGGTCACGCCGGCTTCAGCCGCAGCGCCACCACCACGTTGGGCACGGCGGTGAAGTACGGGCTGTCCGGGTCCGGGAAGCCGGTCACCTTGGCCGTGCTCCAGCTGCTGTAGGAACCCCAGTAGAACATAGGGATCCACGGCAGCTTCTCCACGAACACCTTCTCGATCTGGTCGAGGATGTCCTGCCGCTGCGCGTCGGTGGTGGCCAGCGGGTACTGCTTGAACAGCGCGGCCGCCTCGTCGTCCCTGAACCGCTCGATGTTCTGGAACGACGGCGTGGACTGGCCGATCGGGTAGTACAGGTTCGGGTTCATGGTGTCGTTGTAGAACGAGAACGCCCGTGGCGTCGGGCTCACCGGGTAGCCCATGGTGGAGTCGAAGTCGCCCTTGGCGGTGCGCGGGTTGATGTCGTCCACGGTGGTCGTGTCGATGTTCAGCTTGATGCCGATGTCCTTGAGCTGCGACACCAGCACCTGCACGCGCGCGGCGATCTCGGTGTAGGAGGCCGGGAAGCTGCAACTGAACTCGACCCGCCTGCCGCCCTTGGCGTAGTAGCCGTCGCTGCCCTTGGCGTAGCCGGCCGCCTCCAGCGTCTGCATCGCCTTGGTCTTGTCCTCGACGAAGCCGACCCCGTTGTAGGCCTTGGCCACCGAGGACTGGTAGGTCGGCAGCGGCAGGCCGGTGACGCTGGTCGCCGGCTGCTCGCCGCTGGCCGCGGCCACCTGCTTGCGGTTCACGCCGAGGCTGATCGCCTTGCGCACCGCGATGTCCGACAGCGGCCAGCGCTCCAGGTTCGGGATCAGGCCGTCGGTGCCGGCCCGCGGCGCCCAGAAGTGGTAGTTCTTGTTCTTGGACACGAACGTCTTGTCCGCGTTGGCGATGTAGGCGCCGGCCCAGTCGGCCTGGCCCTGCACCATCGCGTTGGTGATGGTGGAGTTGTCCTTGTACGGCACGAAGCGGATCGCCGCGATGGCCGCCTTGGCCTGCCAGTAGTCCTCGTTGCGGGTGAGCAGCAGGCTCTGCGGCGAGAACTGGCCGATCCTGAACGCGCCGGTGCCGACCGGGTTCGGGTCCTGGTAGGTGGTCGGGTCCTTGACCGACTCCCAGATGTGCTTGGCCACCACCGGCGCCGACACGATGCTGGGGAACAGCTGCTCCGACGGGTCCTTGAAGGTGAACACGACCTTGTTCGAGGCCGGCGAGCTGACCTCGCCGGTCGGCACGCCCTGCAGGTTCAGCGCCGGGAACTTCTGCAGCAGCTGGTAGGAGAACACCACGTCGTCGGCCGAGAACGGCTTGCCGTCGGTCCACTTCACGTTGTCCTGCAAGGTGACCGTGAACGTCTTGTTGTCGTCCGACCACTCCCAGGACTTGGCCAGCCACGGGATGTCCTTGCCGATGTCGGCGGTGTTGATCTGCACCAGCGGCTCGTAGATGAAGGAGCCGTTGTAGGTCACGCCGAGCGCGGTGTTCTCCAGGAACGGGTTGAACACCTGGGTCAGGTTGTCCGACTGGCCGGCGACGGTGATCGTCAGCCCGTTGGCCGACGAGCCGCTGCCCGACGAGCAGGAGGCGAGGGCGAGACCGCCCGCCGTGGCGAGCATCCCCGCCAACAGGCTCCTTCTGGTGATCTGAACCGAGGTGGTCACGAGGCATCGGCCCTTTCGGATGCA
>DASWRQ010000199.1:0-7974 GCA_036403095.1 Kutzneria sp. | reverse complement strand
CAGCCGGGTCAGGTTGGTCTGCATCGCGTCCAGCTTCCGCAGCGCCTTTTCCTTGCGCTTGCGGTGCTTGAGCACGCCGGCCGCCTCTTCGATGAAGGCGCGGCGCTCCTCCGGCTTGGACTCCAGGATGGCGGCCAGCTGACCCTGCCCGACCACCACGTGCATTTCCCGGCCGATGCCCGAGTCGGAGAGCAGCTCCTGGATGTCCAGCAGGCGGCAGGAGTTGCCGTTGATCTCGTACTCGGTCGCGCCCTCGCGGAACATCCGGCGGGTGATCGACACCTCGGTGTAGTCGATCGGCAGCGCGCCGTCGCTGTTGTCGATGGTCAGCGTCACCTCGGCCCGGCCCAGCGGCGCGCGGCCGGCGGTGCCGGCGAAGATGACGTCCTCCATCTTGCCGCCGCGCAGGCCCTTGGCGCTGCCCTCGCCCATCACCCAGCGCAGCGCGTCCAGCACGTTGGACTTGCCGGAGCCGTTGGGGCCGACGACGCAGGTGATGCCCGGCTCGAAGCGCAGCGTCGTCGCCGAGGCGAAGGACTTGAAGCCCTTCAGCGTCAGGCTCTTGAGGTGCACGTCGGTTTACCTTCTTGGCGAGCTTGCTCCGGCCGGGTTATCGGCAGAGGGTACCCGGCGCGCGGGCGGACCAGTCGGACGCTGGGCCGAATGGTGAAGAATGAACCGATCCGGGACAATTCCTGGTCAGTTCTTGACGGGGATGATGGCCGGCGTCACGGTAAGCGGTGTTCCAGCTACCCAGGAGAACTCCGCCATGTCCAGAATCCTCGCCGTGGTGGCGACTTCGGCCAGTCTCGCACTGCTGATGCCGTTCGCCGGCACTGCCCCGGCGACCCCTTCGACCTCCTCCGAGTCAACCCCGTCCGGCCGCCAGCAGGCCTACGACGCAGCCGCCGCCGAGTTCGGCGTGCCGGCCGAGGTCCTCCTCGGCGTGTCGTATCTGGAATCGCAGTGGAACACCTATGCCGGCACGCCCAGCGTGGCCGCCGGCTACGGACCCATGCACCTCACCGACTTCGCCACCGCGAACGCCGTGCAGCGCCCCGAGTTCGAGGACAGCGACGGCCGCGGCGACGACAGCCGGCCGATGCTGCATCCGGTCGCCGTGCCGACTGGCGTGCCGGCGGCGGCGCTCCAGACGGCGCAGCAGGCCGCCCAGCTGGCCGGCGTCAGCCCCGAGGCCGTGCGCAGCGACCCCCGGCAGAACATCCGGGCCGGGGCGGCGCTGCTCGCGTCGTACCAGAAACAACGCGGCGGCAAGGCCGGCGACTGGTACGCGGCCGTCGCCGAGTACAGCGGAGCCACCGACAGCGGGTCCGCGGCGGGCTTCGCCGACGAGGTGTTCCAGACCATCCAACAGGGTGTGACCCGGACCACAGACGACGGACAGCTGGTCACGCTGCGTGCCGACGCCGCGGTCGCGCCGAACACCGGCCAACTGGCCGACCTGCACCTCACGCCGACCAGGTCGAACGGGGCCGAATGCCCCAGCGGACTGTCCTGCGAACTCGATCCCGCGGCCTACGCCCAGTACGGCCCCGGCGCGGACGACTACGGCAACCACGACACGTCCGACCGCCCGGCCTCGCAGAAGATCGACTACATCGTCATCCACGACACCGAGGCGACCTGGGCCACCACCCTGAACCTGATCCAGGACCCCAAGTACGTCAGCTGGAACTACACGGTCCGGTCCCAGGACGGGCACATCGCCCAGCACGTGCTGGCCAAGGACGTGGCCTGGCACGCGGCCAACTGGTACGTCAACTCCCGGTCCATCGGCGTCGAGCACGAGGGCTTCCTGGCCGAATCCGGTTGGTACACCGAGGCGATGTACCGCGCGTCGGCCAAGCTCGTGCGCTGGCTGGCCGCCAAGTACCGGATTCCCCTCGACCGCGCGCACATCCTCGGCCACGACAACGTGCCGGCCATCACGCCGCTGCTCATTCCCAAGCAGCACACCGATCCCGGCCCCTACTGGGACTGGGACCACTACTTCACGCTGCTCGGCGCGCCCAAGCCGCTGCCGCTGCCGGCGCCGCCGTTCGGCATGCTGACCGTCCACCCCGACATGGCCACCAACAACGTGCCGTTCACCGGCTGCGTCAAGGCCGGAACCCCCTGTCCGGCAAGGGGCGCCAGCGAGGTCGTGCTGCACTCCCAGCCCAGTGACAGCTCGCCGCTGCTGACCGACATCGGCCTGCATCCCAGCGGCACGCCGCAGACCATGGACGTCAACGACGTCGGCAGCCGGGTGTCCGAGGGACAGCAGTACGCCATCGCCGACCGTCGCGGCGACTGGGTCGCCGTCTGGTACCTGGGGCAGAAGGGCTGGTTCCACGCCAAGGACGCCGTCTTCGCCGCCGGTCTGGTCGTGACGCCCAAGCCCGGCAAGGCATCCGTGCCGATCTACGGCCGCGCCTACCCGGAGGCCTCGGCCTATCCGGCCGGTGTCACGCCGCAGGACATCGTGCCCATGACGTACGTGCTCGGCGCCGGGCAGCGCTACGTCTTCGGCGGCTTCGCCCCGTCGCAGTACCTCGCGACGGTGTGGGATCCCAGCGGCACCGTGAACACCAAGCCGGTCAACGGAAAGACGCGCTACTACGAGATCCAGTACGGGCACCGCGTCGAGTTCGTCAACGCCGACGACGTGCAGCTCCTGCCCGCGTTCTGAGGCATGGGTAAAGGGCCGGTCTCTGGCTGAGGCCGGCCCTTATCCCTATTACCCCGTCAGGACTTCGGGGTCAGGTCCACCAGGAACTTCTGGTCGACGGTCACCACGTCCATGCGGTCGATGTCGCCGATGTTGTACGACGTCGCCGTGGGCACCTGGCTGTCCGTCTCGGTCCCGTTGCGCCACCAGCCCACGCTCTGGGTCTGCCCGTTCTTGTTGTGCACCATCAGCTGGCACACCTGGCCGGCGGGCAGGTTGGACACCTTGAGGTTGATCGCGGTGCCCCAGGCCTTGCTGGTCAGGTCGGCGCTGGCGGTGACCTTGCTGGTCTGGTCGGTCGCCTGCCACACCGCGGTCGGCGACTCGGCCACCGGGGCGCTGGCCAGCGAGCGCTGCACGAACACGGCGCTCACCGCCACCGCCGCGACCAGGACCGCCGCCATGGTCAGGAAATTGCGACGACTCGTGCGCCGGTCGGTCTCCCGGGTGCGGCGGCGAGTGGCCGGGCCCTTCGCCTTCGGCTGCTGGGCCGGCGGCTCCGGTCGCTGCGGGGCCGGCCGCTGGGGCGGCCGAGGCTGCTCCGGCACCGGCGGCACCAGATGCCGGCCCGGGTTCGGGTCGGTCATCCGGCCCAGGTCCGGCATCTGGCCGAAGTCGGGCTGGGGGCGGTTGTTCGGCCGCGGCCGGGGCAGCGGCATCGATGGATGCTCCGGCATACCGGGATCGCCCGGTGGGCCGAGGGAACTCGGGTCCAGATCGAACCCCTCGATGTCCTCCAAGTCTGCCAAGGAGATCCGCCCCAGCAGACCCGGCAGCGGCGAGAACCGCACCAGTTCCTGCTGGCAGAACGGACATCCGGCGAGATGGCGCTCCATCTGCGAGCGCTCCCCCGGTTCGAGGGAGCCAAGCACATAGACGCCAAGGGATACTGAGTGCTGGCAACTCATAGCTCGGTCACCCCCCGCTCCTCCAGTGCTCCCCGAAGCGCTCGCAACGCGTAGAAGCAGCGCGACTTGACCGTGCCCGCGGGGACGCCCAGCACGGTTGCAGCCTCGGACACGGTCCGACGGCAGTAGTACAGCTCCACGATGACCTGGCGATGGTCATGACTGAGCGACCGCATCGCCTCGGCAATCTGCCAGGCCTGCAATACGTGATCCAGTTCGTCGGAGCCCGACGGGAGCTCATCGGTTTCCAGCGGAACCTCGGGTGCTCTGGCCTCCTTGCGGCGGTGGCCGGAGATGATGAGGTTGCGCGCGACCGTGTACAGCCACGGGCCGGCCTGCTCGGGTTCCAGCGAGTCAGCGTGTTTCCACGCGCGCAGCAACGTCTCCTGCACGATGTCCTCGGCGTACTGGTAGTCGCCTCGTACAGCTCGCAACACGTAGCCGAGAAGCGGCCGCCGGTAGCGGCCGTACAGCTGCCGTGCCAACTCGTCACTACGATTCGCGCTCTGACCCACGAACGTCCAATACGGTGCCGGGTCCTCGGCGGTTCAGCGTTCGTCAAAACCTTTTGCGACACCCTTGGCCTCCGACCACCTCTCGACGACCAAGTCCACACGTCCAGGGGTGTCACCGGAGTTCAACGCGGCCAGCAACTTTCGGCACTTCGGCTCCGTGCCCTCGGCCACCACCTGCACGCGGCCGTCGGCCAGGTTTGTCGCCGAGCCGTCGAGACCGAGCTCCAGCGCACGGCTGCGGGTCCACCACCGGAAGCCGACCCCTTGCACGCGACCGTGCACCCAGGCGGTGAGCCGGACCCTGTGTTCTGTCATCTGGCAATGATCCCGTGCACCACCTCCCACCTGCCCGGAAGGCGGCGCGCGCCCGGCTGTGCCCCGTTCGCCCGCCCGTGTGTCACCCATTAGTGGTACGGTCGCCCGCCGTGAGCCCCCGTAGCAGACGACCGGCCACCGCCGGCATGCTCGTCGGACTGACCCTCGGCGCCGCGTGCGCCGGTGGCGCGTCGGTCGCCGTCGGGCCCGCGACCTTGACTTCCGTGCTGCTCGGCGAGGCCAGCCCGCTCACCACGGCCCCGGTCGTGACGCGGCAGCAACTGGGCGCCGCCGCCGGCCACGAGCAGAACAACCGCCTGGTCACCACCACCGGCGCGCCGGCCGAGACCACCACATCGTCGCCGACCACCACCAGCACCACCACGGCGACCAGCACCACCACGACCACCTCCGAGCCGCCGACCAGCACCACCACCAGCGCGAAGCCGACCACCACCGCCGGCAAGCCGCCGGTCGCCGGGCCGGTCGCGCGCGTGCTGGACCTGGTCAACGCGGAGCGGACCAAGGCCGGCTGCCAGGCGCTGACCGAGGACAAGCGGCTCGACGCCGCCGCCCAGGGCCACAGCGACGACATGTCGAAGAACAGCTACTTCTCGCACACCTCGCAGGACGGCCGCACGTTCGTCGACCGCGAGCACAACGCCGGCTACCCCAACCCCGGCGGCGAGAACATCGCCGAGGGCTACACCAGCGCGGACGCCGTGATGGACGGCTGGATGCACTCCGACGGGCACCGCCGCAACATCCTCGACTGCAGCTTCACCACGATCGGGATCGGTGTGACCACCACAGGGTGGTACTGGGTGCAGGACTTCGGCAGGTAGCCGCGTGAAGTTGAGTGTGTTCACCGGATCGCGTGACGCTCGTACTGAGTGCTTTTCACTCACGCCGACACGACCCGTATTCTCTGGCCGGGGCGGTAACGAGGAGGTCACGTGAGCGAGCCCGAGCGGGCACTGTTGAGCCCGCCCAAGCGGAGCGGCGCGTCACGGTCGTCGGCCAAGGTCATGTTGGCCGCCGCCGGGGTCGTGGTGGCGACCGCGTTCGCCTCGGTGGCCACGATGGCGGCCGGACAGGGCGCGTCCCCGCAGTCGCAGAACCAGAAGGTGGATCCGGCCTCGCAGCAGTTCGGCGGCTCGACACAGACCACCGACGCCAACGGCGACACCACCAGCGGCGGGGACAGCACCAGCAGCAGCTCGTCGACCAGCAGCTCGTCCACGTCGAAGACGACCACCAGCGCGTCCAAGACGACCACGACGACGCCGAAGGACGGCGGTAGCAACCCGCCCGGCGGCACCACGCCGATCACTCAGTCCAACGGCGGCAGCCCGACGTCGCCCACACACGAAACGACCACCAGCAGCTCGTCGACCACGACCACAACGACCACGACGACCACCACGACGACCAACCCTGGTGGTACCAACCCCAACTGATCAGGCCGCCAGCCCTCGTCGAGTGATGACGCTCGTGCGGCGGGCCAGTGCGACCGCGTGGTCGGCGAAGCGCTCGTAGTTCTGGCTCAGCACGGTGGCGTCCACCGCGGTGGCGACGCCGTGCGGCCAGTCCGCCCGCGTGACCGTGGCGAACACCGCCCGGTGCAGGTCGTCCATGATGTCGTCGCTGGCGTCCAGAAAGGCCGCCAGCTCCGGGTCGCCCGTGCGGATCACCTGTTCCGCGGTGTTGGCCAGGGTGATCGCCAGCTGGCCCATGTCCGCGAACGGGACGCGCAGCTCGGTCGGCAACACGTGTGCCGGGTAGCGGCGGCGGGCCGCTCGGGCGATGTGCAGCGCCAGATCGCCCATGCGCTCCAACGTGTCCACGGCGTGCACCGCCGTCAGGACCACGCGCAGATCCGTGGCCGCCAGCAGTTGCTCCTCGCACTCGGCCCGGGCTCGGGCCAGCGCGGCATCGCCGGTGATGACCTTCTCCGCCATCGACCGGTCGGCGTCCAACAGCGCGACGCTCGCGTGCTGCATGGCGTCCCCGACCTGGCGGCACAGGTCGGCCATCCGGTCCAGCCGACGGTGCTTGACCTTGCCCACCTCGCCGAGGGTAGGCGCGCGTAGACGGAATGAGCCGCCGGCACGGAAAACCCTGACGCGACCCGAACGCGCAGTGCCGGGCCGACCGCTGGCGGACGGCCGGACCCGGGTCTGCACCACCACCCTCGCGGGGGTGGAATCTCTCAGGCGGCCCCGCCGCTGTTGGCGATCCACTGGCCGCCGGTCTGCCTGGCCTGCTTGCGGGCCTCCAGCAACGCGGAGATGACCAGGTCGACCTCCTCGTCGGAGAGGAACGCGACCTCGCCCGGGGGCGCCTGCAGCACCACCTTGTCGCCAGCAGACCACACGCGCAGTGCCCGGCGCTTCTTGCCGAACCCGAGACAGGACACCTCGTGGCCCTCTGGTGAGCTCATGGCCAACTCCTCCCTGCGAGAGGCTGGTCGTCGCGGCCGTGATCCTGGGGGTAGCCGCGCCTCTCGCACGATCACGTAGAACATAGGTGTACGCACCGCAGTTGTTACGCACTCTAACTGTCGAGTTTGCGTCCGAACGGGTGATGTTGTGTCAGCAAACAGGACAAGTTGTCACCATTTGTAAAGGTGATAGCGCGGTCAACAACATGACCGAGCGCTGTCGATCGCCCATCCGGCGTCACTCCGCCACCCCAGGCTCCGTTCGGCCCCGTAACCCCACGCCCGTGATACTGTCTAGTCTGTCCAGACAGCGCCGGGACGGGAGGGTCGAATGAACGACCGACGGTGGCAGCTCCAGGAGGCCAAGCAGCGGTTCAGCGAGCTGATCAGGCTCGTGGAGAGCGAGGGACCGCAGATCGTGACCCGGCACGGAGAGGAGATAGCGGTGGTCGTGGACATCGCGGACTGGCGCTCGAGATGCGGCGCCGACGTGGACTTCAAGATCTTCCTGCAGCTCGGGCCGGAGTTCGACGAGACGGAAGCGGCAGAGCTGGAGATCGAGCGCAGCCTGGTGCCGGCGCGGGTGGTCGACTTCGGCGAGGACGCGTGACCAACTATCTGCTCGACACCAACGTGCTGTCCGAGATCCGCCGCCGCCGACCGGATCCCGCGGTGCTCCGCTGGTACGCCGATGTGCCCGCCCAGAACCTGTTCATCAGCGCGCTCGTGGTCGGCGAGCTTCGGCAGGGCGTGGACCGGCTGGCGCGGCGCGATCCGGCGCAGGCGGCGCGGTTCGAGGACTGGCTCAAGCAACTCGTCACCGTCTACGAGGACCGCATCGTGCCGGTCACCGCGCAGATCGCCGAGACGTGGGGCCGCTTGAACGTGCCAAACCCGGTGCCGGCGGTCGACGGCCTGCTCGCCGCCACCGCCCTGGTCCGCGACTGGACGCTGGTCACCCGCAACACCGCCGACGTCGCCGGGACCGGCGTCCGGCTGCTCAACCCCTTCGAGTACCAGGGGTAGACCCGGAAAAGCGGTGCTCAGATCTCGAAGCGGTAG
>DASWRQ010000198.1:0-1939 GCA_036403095.1 Kutzneria sp. | reverse complement strand
GGCGACGCTCCGGATCCGAGTTGGTGGAGTCGACCGGCCAGCGGGTCACGCTTGGCAAGGACCCGTCGAACACGGTGGTGATCGATCATGACCGGACGATGTCGAGGCTGGCTGCAGTGCTGGAGGACTACGGGGTTGGCTGGTTGATACCGGATCGGGGCAGCCGGCGCCCAGATGTGACGCGGCGGGAGCGTGACGTGCTGGCTGCCTTGTGCCGGCCGGTGTTCTGCGGAGAGCCGTTTCGGCAGCCGGCGTCGACCCGGCGGATCGCTCGGGACTTGATGATCAGTGGTGCCGCATGATCACTGATGCCGCGGTCAAGCAGCACCTGCTGGATCCGTACGACAAGGTCGAGTTGTCGGCGCAGAAACAGGGGCGGGTGGCGCCGGCCCAGGAGCCCATCCGGCGTGGTGCGGTTGATCGGCCGCTCTTCGGCGGCCGTCGTCGCGGGGACCCGCCGGTCAGGAGGTGACGCGGTGGGGCCTGCGGCGGGTGAGGAGGGCGCCACTCGGCGGTCAGGTGCCGACCAGGCAACCCTGCTGGACGGAGATCGCGGGGCGTGGCGGGTGCTGCAGCCGGGCACCGTGCTGGCCGGTTTCCGGGTGGACGCCTTGCTTGGTCGTGGTGCGACGGCGAGTGTCTACCGGGCCTATCAGCATTCGTTGCAGCGACATGTCGCGCTGAAGGTGCTGGCCCCGCAGCGGGCCAGCGAGCCGGGGTTCGTCGCCCGCTTCCGGCGTGAAGGAATCCAGCTGGCGCGGCTACAGCACGAGGCGATCGTCACCGTCTACGACGCTGGTGCCGACGCCGGACAGCTGTTCTTGGCCATGCAACTCATCGACGGCGCCAACCTGAAGGAACGGCTGGCCGAGGCGAGGGTCTTGGCCGCGGCCGAGGTGCTGGCGATTCTCGAGCGCGTAGGCGCGGGACTGGACTACGCCCACCGCCAGGGCTTCCTGCACCGCGACGTGAAGCCAGCCAACATCCTGCTCGACGCCGAGGGCCAGGCCTACCTGGCCGACTTCGGCCTGACCAAGGAGCCGGCCCGGCCCGGCTCCAGCGCCAGCACCGGCGGCGAGCTGATCGGCACGCCGATCTACATGGCACCGGAACAGAGCGCAGGCAGGGAATTGACCGGCCGGGCGGATCTGTACTCGCTGGCCTGCGTGGTCTTCGAGTGCTTGACGGGCACGCCGCCCTATAGCGGCGAGGACATCGTTGCCCTGCTGCTGGCGCATGCCGCCGACGGCGTCCCGCGGGTATGCGTGCGCAACCCGGCCCTGCCGGCGACGGTCGACAGGGTGCTCGCCCGGGCGTTGGCCAAGGATCCGGCCGACCGCTACGAGTCGGTCGCCGCCTTCCTCGCCGAGCTGCGCACTGCGCTCACCGCGCCGGCACGCCCATCATCGGCGACGGGCCCGCGGAAGGAGCCGAGGAAGAGGCAGAAACCGGCCGCGAGGTCCCGGGGCAAGGGGCCGCCGGTGCCGTTGTTCGGGCGCGAGGCGTTGGTGGCCGAGGTGTGTGCGCTGCTGCGCCGTCGGCAGGTGCGGCTGCTGTCGCTCATCGGTCCCGGTGGGGTGGGCAAGACCCGGCTGGCGATCGAGGTCGCGGACCGGCTCACCGCGCAGTGGCCGGAGCCGCCGATCGTCATCCCGCTCGACGGCGTCTCGGACGCCGACCTGGTGATCCCCACGATCGGCCGGGCCCTCGGCGTCCGCGACGGGCCCGAGCGCAATGCGGTCGACGCCGTGCTCGACGCGCTGCAGGGACGGCGCGCGCTGCTGGTGCTGGACAACGTCGAGCAGCTCGTCGACGCGGCTCCGGCGGTCGAGACGATCGTGGAGGGCTGTCCGGACGCGACGGTCCTGGTGACCAGCCGCATTCGGCTGCATGTCCGCGGCGAGCAGGTGGTCGAGGTCGCCCCCCTGCCGGTGCCGGT
>DASWRQ010000197.1:0-11477 GCA_036403095.1 Kutzneria sp. | reverse complement strand
GCGAACACGTCGAACAGGACGTGGCCGTGCTCCTCGAAGTCGGACTCGCTCATGCCACCCAGGGTAGCTCACGCACAGCACAACCCTGAAGTTTGCACTTTCTAAAAGTTAGTGCAATCCTGGTGGCGGTACGAACCCGATCGAAGGAGCACGTCAGATGATCGTCGTGACCGGCGCCACCGGCGCCCTCGGCCGTCTTGTCCTCGCCGGCCTGGACGCCGCCGACACGGTCGGCCTGGTGCGCGACCCGGCCAAGGGCGCCGACCTCGGCGTGCCCGTCCGGGTCGGCAGCTACGACGACCCGGCCAGCCTGCGCGGCGCGTTCGACGGCGCCGACAAGGTGCTGTTCATCTCCGGCAGCGAGGTCGGCAAGCGCGTCGACCAGCACCGGGCCGTGGTCGACGCGGCCAAAGCGGCCGGCGTGCCCCACCTCGTCTACACCAGCGTGCTGCACGCCGACAGCAGCCCGCTGGGCCTGGCCGCCGAGCACAAGGCCACCGAGGAGATGATCCACGCGGCCGGCATCCCGTTCACCTTCCTGCGCAACAGCTGGTACACGGAGATGTACGCGGGGACCTTCCAGCAGGCCGCCGCCACCGGGTCGTTCATCGGCAGCGCCGGCGCCGGCCGGGTGGGCAGCGCCGCCCGGGCCGACTACGCCGAGGCCGCCGTCGCCGTGCTGCGCGGCGCCGGCCACGAGAACAAGGTGTACGAGCTGGCCGGCGACGTGGCCTGGAGCTACGCGGACCTGGCCGCCGCGGTGTCCGAGGTGACCGGCAAGTCCGTGTCATACCGGGATCTCGGCTCCGCCGAGCACCACGCCGCCCTGACCGAGGCCGGCCTGGACCCGCACCTGGTGGACCTGCTGGTCGAGGTCGACGGCAAGCTGGCCGGCGGCGCGCTGGTCTCCGACTCCGGCGACCTGTCGCGGCTGATCGGGCACCCGACCACGCCGCTCACGTCCTCGATCGCCGCCGTCCTCGGCCGCTGACCCCGGGCCGCTCCGGCAGACTGCCGGTATGGAATCACTGACGATCACGCTCGGCGAGCACGTCTTCGACGCGCTCGCCGCCGGTCCGGCGGACGGCGACTTGGTGCTGCTGCTGCACGGCTACCCCGAGTTCGCCGACTGCTGGACCGAGGAGCTCGCCGCGCTGGGCGCGGCCGGCTACCGGGCCGTGGCCGTCGACCAGCGCGGCTACTCCCCCGGCGCACGGCCCACGTCGATTTCGGACTATGTCGTCGACAACCTGGTGGCCGACGCGCTCGGCTTCGCCGATTCGCTCGGCACCGGCCGGTTCCACCTCGTCTGTCACGACTGGGGCGGCATCGTCGGCTGGGCGCTGGCCGGCGCGCACTCCGACCGGCTCAAGTCGTTCACCGTGCTGGCCACCCCGCATCCGCAGGCCCTGCACGCCGCCATCGCGTCCGACGAGGACCAGTTCAACCGGGTCAACTACGTCCGGTTCTTCCGGGCCCAGGTCGGCGGGGCCGAGCAGGGGCTGCTGGCCGACGACGCCGCCCGGCTGCGGGGTGCGTACGGCGGCCGGATCTCGGCCGACCTGGTGGAGAGCAACGTCAAGCGCTTCTCCGAGCCCGGCGCCCTCACCGCCGCGTTGAGCTGGTACCGGGCCGTGCCCAACGACGAGCTCGACATCCCGTGCGGCCGGGTCGCCGCCCCCACGCTGTACATCTGGGGCAGCGAGGACGTCGCGCTGGGCCGCCTCGCCGCCGAGACCACCAAGGACTGGGTCGACGGGCCGTACCGGTTCGTCGAGCTCCCCGGCGCCAGCCACTGGCTGCCCGAGGAGTCCGCCGACAAGGTCATTCCCCTGGTGCTGGAACACCTCGCCGCCCACGGCGGTTGATCACGTTGTGGCGGCGGGATCTGGGCCCGCCGCCGCACCCCCGCGAGTCGCGCTCTCCGGCACACCGAATGTCGGTTTCAGGCACTCGCCCCGTTTTTGTCACATGTGGCGCGCATGTGACGCCTGGAGGCAAGTACGGACCGCATGTGACGAATCGTCAGCCGCGCCGGCGGGGTTTGCCACGGCCGCGGGCGGCGTTGGCGCCACGGCGCTGGTTCGCGGCCGGCTTCCGGGGCTCGGGCTTCGGTTTGGGGGTGGCCTTGACCGGCTCGGGCTGGTTGCCGCGGCTGCTGTTCACGGTCCGCCCCCGCACGATGCCGATGAACTGCTCCATCAGCTCGCTGGTCTCGCCTTCCGGCCAGGACAGCGCGACCTGCGACGCCGGGGCGTCCGGGAAAGGCCGGTAGGTCAGGCCCTTGCGGTGGTGCAGGCGAGCGAGCGACTGGGGCACGACCAGCAGACCGACCCCGGCGGAGACCAGTTCGATGGCGTCCTCGGTGGTGTCCGGGCGGTCCACGGCGGGCTTACCGGGCAGCTCCGAGGTCCACGGCAGAACGTCGTCGCGGGGATGGAACACGACATCGTCGGCCAGGTCGGCCGGGGTCAGCTCCGAGGCGGCGGCAAGGAAGTGGTCCTTGGGCACGACGACGACGGTGGCCTCGGTGTAGAGCGGAATGGCGTGCAGGCCGGTGCGGTCGAAGGGCAGCCGGAGGAGCACGGCATCGGCGTCACCATCACGCACGGCGGCAGCGGCAGCAGCGGCGGTGACCCGCACGAGGGTCAGCGGCACGTCGGGCAGACGCTCCTGCCAGGTGCGCACCCACTTGGCGGGAGTGACCCCGGGCACGTAGGCGAGCCGGAACGAGGCAGGTGCAGTCACGGGCAAGAGGCTACCGGCCACTACCCTGTGCCCATGACGTCGCACAAGACCCCCCAGACGATGAAGCCGGCGACGGCGGCCAAGAAGCTGGGCGTGTACCTGGAGGCCACGCCTGCCGAGTTCCAGGACGGGGTCGTGTCGCGCGACGAGCTGAACGAGCTCCAGACCAACCCGCCGGAGTGGCTGAGCGACCTGCGCCGCAACGGCCCGCACCCACGCCAGGTGGTGGCCACGAAGCTGGGCGTGTCGATCGGCGGGCTGGCCCGCGGCGGCGTGACGGAGGCGCTGACCACCGAGCAGATCGAGGCGCTGAAGACGGAGAACCCGGACTGGCTGGCGCACGAGCGCGAGGTCCAGGCCGGTTTCCGCGACGAGCAGCAGCGCCTCAAGGACCGCGACGCCAAGCCGGCCAAGCCCGTCGCGAAGCCCGCCGCCAAGCCGGCCAAGGGTCGCCGCTAGGAAGCCCCTTCGACCACGTCGAACAGTGGATCCACCCGGTAGGTCACGGGCTGGGTGAGGGACACGGCGGTGGTGCTGCGAAGCACGCCAGGGCAGGCGAGCACCGAGGCGACAACCTGGTGCAGGTGCTGGTTGTCGCGCGCGACCACCCGCACGAGCAGGTCGCCGGCGCCGGCGATGCCGTGCGCCTCCAGGACGTAGGGCACGGTCTTGAGACCGGCGACGGCCTCGTTGAAGCGGCCCTGCGCGACCTCGAGCGTGACGAAGGCGGTGACCTCCAGGCCCATGGCCCTGAGGTCGACGCCACGTCCGCGATCGCCGACCACATCGCGCTCGAGGCGCTGCACGCGGGCGTGGGCGGTGTTGCGGGCGACGCCGAGCAGAGTGGCGAGCTCGGTGATGCCCGCGCGGGGCCGTCGCACCAGCTCACGCAGTATGCGCAGGTCCAGTGTGTCGAGAGTCACCGTTCTGCTCACTCCCTCGCCCATTACGCCGTCCGTGCTGAGCATATCGCTCAATCGGACGACCCTCATGTTGCGCATTAGCCCTGGTAGGACGTGCAATCTAGGTCAACCTGCGCAGGCTATAGGAGGGTCGCGGTGTCCGATCGGCAGCTGCTCAACGGTGTGCACGCGCTGGCCCGGCTTCTCGTCGACCAGAGCGAGGCCGATCGCGCCCGCGGCTGGCGCACGGCCGGCCTGGTCTCCGGATACCGGGGCTCCCCGCTGGCCGGCCTCGACCAGCTCCTGCTCAAGCAGGAGAAACTGCTCGCCGAGCACGACATCCGGTTCGTGCCCGGCGTGAACGAGGAGCTCGCGGCGACCGTCGTGTACGGCTCGCAGCTGAGCACGCAGCTGCCGGATCCGAGCTTCGAGGGCGTCTTCGGCCTCTGGTACGGCAAGGCGCCGGGCGTGGACCGCTCCTCGGACGCCTTCAAGCACGCCAACTGGATGGGCACGACCCCGAGGGGCGGCGTGCTGGCGGTGGCGGGCGACGACCCGGCGGCGAAGTCGTCCACGCTGCCGTCGAACTCGGCGATGGCGCTGGCCGAGTCGATGATGCCGGTGCTGGCGCCGGCCTCCGTGGCGGACGTGCTGCGGCTGGGCCGGCTGGGCATCGAGATGTCCCGCTACGCCGGCACGTGGGTCGGTTTGACCATCCTGACCAGCATCGCCGACGCGACCGAGGTGGTGGACGTCGCCGAGCCGGTCGAGGTGGTCACGCCGGAGTTCAGCTGGCGGGGTCGCCCGTGGCAGCCGACGCACCGGCCGGGCGTGGACATCCCGGCGGCGATCGAGATGGAGCGCGAGGTGCTGGACGGCCGGCTGGCCGCGGCCACGGCGTTCGCGCGGGCCAACGGCGTGAACCGGATCGAGGGCGCGGGCGACGGGGCCGGGATCGGCTTCATCGGCGCCGGACGGTCCTATGTGGAGCTTCGGGAAGCGTTGCACCGGCTGGGGATCGACGAGCACATCCACGGTGTGCGGATGCTGCGGCTCGGCCTGGTGCACCCGCTGGACCGGGAGACGGTCCGCGAGTTCGCCGAGGGCCTTGACGAGATCGTGGTGGTGGAGGACAAGCGGGCCTTCGTGGAGCCGATGGTCCGCGACGCGCTGTACGACCTGCCGACCCGGCCGCGCGTGCGGGGCAAGGACATCATCCCGGTCGACGGCGAGCTCGACGCCGACCGGATCGCGTTGTCGCTGACCAGGCCGCTGACCGAGCGCTTCGGCCCGGACGCGGTGCATCCGTTGCCGCGCAAGCGTTCGCAGCTGACGCTGACCGCGGTCAGCCGGACGCCGTTCTTCTGCTCGGGCTGCCCGCACAACCGGTCCACTGTGGTGCCCGAGGGGTCGTTGGCCTCGGCCGGCATCGGCTGCCACGCGATGACCACGTTCATGGACCGCAGCCTGGGCATGACGCAGATGGGCGGCGAGGGCGCGACCTGGGTCGGCGCGGCTCCGTTCAGCGGCACCGGCCACATGTTCCAGAACCTGGGCGACGGCACGTTCTTCCACTCCGGCAGCCTGGCCGTCCGGCAGGCGGTGTCGGCCGGCACGGACATCACGTTCAAGCTGCTCTACAACAGCGCGGTGGCGATGACCGGCGGCCAGGACGCCGAGGGCGCCATCGACCCGGTCGGCGTCACGCACCTGCTGCACGCCGAAGGCGTGGCGAAAATCGTTGTGGTGACGGACAATCCGCGCAAGTACCGGCGCGGCACGCCATGGGCCGCCGGCGTGACGGTCAGGCATCGTGACGATCTCGATGCCGTACAACGCGAACTCCGGACGGTCAAGGGCACGACCGTTCTCCTGTACGACCAGGCGTGTGCGGCCGAGACGCGCCGCAAGCGCAAGCGCGGCAAGGTGTCCGAGCCCCCGCAGCGCGTGTTCATCAACGAGGCGGTGTGCGAGGGCTGCGGCGACTGCGGCGCGAAGTCCAACTGCCTGAGCGTGGAGCCGGTGGACACCGAGTTCGGCCGTAAGACCCGTATCGACCAGACCTCTTGCAACAAGGATTTCTCCTGCCTGCTCGGCGACTGCCCGTCGTTCATGACGGTGATTCCCGGCGCCGACAAGGCAAAGATGCAGCCGGTGCAGCTCGGCGGCGACCTGCCGGAACCGGGCCGGCGGCCGGAGCAGGCCAACCTGGTGCTGGTCGGCGTGGGCGGAACCGGTGTGGTGACGGCGAACCAGGTGCTGGCCAACGCGGCGCTGCTGGACGGCATGGACGCCCGCGCGATGGACCAGACCGGTCTGAGCCAGAAGGCCGGCGCGGTGGTGTCGCACCTGCGGATCGGCCCGGAGCACCGGGAGCGGCCCGGCCTGGTCGGCCTGGGCGCCGCCGACACGTACCTGGCGTTCGACGCGCTGGCCGCCACCTCATCGTCCAATTTGGACCGTTGCGCGCCGGACCGCACGGTCGCCGTGGTGTCGACCAGCCAGACGCCGACCGGCGAGACCGTCACCGACCCGTCGAAGATCCTGCCGGCCAGCACGACGCTGCTCGGCGCGATCGCGGACCGCACGATCGGCGGCCGCATGGTCACGGTGGACGCACTCGGCGTGGCCAGCCGGTTGTTCGGCAGCACGACCGCCGCGAACTTCCTGGTGATCGGCGCGGCCTACCAGTCCGGCCTGCTGCCGATGAGCGCCGTGGCGATCGAGACGGCCGTTGAGCGCAACGGCGTCGGTGTCGCCACCACGATCCAGGCGTTCCGGGCCGGCCGCCAGCTGGTGCTCGACCCGACCTGGCCGTCCACAGAGGACACTGCGGAGACCAAGGACGAGCTGCTCAGGGCCGAGCCGTTCCTTGGCGCCGCAAGAGAAATCCTGGCCGAGGCCGGCATCGGCTCGGCCACCGCGCTGACCCGTGCCGCCGATCTGATCGGCTACCAAAACACGCGCTACGCCCGCCGGTACGTCGACGTTCTCACCGGGGTGGAGAGCGAGACCGTGCGGGAGGTCGTGGCGCGCCAGCTCTACAAGCTGATGGCGTACAAGGACGAGTACGAGGTGGCCCGCCTGCACCTCGACCCGGCCGTACGCCGCCGGTTCGGCCCGGACGCCAAGGTGAAGGTCATGCTGCACCCGCCGCTGCTGCGGGCGCTGGGCATGCGCCGCAAGCTGGCGCTGGGCCGCACCGCCGGGCCGGCGTTCCGCGTGCTGCGGTCGATGCGTCGGGTCCGCGGCGGCTGGCTCGACCTGTTCGGGCACACCGCGCTGCGCCGGCTGGAGCGGGAGCTGATCGCCGAGTACGTGGCCGTGGTCGAGCGGCTGAACGGCGCCCCCGAGGAGCTGGCGCTGCGCATCGCCGCCCTGCCCGACCTGGTCCGCGGCTACGAGGAGATCAAGGTGGCGTCGGTGCGCAAGTACCGGGCCGAGCTCGCGGAACTGGTCGCCGAGCTGGGCAAGCTCCCCCAAAAGGTATGAGCACGGCCGGTGCGATGAGAGAGGCTGCCCCGGCTCCAGAAGGGTGAGGAGCCGGGGACAGCGGGCGCGTTCCCGTCACGGGGGGTGAGACGGGGGCGCGACATGCACAACGATAAGGGGCCGAACGTGACCCCGTGACGTCAAAAAGGCCGTCGCCGCGCGGGTGAAGACTCGCTAGCCATCGGGGTGCCGGCTCGCCGGACCCCGGGGCCACCGGGCCGGTGTCCGACCGCCGGACAGCGCCTGCCGCACGTCGGCCGGCGTCCAGCGCTGGTCCGGATCCTGGACCAGCAGGCCCAGGATCGCCTCGGCCAGCGGTCCCTGGCACAGCTGGAGCCGCGGCTCCTCGCCGGTCGAGGCGGCGCGGCCCTCGACGGCGTGGAACAGGGTCGCGCCGAGCGCCCAGAGATCCGAGGCGGGGCCGGGACAACCGCCGTCGACCAGCTCCGGCGCCCGGTAGCCGGAGTCGTCCGTGGCCCGGGCGATGCCGAGGTCGGCCAGCTTGACCCGGTCGCCGGGCAGCAGCATCACGTTGCCGGGCTTGACGTCCCGGTGCACGATGCCGGCCGCGTGCGCCACCTCGAGGGCGGTCAGCAGGGCCAGGCCGATGTCGGCGACGCGGTCGGCGGCCAGCGGGCCCTGGGCGGCCATGATGTCGGCCAGGGTCGGGGCCTCGACCAGCTCCATCACCACGAACGTGGAGTCGCCGTCGGTCAGCACGTCGTACACCGTGACCACGCCGGGGTCGTCGAGGCGGCCGTCCACACCGGTCGGCGGCGCCGGGATCTCCTTGAGCGCGACCTGCCGCCCGATCACCCGGTCGTCGGCCCGCCACACCGTGCCCATGCTGCCCCGGCCCAGCTCGCCGACGATCACATACCGGTCGGCCACCACCCGGTTCACGCTGTCGAACCCCCTCCACGAGACCTTCACATCTTCCGCCATCGCTCTCCACGCCCCGCGTCTAGGGTCGGTCACATGGCGGAGCAACGGCCCTCGGGTGAACAACGCAGGGTGCTGGTCGTCGACGACGAGCCCACCATCGCCGAGTCGGTGGCGGCACGACTGCGGGCCGAGGGCTTCGAGGTGGAGATCGCCGCCGACGGGCCGTCCGCGGTGGCCGCGGCCACGGCCCGGCGGCCGGACCTGGTCGTGCTGGACGTGATGCTGCCCGGTTTCGACGGTCTCGAGGTGTGCCGGCGGATCCAGGCCGAGCGGCCGGTGCCGGTGCTGATGCTGACCGCCCGGGACGAGGAGACCGACCTGTTGGTCGGGCTGGCCGTCGGGGCCGACGACTACCTGACCAAGCCGTTCTCCATCCGTGAGCTGGCCGCCCGGGTGCACGCCCTGCTGCGCCGGGCCGGCCGGGCCGAGCAGCTGGACGGGCACCGCATCGTGCTGGCCGACCTGGAGATCGACGTGGTCGAGCGGCGGGTGCACCGGTCCGGCGACGAGGTGCACCTGACGCCGACCGAGTTCCAGCTGCTGGTGCACCTGGCCGGCCGGCCGCGGGCGGTGCTGCCCCGCGAGCGGCTGCTGGCCGAGGTGTGGGGCTGGGGCGAGGCCGCCAGCACCCGCACCGTGGACAGTCACGTCAAGGCATTGCGACGCAAGCTCGGCGCCGACCTGATCCGCACCGTGCACGGCGTCGGCTATGCGCTGGAGGTGCCGAGGTGAAGGCGCCGCGCCAACTGCTGGCGTTGCTGGAGCTGCTGCCCCGGCCGCTGGATCCCGTTCGATCGATCAAGCTCAAGCTGGGGATCCTGCTGGTCGCCTCGGGCGCGACGGCGCTGGCCTTCTTCCGCTGGCAGATCGGCTGGCTGCCGCCGGCGACCTCGGTGATGGCCATCGTGCTGGCGCTGTGCACGTCACAGGTGCTGGCCCACGGCATGACCCGGCCGCTGCGGGAGATGACCGCGTCGGCCAAGTCCATCGCCCGCGGCAACTACCTGGTGCGGGTGCGGGCCACCGCCCGGGACGAGGTCGGCGAGCTGGCCACGGCGTTCAACCAGATGGCCGCCGACCTGGGCGCGGCCGACCAGCAGCGCCGGGACCTGATCGCCAACGTGTCACACGAGCTGCGGACGCCCATCACCGCCCTGCAGGCCATGCTGGAGAACGTCGTGGACGGCGTGACCCCGGCCGATCCGGCCACCATGACCACCGCCCTGGCCCAGACCCAGCGGCTCGGGCGGCTGGTCGAGGAGCTGCTCGACCTGTCCCGGCTGGACGCCGGCGTGCTGACCCTGGCCCGGGAGCAGTTGGCGCTGGGCCCGCTGCTGGCCGACATGGTCGCCGAGGCCGAGGTCGCCGACCGCGGCACCCGGTTCGAGGTGAAGGTCTCGCCCGCCGACGCCACCGTGTACGCCGACCGTGGGCGGCTGCACCAGGTCGTGGCCAACCTGCTGGACAATGCCTCCCGGCACGGCCCCCGTGGCGGCCTGGTGCGGGTTCGGGCGGCGGCGCACGCCGACCACACCGTCATCGAGGTGCTGGACGAAGGCCCCGGCATCGCCGCCGCCGACCGGGATCGGGTGTTCGAGCGGTTCACCCGCGGCGAGCGGTCCGGCGACGGCGGCACCGGGCTGGGGCTGGCCATCGCGCGGTGGGTGGTCGACCTGCACGGCGGCACCATCGCCGTGGTCGACCCGGACCGTGCCGGCTGCCGGATCAAGGTGACCCTGCCCGCCCTGTAGCCCTTCCGTTCTCACACCGTCCGCCCGCTCGGGTGCGACGGCGATCCGACCTGCCCTGGAGTTGCCCGATGAGCTATGCGCCGATGAACGCCGTCCAGACGAAGGTCGTCTCCCCGACGAACCCCACTCCGAAACCGTGGCCCGTGCTGTTCGCCGGAGTGATCACAGCAGCCCTGGTGCCGCTGGACAGACCCGGGGTCGGCTGGCTGATCGCGGCGCTGCTGCTGGTGCTCGTGGTGTGCACGCAGATCAAGCGCCCCAAGCTGATCAGCGTCGGCTGGGCGGCGGTGACGGTGCTGTTGGTCGGTGTGGGCACGCTGCGGGCGGCGGAGTGGCTGTTCGTGCTGTGCCTGCTGACGGCCCTGGTGACGGCGTCGCTGGCGGTCAGCGGCGGCCGCACGACGACGGCGCTGGTGTTCGGCGCGGCGACGGCCTTTCCCTCGCTGGGCAAGGGATTCGGCAAGATCCGAGGCGGCGGTCGGATGACCGTGTCGCTCGGCGTCGGCGTCTTCCTGGTGGTGATCTTCGGCGCCCTGTTCGCCACGGCCGACCAGGACTTCGCCCGGCTGCTCGAAGAGAGCGTGCCCACAGTGGACGGTTCGACCGTCGTGCGGACGATATTCCTGTTCGTCGTCGGCGGATTGATCGCGGCCGGGGCGCTGCGGCCGGTCGTGCGGCAGCGAATTCATCGGCCGAGCCAGACCGTGGTCCGCCGGCTGGAGTGGGGCGTGCCGGTCGGCATGCTGGTGGCGCTGTTCGCGACCTTTGTCGGCGTGCAGATGGTGTCCTGGTTCGGAGGCAGCGCGTACGTGCAGCGGACCGCCGACCTGACGTATGCCCAGTTCGCCCGCACGGCCTTCTGGCAGCTGACCGCCGTGACGGTGCTGACGCTGGCCGTCATCGGCGTCACGGCGCGCATCGCCCCGCGGAAGTCGGCGGCGGATCGGTCGTGGCTCAGGGGGATTCTCGGCGCACTGTCGGTCTTGACGCTGATCGTGGTCGCCTCGGCGCTGAGCCGGATGTGGGCCTATCAGGAGGCGTACGGCTTCACGGTGTTGCGGCTCATGGTGGAAGCCTGCGAGATCTGGCTGGGCCTGGTGTACGTCATGATCATCGCGGCCGGGGTGCGGCTGAGCGGCCGCTGGCTGCCCAAGGCGATGCTGACCACGGCGGTCGGGTCGCTGCTGGTGCTGGCGGCGGTGAACCCGGAGTATCTGGTGGCACGGCAGGACGTTCAGCGCTGGCAGCAGACGCGAGTGCTCGACACGCTGTACCTGTCCGGGCTGTCGGTGGACATCCTGCCGGCGCTGGAAGGCTTGCCGGACAACGTGAAGTCGTGTGCGATGCCCTGGCGGACACTGCCGCTGGACGACTTCCGCGGGTGGAACATCTCCCGCGCGGTGGCGCGGGATGTCGTCCGCCCGCAGGTGGAGGCCGGCTGCCGATGACTCAGTAGACCTCAGTAGGCGAACCTGACGAACAGGATGCCGCCGAGCACGAAGAACACCAGCACGATCAGCGTGGAAGAGTAGTCGCCGTTGGAGCTCGTCACTGCCTGGTCCACGACGCCGGTGAGCTGCACGCCGCAGCTGGCGGTTATCGTGTGCCGGCCGGGCTCGATCCTGGTGAACTGCACGGG
>DASWRQ010000196.1:0-23376 GCA_036403095.1 Kutzneria sp. | reverse complement strand
TGACGCCCAGCACCCGCACATCCGAGCCGGCGTACACGCCCACCGCCTCGGTGAAGTACGCCGTCACGTGCAGCGGGTCCCGGGTCGGCAGCGGTCCGAACACCGTGCTGGCGATGACCAGAAGCATGCTCATCAACTGGTTCATCAGTTCCCCTTCGCGCCCGGCGGCACGCAGTCGCGGCCCGGGGTCGCCGGCACCAGGCCGCACAGGTAGGTGTCGATCCAACGGCCGTTGCCCATCGCGTTGTCCAGCAGGCGGTAGTACGGGCCGAGCAGGGACAGGCCCTTGTCCAGGTTCTGCTGGTTGCGTTGCAGCACCGCCGCCACCTGGTCCAACTGGGTCAGCGTCGGACCGAGTTGGGTGTTGTTGTCCGCCACCAGGCCTTTGAGCTGCTCGGCCAGCGCCACGCTGCCCGTGAGCAGCGCCCCGATCGCCTGCCGGCGTTGCTTCACCTCTTGCAGCAGCTGCGCGCCGTCGCCGATCAGCCGTTGGAACTGCTCGTCCCGGTCGGTCAGCGTTCGGCCGATCTTTGCCGTGCCCGCCAACAGTTCCTTGAGCTCCTCGTCTCGTGACGAGATCGTCTTGGCCAGACCCGACAGGCCGTCGACCGTCGCCCGGATCTCGTCCGGCGCATTGCGGAACGTGTCCGCCAGCACGCCGAAGCTCTTCGCCAGCTGGCCCGTGTCGATCTGCGTCACCGTGCCGGCGAGGTCGTCGAACGCCGCCACCACGTCATACGGAGCCGCCGTTCGCTGCTTCGGGATGACCCGCGCCGGGTCCTGCTCGCCGCTGCCCTTCGGGTCCAGCTCCAGGTACTTCTGCCCCAGCAGCGTCTTGATCTCGATCGACGCCGTCGTGCCGTCCCCGATCCACGCGTCCCGGACCCGGAACCCGACCCGCACCTGGTCGCCCTCCAGCCGCACCGCCGTCACCTCCCCCACCTTGACGCCGGCCACCGCCACCTCGTCCGACGCCTTCAACCCCGCCGCCTCGCTGAAGTAGGCGGCGTAGGCCGTGGTCCCGAACGGCAGCTCGTCGGCGAAGAACACCCCCGCCGCCACGAGGGCGGTGACGGTCACCCCCACCACCGCGACGATGGTCGGGTTGAGTTCAAGGAAGCTGCGCTTCATCCGCATCGCCCCCGCCGAGGTGCCGGTGTTCGTGCCGGTCCGGAAATCCGCATCTCACCTACACCTCCCCGCCGTCACCGGGATCCCCGGTGTTGCCCCGCCCGGTGGGGCCGGGGCGTCCGTGGTGGCCGAGCACAGGTAGAAGTTGAGCCACGAGCCGTAGGAGGCCGTGCGGCCGAGGGCGTCGAGCTTGGCCGGCAGCGTGGTGAGGAACTGCTCGACGAGCCCGGAGTTGGCGGCGAGGTTTGTCGCGACGCCGCCGAGTTGGGTGATGTCGTCCTTGAGCGGCTGGCGGCCCTGCTGGAGCAGCCGGGTGGTGGCGTCGGCAAGGCCGGACAGGCCGCTGATGGCGTCGCCGAGGGAGCCGCGGTCGGCGGCGAGGCCGCTGACCAGCTGCTGGGTGGTGGTGACAAGGGAGGAAAGCTGGTCGTCATGGGTGTTGACCTGGGTCAGCACGGCGTTGAGGTGCGTTATTACGTCGCCGATGACCTGGTCCCGCTGCGCGAGCGTGGCGGTGAGGGAGGCGGTGTGGGCCAGCAGATCGCCGACGGTGCCGCCCTCGCCCTGGAGCACCTGCACGATCTCGCCGGCCATCTGGTTGACGTCGCCCGGTGACAGCGCCCGCAGCAGCGGCTTGAAGCCGTTGAGCAGGGCGGTGAGGTCCAGCGCGGGGGCGGTGCGGGCCAGCGGGATCTGCCCGCCGGCCGGCAGGACCTGGCCGGGATCGCCGGGGCCCTGGCCGAGGGAGACGTACCGCTGCCCGACGAGATTGCGGTACTTGATCGCGGCGGTGACAGCAGCCGGCAAGGGGTGGTCTCGTTGCACGGAGAACTCCACCTCTGCGACCCGCCGCTGGGCGATGGAGATGCGTTCGACCTGGCCGACCCGTACGCCGGCGATGCGCACGTCGTCGCCGACCGACAGCGCGATCGCGTTGGTGAACTGTGCGGTGTAGTTCACCGTCTCGCCGTCACCCGGATTGGCGATGGCGACCCCCAGCGCAACCGTTGCCACCCCGGTGACCAGCACAAACGCCATCCCCTTGAGCAGTGTGGCCTTCACCGCCACCCTCGCTCTCCGGCACCCCGAAATACGGTTCCGAGCAGACCGATCACCCGACCGTCACCTCCGTGCCCCGGTAGAGCGGCCCGATGAGCACGCTGCCCCAGCTGGGCACGTCCCTGCCCAGCAAAGCGCCGATGAAGCTGTTCTCCTGCCCGGAATTGGGCGCGGCGGTAACCGGATAGCAGGACGGCCCGCCCTGGCCGTCATAGACGGGTGTGTCCCGGCCGGGCACGTACTTTCCCTTGCCCGGCTGGACGTTCACGGTCACGTGCAGGCCGGGTTCGTTGGTGCCCTTGCCCAGCACCTTGTCCATCTCCGGGGCGAAGGCGGTCAGCGCCCGCAGCATGCAGGGGTATTCGGGCGAGTACCGGGCCAGCAGGGTCAGCGTGGGCACACTGGCCCGGGAAAGCCGGATAACGTTGTTCCCGTTACGTCGCAGGAAGGTCTCCAGGTCCTGGGCGCCCGTGGTGAGGTTCTGGAACAGGCTGGCCAGGTTGGCCCGCTGGTCGACGATGGTCCGGCTGGTCGTCGTCAGATCGGACAGCGCCTGCACCACATCGGGCGCGATGCGGCTGTAGTTGTCGGTCACCTGGGCCAGTTCCCGCAGGCCGGCGGTGAACTCGTCCAGGTGCGGGGTGAACTCGTCGACGTCGCCGCCGAGCCAGGTCAGGGTCTGGCCGAGCGCCGCGCCGCGCCCGGCCAGCGCCCCCGCCAGGGTGCTGAGGATGGACGACAGCTTCTGCGGCTGGACGGCCTGGAGCATCGGCATGAGGTCGCCGACGACCTTCTCCACCTCGACCGCGGTGGCCGACCGGTCCTGGGTGATCACGTCGCCGTCGGCCAACGGCGGGCCGGGCCGGTCGGCGACAAGATCCACGTACCGTTCGCCGAACAGCGTTTTCGGCAGCAGACGAGCGGAGACGTCCCGTGGGATCCGGCCGAGCTGGTCCGGCCGCATCGCGAGGTCGATCTCCGCGCCGGCGCCGTCGGTCCGCACGTCCCGGACCTCGCCGACGACCACGCCCCGCAGCTTCACCTCGGCCGCCAGGTGCAGCTGGTTGCCGACGTGGTCGGTCCGCAGCGTCACCATCGCCGCCGAGGTGAAGTCCTTGCGGTACACGGCAACCGTCAGCACCACGACCAGGGCCATGACCGTCAGGTAGACCGCGCCGAGCAGCTTTTTCATCCGGCCACCTTCACGGTGGTGGTGGCGCCCCAGATGGCCAGGCTGAGGAAGAAGTCCAGCATGCTCACCGCGACGATGGTGGTGCGCACCGCTCGCCCGACCGCGATGCCGACGCCGGCCGGCCCGCCGGCCGCGCGATAGCCGAAGTAGCAGTGCACCAGCATCACGACCACGCTGAACACCAACACCTTGCCGAACGAGTAGAGCACGTCGTAGGGCGGCAGGAACAGGCCGAAGTAGTGGTCGTACGTGCCGGCCGACTGGCCGTAGAACACCACGGTGATCTCCCGTGACGCCAGGTAGGAGCACAGCAACCCGATGGCGTACAACGGAACCACCGCGACGAAGCCGGCGACCACCCTCGTGCTGACCAGGTAGGGCAGGCTGCGCACGGCGATCACCTCCAGCGCGTCCACCTCCTCGGCGATCCGCATCGCCCCCAGCTGGGCCGTGAAGCCGGAGCCGACGGTCGCCGACAGCGCCAGGCCGGCCACCAGCGGGGCGATCTCGCGCGTGTTGAAGTAGGCCGACATGAAGCCCGAGAAGGCGGCCACACCGATCTGGTTCAGCGCCGAATAGCCTTGCAGGCCAACGACAACGCCGGTGAACACGGTCATGCCGACCATCACGCCGACGGTGCCGCCGATCACCGCCAGCGCGCCGGAGCCGAAGCCGACCTCGGCCAGCAGCCGGACGACCTCCTTGAAGTACCGCCGCACCGCGAACGGAATGGCCGCCAGCGCGCGGAGGAAGAACAGCAGCTGGTCGCCGAGCGCCTCCATCACATTCCCTTCGCCGGCACGATGCGCAGGTACACCGCGGTGATCACGGCGTTCACCAGGAACAGCAACAGGAACGTGATGACGACCGACTGGTTCACCGCGTCGCCCACGCCCTTCGGGCCGCCGCGGGGATGCAGCCCGCGATAGGACGCCACCACACCGGCCAGGAAACCGAAGATCATCGCCTTCAGCTCGCTCACCCACAGGTCCGGCAGCTGGGCCAGCGCCGCGAAGCTCGCCACGTACGCGCCGGGCGTCCCACCCTGCAGCACCACGTTGAAGAAGTAGCCGCCGGCCACCCCGACCACGCTCACCATTCCGTTGAGCAGCACCGCAACCGACGTCGCCGCCAGCACCCTCGGCACGACCAGGCGGTGCACGGGCGAGACCCCGAGCACCTCCATCGCGTCGATCTCCTCGCGGATGGTCCGCGACCCCAGGTCGGCGCAGATCGCCGAGCCGCCCGCGCCGGCGATGATCAGCGTCGTCACGATCGGGCTGGCCTGCTGCACGACCGCGAGCACGCTCGCCGCCCCATCGAACGACTCGGCCCCGATCTGCGAGGTCAGCGAGCCCAGCTCCAGCCCGATCACCGCACCGAACGGGATCGACACCAGCATGGACGGCAGGATCGACACGCTGGCCACGAACCAGAACTGCTCGACCAGCTCCCGGTACTGGAACGGCCGACGCAGCAGCTGGCGCAGAACCTCAAGGCCCAGCGCGAACATCTGCCCCACGGCGGTCATCGGGGCACGCCCCAATGCGTGAGCACGTGGTGCCGCGCCGCCTCCGACAGCGTCGGCAGCATCGTCCGCACCCGCTCCTGACGTCGTCGAATCGCTTGGCGCACCGGCAGTCCCGGGCTCGGGTCCAGCTGCGGCACGAGCCCCGGCAGGGTCCGCGACCAGGTCCCTTCGGCGGCTACGAGAACCGCGTCCTTCTCCTCGCTCATGCCGATCGGGCCGTGCCGGTGGCCGCCGAGGAACTGGGCGACGACCGGTTCCGCGCTGGTCAGCAGGATCTCGCGGGGACCGAAGCCGACCAGCCGCTGCCGGTAGAGCATGCCGAGGTTGTCCGGCACGGTGCGGGCCACGCTGATGTTGTGCGTGACGATCAGGATGGTCGCGTCGATCTGGGCGTTCAGGTCGACCAGCAGCTGGCTGAGGTAGGCGGTGCGGACCGGGTCGAGGCCGGAGTCGGGTTCGTCGCACAGGATGATCTCCGGGTCGAGCACCAGGGCCCGGGCCAGGCCGGCCCGTTTGCGCATGCCGCCGGAGATCTCGCCGGGCAGCTTGTGCTCGGCCCCGGCCAGCCCGACCAGCTCGGTCTTGTCGGCGACGATGCGGCGGATCTCGGCTTCGGTCTTGCGGGTGTGCTCCCGCAGCGGGAAGGCGATGTTGTCGTACACGGTCATCGAGCCGAACAGCGCGCCGTCCTGGAACAGCACACCGAACAGCTTGCGCAGCCGGTAGCGCTCGGCCTCGGTGCAGCGGCAGAGATCCACGCCGTTGACCACGATCCGTCCCCGCTCCGGCCGCAGCAGGCCGACAAGGCACTTGAGGAACACGGACTTCCCGGTGCCCGACGGTCCCAACAGGACACTGAGCTCACCGGCCGGCACCGTCAGCGACACGTCCTGCCAGATCGTCTGACGGCCGAAGGACTTGGCCAGACCCTGAACCTCGATCTGCACGCCCATCAGCGCTCCTCGCAGGTCGCGGCGCCGCCGCAGAGAAAGGTCAGCATGGTGCGCAACGTGTTGCCCGGGCCCGAGACGAGGCCGGTGAACAGCGGATCGAGGTTTTCCGTTACACCGCAGTGATGGAACGGCGGGATCGTGAACGTGCCGGAGATCGTGCCGGTGGACAGCGGGCTGCTGAACGGTCCGCTCTGGACGATCGTCACCTCGTCGCTGCGGCAGTTCGGGCCGACGTCCAGCGGCATCCCGTGCACCTTGGAGTTGCTCAGCGCGAACGCCAGCCGAGTGGTCGCGGTGAGGGTTCCGTTCTGCAGCACCGACTGCACCGGGGCGGTCGAGATCACGGTGATCGTCGCGGTGGCCGGCATGAAGCCGAAGGTGATGAAGTAGCTGTCGGCCGGCGGCAGCCCGAGGTCGCCGGTGATCTCCACCCGTAGCGGGTTGCTGCCCGGCACGATCACGAACTGGCCGTCCAGCCGGCCCGGGCCGACGATCAGGTCCGAGCCCAGCTTGGCCACCCTGGTCGTGGTGTCCACGCGATAGTGCACCGGCATCGGCGGGTTGTCGGCCGGCGGCGCGGCCTGCGCAGGCGGGTCGGCGTTCGCCGACGAGCCCGTGCCGATCGCGCAGCCGATCAGGACGGCCAGCGCCAGCCACCGCTTTGCCATGAATTCCCCATCGACGATGAGAATTGACTGCCGCCGGACGCTACTCACCGGTAGGCACCTCGACAAGGAATTCGCGGCCGACCATCGAATATTGTCAACCCCGCACAGTTTTCGCGCCCTGGCGATTGCGCGTGTTCGACAAAGTCAGCAGCCGGCGGCTTTGTCGAACGCGCGGTCGAGAGTCGCGTTCTGGCGGAGGGTGGCCTTGGGATCGCCGGCGTCGGCCAGCCCGGTCATGCCCGCGTTGACCTCGACCACGGCCTGCTGGAGTGCAACGGAGTCGCCCGGCTGGACCTGGGCGAGGCGGGAACTGGCTTGGCGCAAGGACTCCTGCGCGGCGTTGATGGTGCCCAGCGCCTTGTCCACGGTCGTCTGGGCATCGGCGACCGGCGGCGGGCCGGCCGAGCGGATGGCGTCGGCCTCCTGCGCGAGGGCGGCGGACAGCGTGTGCACGAAGGCCCCGAGGTCGGCCGCGGTCTGCTGCGGCGCCAGGGTGATCGCGGGGGTGGCGGCGCAAACCTTTGTCGCCCAGTCGATCGCCGGGGCGTCCGGGTCGGGCGCCGGCGGCGGCGCGGCGCAGGCGGTGATCAACAGCAGGCCCAGCAACAGACTCAGCAGCGGCGCGAGGCGTGGCATGCCGGCAGCTTCGGCCGCCGCGAAGCACCCGACAAGACGCGCACCGGAATTTGTCATCCACGCACAGTCGGGAACCGGAATTCTAGCCGATCGAGGTGAGAAGCCCGTTGCGGGAGCCGACGATCAGCGCGTGGTCGGCCGAGAGGGCAGGATAGGAGTCGACCGGGCCGCCGACGTTCACGTCGAACAGCGGGCCGCCGTCCGGGGCGAGGCCGTGGACGTGCCCGGCCTGGGTGGCGTAGTACAGGCGATAGCGGGAGTCGAGGATGGTGGAGCTCCAGATCTCGGCCCCGTTGAGCCGATACGACCGGACCACGGCCCCGGTGCGCGCGTCGAAGGCCGTCACGGTGCCGCCGTGATCACCGACGTAGGCCAGGCCGCTGGCCGTCACGGCCGGCGACGAGTAGGTGATGTAGCGGGGCACGTTCCACGCCGTGGACCCGTCGGGATGGTAGGCCCACTCACGTGATCCGTTGGTGCCCAACAGCACCGTGCCGTCGGGCGCCAACCCGGCCGAGACCTCGGTGATGTCGTCGTGGGGATCGCGCTGCCACACGACCGCGCCGCTGGCGTCGACGGCGGTGACGCCGGCGTCCGCGGTCGTGTAGACGCGCGCTCCATCGGTGACGACGGCCCCGTACGACACCCGGCCCACCGCGACCGTCCACAGCAGACTCCGGGTGCCGACGTCGATGGCGCTGACGTGCCCCAAAAGGTCGCCGACGTACACCCGCTTGCCGTCGACCGAGGCCGGCGACGTCGGCGTCGCCGGCAGCACGACCGACCACAGCAACGCCCCGGCCGGGGACAACACCAACAGCCGCGGCCCCGGCGTCGGCCACACGATGTCGCCGCCGGGCAACACCAGGGGCGACACCGAGAGGTCCCCACCACCGGTGTAGTGCGAGTCGTACGTCCAGCGATCCTTGCCGCTCAACGGATCCACGGCGTGCAGGATGCCGGCGGTTGACGAGGCGTAGACCACCCCGTCGGGACCGATGACCGGACCCGGCGTGACGGCCCCTTCCAGTTGCCGTTGCCACCGCACGACACCGTGCACCGGGCCGTCCGTTGTGGACGATCCGCTGTGCCGGGCGTCGTGCAGCGCCGCCGGCCAGGCCGACCACGTCGCGGCCGACCACGTCGAAGCCCTGGGCGACTGCGAGGGAAGCGCAGCCGCGCAGCCGCCGACGAGCAGCAAAGCCATGGCCAGCAGCACCTTCCGCACCACAACACCCTAGCCGCGGAAAGACCGCGCAACCCTTACGGAAGCACTACGAGAAGTGTGTCGACGGCCGGGCCAGCTCGACACCGTCCACGAAGATGTCGACCTTCTCGTTGTAGAAGGCGACCAGCCCGGCGATGGGCAGCAGCTGCCGGGTGGGGAAGTCGTAGCACCAGGCCAGATCGGCGTGCACGGTGTCCCCGCTGCGCACCGACCAGTAGCCGGTGGTCCGTCCCTTGTACGGGCAGGCGGTCTCGGTCCCCGACGGCACGAGGTGGGAGAAGTCGACCTCGGTGCGGTTGAGGTAGTAGCGGGTGGGCAGCCCGGTCTCGAACACCATGACCGGCGACGAGGACTCGGCCAGCACCAGCCCGTCCAGCTCCACCCGGACGGTCCGGGTGGAGCGCAGCGCGTCGACCCGCGTGTACGGGTTGCGCGGGTGGATGAAGATCTCCTCGTCCTCCTCGAACCAGGAATCCAAGGCGTCCCAGTCGAACTTGACCAGGCCGTCCTCGAACACCCTGGCGGTGCCGGGCTTGCTGACCTCGCCCACGCGCAACCCGTGCCGCCGGGCGGCGCCGTGGCGCAGCTTCTGCCCGTGGTCTTCGTCGACCAGGACCTCGGGATCGATGTCGGCGACGGGGATGTAGTACTGCGGATAGAAGGGCCATTCCCAGACGTAGCGGGCGTTGCGCGTGTCGAAGACGGTCCGGCCGGCCAGCACGGCCCGCACCCGGCGCGGCGCCGGCTCGCTGTGGCCGGCCGCTACCGGCGCTGAGGGGTAGTCAGTCACCGTCCGAGCCTAGGTTCTTGTCACGGCGTGAGCAATTGCCGCGGGCCCGAATATGTCAGCGAACCGCAAGTTTCACAGTCGTTCTTGCCGACCGGGAACGCCCTCATTAGTTTCGGGTCACGCGCCGGTAAACGCGTTCTCCCATCGCGGTTGACCAGATGAAAGAAGGACGGCTGTGAATCATCGAACATTGGGGGTGGCCACGGCGGCCGCGCTCGTGCTGACGGGCCTGGCCGTCGGCGCGGGCGTGTCGGCGGCCGCATCCACCCCGGTGGACAAGACACTGGCGTTCACCTGTCCCTTCCCGCTGATCGGCAACCAGACGCTCAACGTCCGGATCAGGGCGAACATGTCCACTCCGGACACTGTCGGCGGCGATCTCGTGACCACCGACTTCTCGGCCACGGCAACGGTTCCGCCCACCGCCACGCAGGGGTTGGCGCTGGTCGGGGCCAAGACGATCGAGGGCACCGCGCAGGCCGGCGTCACGCTGAACGAGGCCGGCACGCCGCTGGACATCACCATCCCGAACCTGGCGATCCCGTCGACCCCGGTGCCGGACTCGGGCGCCTTCGACACCGTCGCGTCCGGCCCGGTGCCGACGGCGACGATCACCAAGGCCGGCACCACCACGGTGACGGTCGGCGGTTTCTCGACCACGCTGACGCCGAAGAAGGCCGACGGCACGCCGACCGGCCTCGGCACCTTCACCTCGGACTGCACGCTCAACCCGGGCCAGGACGCGCAGCTGATCAGCTTCCAGGTCGGCGACGGCCCGCCGCCGACCACGACCACCACCACCCCGCCCCCGACGACCACCACCACAACTCCCCCGCCGACAACCACAACCACAACGACAACCACGACCAAGCCGACGACCACGACGACCGCGGCCCCCGGCACCATCACCTACAGCTACGCGATCAAGGGCAGCTCGGAGATCGAGCGGCTGCACAGCACGGTGCCGATCCGCGGCGGCATCACCGCCAAGCTCGACCTGGGCACCAGTCGCTACACCGCCGACCTGGCGCTGAAGCCGACCAGCGCGCGGTTCGCCATGTTCGGCTTCATCCCGGTCACCACGAAGATCGCCTTCGAGCCGCAGGACCAGACCACCGGCGCGGTGGCGAACGGGGCCCTGGACGCGAGGTCCGAGCTGACCGTGAAGATGCCGCAGATCAGCGTGTTCGGCCTGCCGATCAGCCGGTCCGCGGCCTGCGGCACCAGCAGGCCGTCGGTCGTGACGATGACCTCCGGGCCCGGCTTCGACGTGCTCAAGGGCGGCACGCTGGCCGGCAGCTACGCGCTCGCCCCGCTGCGAGGCTGCGGCCCGTTCACCCCGTTCATCAGCGCCCTGGCCACCGGCCCGGGCAACACCATCGACCTCACCCTCTCGGCGAAGACCAGCAGCTGAGCACTCGGAGGGCCGCCTGACGTCGAGGCGGCCCTCTACCCGAGAGCGTGAGTGATTGTGGGTCGCGCATAAAAGGCTGTCGGGACATGCTCCGCAGGTGACAAGAATTCGGCGGCTTTTTGACACGTGACCGTATCGTCGAGGCCATGACGGCTGTCCGCAATGACGCGAGCCAGCTGTGGGCCCGCCTGCCCGGTCATCTCGGCGCGCGTTTCCGCCCGTACGCCGGCCGGCTCGCCCGCGAGGTGGTGCACGAGATCCAGCGCTCCGTTCCCGCCTATGCGCGGCCGCTGCGCGGCAAGTTCGGCCAGGTGCTCGTCGGCGGCGTGGAGCGGGCGATCGTGCACTGCTTCGAGAGCGTCGGCAATCCCCAGGCGTCGTCCACCGAGTGGACCGCGTGGTTCCGCTACGTCGGCCGGGTCGAGTTCACCGAGGGCCGCACCACCGACTCGATGCAGACGGCGGTCCGGGTCGGGGCTCGCGTCGCCTGGCGCAACCTGTCCAAGGCCGGCCGCGAGCTCGGCATCCCGCCGGACGTGCTGCTGCTCACCGCCGAGGCGATCTTCGCCTACGTGGACGAGCTGTGCCGGGTGGCCGTCGAGGGCTACTCCGAAGCCCAGCGCCAGGCCGCGGCCGGCGGCGAGCGCCAGCGGGCGCAGCTGCTGCGGCTGATCCTGGCCGATCCGCCGGTGCCCACGGAATCGATTGAGGCGCAGGCGGTCGCCGCCGACTGGCCGCTACCCGGCCAGGCCGCGGCCATCGCGCTCCACGACGAAGCGCCGAACCTCCCGGACTGTCTGTCCGACGGCGGCTGCGTGCTCACCGCCGACCCCGATCGAGCGGTCAGACTCCTGGCCCGCACCCTGACCCAGCCGCTGGCGCTGGCCGTCGGCCCGACCGTCCCGCTGGCCCAGGCCCGCCAGTCCCTCACCCTCGCCCGACGCGCCGTCGTCCTCACCCGGCGCGGCGTCATCGACGGCCCGATCGTCCGATGCGACGACCATCTGCTCACCCTGTTGTTCCACGCCGACGAGTTCCTGCTCGACGAGATGGGCCGGCGCAGCCTCGCCCCGTTCGAGGACCTCACGCCCAAACAGCGCGAGCGCCTGAAGGCCACGCTGCTCGCCTGGCTGGACACGCGCGGCGGCGTCAACGAGATCGCCACGCGGCTGGAGGTGCACCCGCAGACCGTCCGCTACCGCATGCACCAGATCGACCAGCTGGTCGGCGACCGCATCCACGACCCGGTCCGCCGGCTGGAGCTGGAGATCGCGCTGCGACGTGGTTAGCTCCGAGGGGTGTACGACCGCGACCACGCCAGCAAGGCCCTGGGCATCGTCATCCAGCAGGACGAGCCCGGCACGGCCACCGCGACCATGACCGTCACCGAGCAGATGCTCAACGGACACGACATCGCCCACGGGGGTTACGTGTTCCTGCTCGCCGACACCGCGTTCGCCTACGCGTGCAACAGCTACGGGCCCGTCACCGTCGCCCAGTCGGGTCAGGTGACCTTCCTGCGGCCGGCGGTGCTGGGCGACGAACTGGTCGCAAGGGCAACGGAGCGCGATCGTTTCGGTCGAAACGGCATCTACGACGTGACAGTGCGCCGAACGGATGGTGTTGTCATCGCGGAGTTCCGAGGCCAGAGCCGCCAGACCGCCCAAAACCGATGACTCAGAACTGAGGCGTGACCGCCTCGGCCCAGCCGCGCAGCGCCTTCTCCAGCGCCACGGCCGAGTCCGCGCTGTCCATGGCCGCCGCCGTGCGGAAGCCGCCGCCCACCAACCGGGTGCGCAGCTCGCGGTCCAGCATCAGCCGGACCAGCGCCTCGGCCATCGCGTTCGCGTCGTCCGGCTCGACCAGCAGGCTGTCCCGGTCGTGCTCGGCGAAGTCCGACAGGGCGCTGCCCCGGACGCCGACCACCGCCGAGCCGCAGGCCATCGCCCGGGCGGCGCTGGCCGCGGTGCCCAGGTGGACAGCGTCGCGCTGGTACACCTGGCGCACCAGCTCGTAGGTGGGCAGCGACCTGAGGTAGCGGATCCAGCTGGGGAGCTGCTCCGGGCGACGACCGGCGCCGAAGGCGGTGACCTCCATGGTGGGCAACAAGGCCCGGGTCCGTTCCAACGCCTCCAACGCGGTCGCCGCCCCGGAGTCCGGTCCGACCGGCACGCTCACCCGGTGCCCGCGCGGTAGCGCCGGATGTGGCGGCCGGAAGACCGCGAGGTTGAGCCCCTGCGACACGACTGTCACGGCGGAGCTGGGCACACCGAGGCCGAACAGGGCCTCGGCGACACGCTCCGACGTGGCGATCTTGGGCACGGCCAGCCGCAGCTCAGGGTCCGCCCCCCACTGCTCACGGGACTGAACCAGCTGCCCTGCCCGACCGTGGCGGTCGGACAATGCGGGCAGCAGCTTCGACGTGCTGGCATCGGTCGCCAGCACGACATCCCCGTCCGGCACGACGTCCGGGGACAGCCGTGCGGTCGTCACGACCCGCACCGAGGACCGTCCGCGTCCCCTGCGCGACCAGCCGGGCACCCGCAGCCCGGCTCGCTCGCGCAGCCGGACCACGCAGATCTCGTGGCCGCGGGCCGCCAACTCGTCGGCATATCCCTGGATCACCTGCGCACCGACAACCGGTGTCGGACACACAAAGGTGACGCGCATACCGGCACTCCACTCCACTAGAGACGTCAGATGCCCCGCACATCGAGCGAAGGGCCCCGACGTTACGACCCCGTGGGGCCGCACCCGGTTCAACTGCGACACGCCCGCCCGGGTTATGCCGCCGTTCAGCCCAATCCGCGAGGACACCGCCCGACCTGTTGTCACGGCGGGTAATCGATCCGAGGGTCGCTACGGCAATTGCCGCAACGCCGATGGGCTTTACGGCCCAGCCGTTCGCTCGAGTGAGTGATCGAACGGGGATTTGTTGCCAGCAAAGCGAAACGGTCGCTGTAACGAGGCAGCCACCAAAGTCGAGAAGGATCGTGGACGTCCACCTCGTTCTCCGGATCCATCACAGTTGACGTAGCGCCCGCAGCGGCGCGAGGTCGTCGCAGTCGGTCCTGCGCAAGGGAATGTCGATGAGAGGGCAACCGAGGGGGACCCCGAGGATGGCACTGCTGCCGCACGAGCAACCGCACCTGCTGGCCGTCACGGTCACCGGCCTGCCCGGCCGCCACCGGCACCACCGGTCGCCGCTGGCCGTCTGGGAGAGCCGGTACCGCACCGCGGTGATCATGTCCGACGTGTTGGCCACCGCGATCGCCACCCTGCTCGCGACCGTCCTGATCGGACGCGAGCTGCCGGACTACCTCGGCCAGCTGCCGCGGCTGGTCAGCGTGGCCGCGCTACTCATAGTGGTTTCCGCGCTGCCGGCCAACCGGGCCTGGGATCCCAAGATCCTGGGCCAGGGCGCCGAGGAGTTCCGAAGACTCGGCAAGGCGCTCGTCGCCACCGCCGTGACCCTGTCGGTGGCCGGCGTCGCCTTCGAGCTGACGCACCTGCGGTTATGGGTGTTCTTCGTGGTACCGGCGGTCGGGGCAATCGCGTTCCCCGGCCGCTATCTTTTGCGCAAGCTGCTGCACAGCCGCCGGACCAAGGGTGAGTGCCTGCTGCCGGTGATGGCGGCGGGCAGTGTGGAGTGGGCGGCCGACCTGATCGCCCGTACCCGCAAGGAGCCGCACAACGGCTGGCGGGTCGAGGCCGTGTGCACGCCGGACGGCTTCGGCCTGGACGGCACCCAGGAGGTCGCGGGGGTGCCGGTGGTCGGCGCGCTCGGGGACCTGACCGAACGGGCACAGCCGGGCGGCTATCGGGTCGTCGCCGTGGCCGCGGATCCATATTGGACGCCGCGTCAGCTGCAGCGGCTGGCCTGGGAGCTGGAGGACACCGAGTCGGAGCTGGTCGTCGCACCGGTGCTGATGGAGCTGGCCGGGCCGCGGCTGCACGTGTCCGGTGTGGTCGGCCTGCCACTGCTGCGGGTGCAGGCGCCCACGTTCGGCCGGGCCAAGCGGGTGATCAAGAACTGCGTCGACCGGCTCGGCGCGCTGATCCTGCTGACGCTGCTGGCGCCGGTGCTGCTGGCCATCGCGGTGCTCGTCAAGGCCGACGACGGCGGGCCGGTGCTGTTCCGGCAGAAGCGCGTCGGCCACAGCGGACAACCGTTCACCATGTGGAAGTTCCGCACGATGGTGGTCAACGCCGACGCGCTGCTCGACGAGCTGCGGGCCAGCAACCAGGGCGCCGGACCGCTGTTCAAGATGCGCCAGGACCCGCGGATCACCGGCCCGGGCCGGCTGCTGCGCCGCTACTCGCTGGACGAGCTGCCGCAGCTGTTCAACGTGCTCACCGGCGCGATGTCGCTGGTCGGGCCACGGCCGCCGCTGCCTCACGAGGTCGAGCAGTACGGCTCGGACGCGGGACGGCGGCTGCTGGTCAAGCCCGGCCTGACCGGGCTGTGGCAGATCAGCGGGCGCAGCGACCTGCCGTGGGAAGAAGCGCTACGACTGGACCTCCGCTACGTGGAGGACTGGTCGCTGGCATTGGACGCGATCATCCTGTGGAAGACCGTGCGCGCGGTCTTCAGCGGTCAGGGGGCGTACTGAGGTGGCCGGCTGGCTGGGGGTCAGGGCACTGGTGACCGGGGCGACCGGTTTCATCGGTTCCCATTTGGTGAGACGGCTGACCGGGCTCGGCGCGGTGGTGCACGCGGTGAGCCGGCACGTCCGGCAGCACGTGGCGGCCGGGGAGACCTGGCACGTGGCCGACCTGTGCGACGCCGAACGGGTCAGCTCCGTGGTTCGGGCCGCGAAACCCGATGTCGTGTTCCATTTGGCCAGCGAGGTCACCGGTGCGCGTGAGATGCGCATGGTTCGGCCCACGCTGACCAGCAATCTGGACAGCGCGGTGAACCTGCTGACCGCCGTCGCCTCCGCGGCGCCGGCCGGTCGGCTGGTGTTGGCCGGATCCGTGGAGGAACCGCGGCCCGAGGACGGCGCCACGGTGGCCTGTTCGCCGTACGCCGTGGCGAAATGGGCCGTCTCCGGCTATGCGCGGATGTTCCACGAGCTGTGGGACGTGCCGGTGACGACACTGCGGATAGGAATGGTGTACGGGCCGGGACAGCGGGATCTGCGCAAGCTGATCCCCTATGTGACAACGGCATTGCTGCGCGGCGAGTCGCCGGAGCTGACCAGCGGCACCCGCCTGGTCGACTGGGTCTACGTCGACGACGTTGTCGACGCCTTTCTCGCCGCGGCGCTGTCCGAGCAGGCCCCGGGCCGAGTCTTCGACATCGCCTCCGGCACCCAGCTGTCCATCCGGGACACCATCGAGCTGCTGGCGAAGATCATTGGGACGCACCGGTTGCCGCGCTTCGGGGTCATCGCGGACCGACCGCTGGACCGGCCGCAAGTGGCCGACATCGGGCCGGCCGGTGAACTGCTCGACTGGCATCCGCGTACCTCGTTGGAGACGGGGCTACGCCGAACAGCCGACTGGTATTCCGCTACCCTGTAACGAATTCAGGCGTTAAGTCCGATATTCCCCACGAACCGGAACGGCTTGCTGGAGGTGGGGACGGTCATGTCTCAGTCGGTGGTCAACCTCACCGTGCACGGGATCGGGCCGACCGACCGGGCGATGGAGCCGAACGAGGACAAGACCTGGGTCAGCGTCGAGCAGTTCGAGCAGGTGCTCGACGCGGCCATGGGCCGGCCCGACGTCCGGCTCACCTTCGACGACGGCAACGCCTCCGATGTGGAGATCGCGTTGCCCCGTCTGGTCGAACGCGGGCTGACCGCGGATTTTTTCGTGCTGGCCGGACTTCTGGGCGAGCCTGGCCGGCTCGACCGCTCCGACGTCCGCGAGTTGCAAGGGTCCGGCATGCGGATCGGCTCGCACGGCTGGGCCCACCGGGACTGGCGGCGGCTGACCGACGAGCAGGCCGTTGAGGAGATCCCGCACGCCAGCAGGGTGTTGGCCAAGCTGACCGGGGACCCGATCACCGAGGTGGCGATCCCGTTCGGCTCCTACGACCGACATGTGTTGCGGCGCCTGCGATCGGCCGGTGTGCACCGGGTCTACACCAGCGACGGCGGCCGGGCCGGTGGCGACTCATGGCTCCAGGCCCGTAACAGCCTGCATCACGACATCCAAGCCGCCTGGGCGCACGAAGTGCTCACCGGGAAGCCTTCCCTGCCCCTGCGCGCCCGCCGGCGTGCGGCCCGCGTCGTGAAACGACTACGAAGTTGACCCCGTTGGCACGCAACGTAACACGCGCTGATCGGCGCACGATGACGTGCACATGAAGGCACGGACCGCGATCGTGGTCGTCACGTACAACAGCGCGCCCGTGCTGGGCGACTGCCTGCGCTCGCTGCCCGGCGGCGCCGAGGGTGTCGAGCTCACCGACGTTGTCGTGGTCGACAACGCCTCCCGCGACGGCACGCTGGAGCTGGCCGCGTCGTTCACCGAACTACCGGTGCGCACCGTCCAAATCGGCCGGAACGCCGGCTACGCCGCCGGTATCAACGCCGGCGTCAACGAGCTGGACCTGGCCACGCTCGACTCCGTGCTGGTCATCAATCCTGACTGTCGGTTGTCGCCGGGCGGGCTGGCCGCGCTGCAAGAGGTACTCACCGTGCCTGGGCGCGGCATTGCCGTGCCACGCTTGGTCAATCCGGATGGCACTCTGCAGCCTTCCCTGCGCCGCAAGCCCACTGTCGGTAGAGCGTGGGCGGAAGCGGTGATCGGCGGCACCCGAGCCGGGCGCATCGGCACTCTCGGTGAGCTGGTCACCGATCCCCGTGAGTACGAACGGGCGGCGCCGGCGGCCTGGGCCACCGGGGCGGCGATGCTCATCTCGGTGAACGCCTTGCTGCAGACCGGCCCCTGGGACGAGTCCTTCCTCCTGTACAGCGAGGAGACGGAGTTCGCGCTGCGGGCGGCCGACCGCGGCTGGTCGCTGTGGTACGAGCCGACCGCGGTCGTCGAGCACATCGGCGGCGACGCCGACACCAATCCCATGCTGGCCGCGCTGTTGACGGTCAACCGGGTCCGGCTGTTCCGCCGACGCCGCGGCTTCGTGCCGGCGCTGGCCTACTACATCGCCGTGGTGCTGGGCGAATCCGCGCGGGCGCTGGCCGGCCGGCCCACCGCCAAGGCCTCGGTCGCCGCGCTGCTGCGGCCGTCCCGCCGCATCCACAGCCTGGCCAGCTGATGCGCTGGTTGACGTTCGACGGGCTGGGGCAGCGTGAACTCGATGCGTGGCACCGGTTCCGGGCCGGCAACCCGGCGTTGGACAGTCCCTACTTCCATCCGGGATTTGCCGCCGCTGTGCACAACAGTGGTCGCACCGTGCACGTCGCGGTGGACGAGGACAAGACCGGCGAGATCCGAGCGTTGCTGCCCGGTCACCGTGAGGGATCGGTGCTGCGGCCGGTCGGGTGGCCCGGCGCCGACTTCCAGGGACCGATCGTGCCGGCCGGGAAGTCCTTCTCGCCGTTGGGATTGCTCTCCGGTGGGGTGAAGTCGTTCGAGTTCGACCACCTGGTCGACGGGGTCGCCGAGTTCGAGCCGTGGATCCGGTCGCGGCGGGTGTCGCCGTACGTGGACGTCAGCGGCGGGCTGGACGGCTATCTCGGCCGCGCGACGAAGTCGGGGCGGGACAACATATCCCAGGCCCGGCGCCGAACCTCGAAGGCCGAGCGCGAACTGGGACCGGTCAAGTTCCAGGTGGACGTGGTCGACGAGGAGCTGTTGCGCCAACTGGTCGAACTCAAGCGCGGCCAGTACCGGGCAACCGGCGCAAGGGACTTCTTCGCCGAACCGGATCGGCTCGACCTCATGCACCGCCTGCTGCACACCCGCGGCCGCGACTTCGGTGGCATTCTGTCCACATTGCACGCCGGCGACCACTTGATCGCCGCCCACTTCGGCATCCGCGCCGACTCGGTGCTGCACTGGTGGTTTCCGGTCTACGCCCCGGAGCACGCGAAACTGGCCCCCGGCTGGATGTTGCTGCGTGAGCTGGTCATCTCGGCGCCCGCGCTGGGCATCGAGCGGATCGATCTGGGCCGCGGCGACGACGAGTACAAGCGCCGGGCCAAGACCGGCGAATCCACGGTGTGTCAAGGAATAGTCACCCGCAGTTCCAGCCGGCTGGCCCTGCGCAGGCTGGGCGACTCCGTGGTGGCGACGGCCAAAAACTCCCCGCTGGCACCGGGATTGCGCCGAGTGGTGCGAGGGTTGCGCAACCTCGACAGGTAACGGGTCGGCGGCCTTCCCCGATCAAAGGGGCGCGCGGACGTCGAGTCGAGCGCGGTGGAGGCGTCGCACATGAAGATCAGCGTGTTCGGGCTCGGGTACGTGGGCTGCGTCTCGGCGGCATGCCTTGCCGCACAGGGGCACCGCGTGGTCGGCGTGGACGTCAACCAGGTCAAGGTGGACCTGATCGCCTCGGGCAAGGCCCCGGTGGTGGAGGAGCGTATCGGCGAGCTGACGACGCAAGTCGTTGCCAGCGGCGCGTTGCGGGCCACCACCGACGTGGCCGACGCGATCGCGGACTCGGACGTCTCGCTGATCTGCGTGGGCACCCCGTCGGCGCCCAACGGCAGCCTGGCCACCACCTACCTTGAGCGGGTGTCCGAGGAGATCGGCGCCGCGCTGGCCCAGAAGGGCAGCCGGCACACCATCGTCTTCCGCAGCACCATGCTGCCGGGCACCTGCCTGGACCTGTTGCTGCCGATACTGGAGAAGTCCTCGGGCCTGACCGCTGGCGTGGACTTCGGCGTCGCGGTGAACCCCGAGTTCCTGCGCGAGGGCACCAGTGTCCGCGACTTCTTCGACCCGCCCAAGACCGTGATCGGCGAGTTCGACAGCGCCAGCGGCGACGTGGTGGCCGCGCTGTACGAGGGCCTGCCGGGCGAGGTGTTCCGGGTGCCGGTGTCGGTGGCCGAGATGACCAAGTACGCGGACAACGCCTTCCACGGCCTCAAGATCGCCTTCGCCAACGAGCTGGGCTCGGTGGCCCGCGCGCTGAACGTGGACTCGCACCGGGTGATGGACGTGTTCCTGGCCGACCGCAAGCTCAACGTCAGCCCGGCCTATCTGCGCCCCGGCTTCGCCTTCGGCGGCTCGTGCCTGCCCAAGGACCTGCGCGGCCTGGTCTACGCGGCGCGTCGGGCCGACATCTCGGTGCCGCTGCTGTCGCACGTGCTGCCGTCCAACGAGGAGCACCTCAAGCGGGCCTTCGAGTTCATCGCCGCGACCGGGCGAAGACGGATCGGCCTGTTCGGCCTCTCCTTCAAGCCCGGCACCGACGACCTGCGCGAGAGCCCGCTGGTGGAGCTGGCCGAACGGCTGCTGGGCAAGGGCTACGACCTCCGCATCTACGACGCGAACGTGACGCTGTCGCGGCTGATGGGGGCCAACCGCGAGTACATCGAAAGTCGGCTGCCACACCTGGGCGAGCTGCTGTCCAACTCAGTCACCGATGTCATGGCGCACGCCGAAGTCTGTGTCATCGGATGTCGGGACGACGCCGTCCTGGCCGCGCTCGACCCGGCGGAGTCCACCGCCGCGGGTGCGCGCGTGATCATCGACCTCGTCCGCCTTCCCGACGCCGAGCTGCGCCGGGACCGACCTGGATACGTGGGCCTTGGCTGGTAAAGCACTCATCCTGGTGGAGAACCTGTCCGTCCCGTTCGACCGCCGCGTGTGGCAGGAGAGCAAGGCGCTGCGCGACGCCGGCTGGGACGTGCACGTCATCTGTCCACAGGGGACGAAACAGGACCGGGAACCGTACGCCGAGATCGACGGGGTGAAGATCCACCGGTATCCGCTCAGAGCGGCGACCGGCGGCCCCCGGGGCTACCTGCTCGAGTACTCCGCCGCGGTGTGGCACACCTTCCGATTAGCCCGCAAGATCGGGCCGGTCGACGTCGTGCACGCCTGCAACCCGCCGGACCTGCTGTTCCTGGTGGCGCGCCGGCTCAAGCGCGGCGGCGCCAAGTTCGTCTTCGACCAGCACGACCTGGTGCCGGAGCTGTACCTGTCGCGGTTCGACCGCGGCGAGGACTTCCTGTACCGCGGGGTGTGTCGGCTGGAGCAGTCCACGTACCGCGCGGCCGACGTGGTCATCTCGACCAACGAGAGCTACCGGCAGGTGGCCCTCAAGCGCGGCGGCATGAGGCCGGACAAGGTCTTCGTGGTCCGCAGCGCGCCGGCCGTGCAGCGTTTCCACGAGGTGCCGCCCGAGGAGGAGCTGAAGAAGGGCAAACCGCACCTGTTGTGCTACTTGGGTGTGATGGGCCCGCAGGACGGCGTCGACTATGCGCTGCGCTCGCTGGCCCGCATGCGCGACGAGCTCGGCCGCACCGACTGGCACGCCGTGTTCATGGGCGGCGGCGACACCTTCGACCAGATGGTCGCGCTGTCGCATGAGCTGGGCCTGGACGAGCTGGTCGAGTTCACCGGCCGGGTCAGCGACGCCGACCTGCTGCGCTACCTGTCGGCCGCGGACGTCTGCCTCGCGCCGGACCCGCTCAACCCGCTCAACGACGTGTCCACCATGAACAAGATCATGGAGTACATGGCGATGGCCAAGCCGATCGTGTCCTTCGACCTGGTCGAGGCGCGCGTGTCGGCCGACGAGGCGGCCGTGTACGCCGCGGCCAACGACGAGTCCGAGTTCGCCCGGCTCGTGGTCAAGCTGCTCGACGACCCGGCCGAGCGCAAGCGCATGGGCGAGCTGGGCCGGGCCCGCGTGGCCGGTCCGCTGTCGTGGGAGAACTCCCGCAAGGCGCTGCTGGCGGCGTACGCTGCGGCACTGACCTGAGCCGACCCCCGGCTTGACTGACGCCGCTTCGGTGACCACGGTGGAACCACCATGACCAGTGTTGTCATCCCCGCCCACAACGAGGAGGCCGTGCTCGGGCGCTGCCTGAGCACGCTTCTCGCGGACGCCGACGAGGACGAGTTCGACGTTGTCGTCGTGCCCAACGCCTGTACCGACGACACCGCCGCCGTGGCGCGGCAGTACGGCGTGCGGGTGGTGGAGACCCCTGCCGGCGGCAAGGCCCATGCCCTGCGCCTCGGCGACGACACGTGCCGGGACTTCCCGCGCGTGTACCTGGACGCCGACATCGAGCTGAGCACGCAGTCCGTCCGGGAGCTCGTGTCCGCGCTCATGCGGCCCGGCGTGCTGGCCTGCGCCCCGGTGCCGCGGTGGGACCTGTCCGGCGCCAGCCGCATCGCCCGGCGCGTGCACCGGGTACACGATCGGTTGATTGCGCCGAGCCGCGTGCTGGCCGGCGTCGGCGTGTACGTGCTGTCGAAGGACGGTCACGCCAAGGCGTTCCCGCTGCCCGATGTCATCTCCGACGACGGCTGGGTGCACCGGTCGTTCACGCCCCTGGAGCGGGCCGTCGTGCCCTCCGCGCACTCCGTGGTGCGGCCGGCGCGGACCGTGCGCGCCCATCTCCGCCGGCGCAAGCGGGTCCGGCAGGGCAACCGCCAGCTGGCCACGATGGGCCGGCCCGCGGCGGAAGGGCGGCTCCGGCTGAGCGCCCTCGGTTCGCTCATCACCCGGCGGTCGGTGTCCCTTGTGGACGCCGCCTGCTACCTGACCGTGCTCGTGGTCGACAAGTTCCTCGCGCGCCGCAAGGCCGAGGTGGACTGGGCGGCCGACGCGAGCACCCGTTGACGGGACCTGGAATGCGTGTCGTGCAAGGCGATATCGCGGGTGTGCTGCTTTTTGTGCCCACCCCGCACCGGGACGACCGGGGCTTGTTCACCCGGACCTACGACATGGCCATCGGCGAGAAGCACGGTGTCGGGGACTTCCTTCAGGACAGCCAGTCCCGCTCCCGTCAGGGCACCATCCGCGGTTTGCACGGCCGCGGCGGCCGGGGCGAGGCCAAGCTCGTGCGCTGCGCCCGTGGGGCCGTGCACGACGTGCTGGTCGACGCCCGGCCCTCGTCGCCCACGTTCGGGCGAATCGAGTCGTTCCTGCTCGACGACGAGACCTTCGCGACGCTATATGTTCCGCCGGGCCTGCTGCACGGCTTCCAGGCGCTGACCGACCTGGCCGACGTCTGCTACCGGATCGACCGCGAGCACGACGCCGCCGAGGACATCGCCGTCCGCTACGACGACACCGACCTGGCCATCGCTTGGCCGCAGCCGGTGACCGTCGTCAGCGCGCGCGATGCCGGCGCCGGGTCGTGGGCGCAGCTGCTGACCACTTTGGAGAGATCACCATGAGACAAGCCTTACCCATCGCTGTTGTCGGGGTGGCGGCGATGGTGCTCACAGCCTGCACCGGGTCGACGCCCGTGGCCGATCCGGTGAGCATCACCCCGAGCGACACCACCGTCAGCAGCACCACGGCTGCTTCCAGCACGACGACGTCGTCCACCACTTCGTCTTCCGCCACTTCCTCGAAGCCGGCGAGTTCTTCCAAGGCCGCCACACCGCCGCCCGGCCGGTCCGGCGGCGGCCGATGCGCCGCCTTCCCCGCTCCCTCGTGCACCGGGGTCCCGCCCGGCACCAAGCTTTCCGCCGTGACCATGAATGCCGGCGATTCCTATCGGGTGAGCCAGGACGGGGCCGTGCTCGACGGCATGCACATTCCCGGCAACCTGCTCATCACCGCGCACAACGTGACCGTGCGCAACAGCCAGATCGACGGCTTCGTCACCGATGAGTACGAGAATGTCGACTACTCGTACACGATCGTCGATTCCACCGTCGGGCCGGCCTCGG
>DASWRQ010000195.1:0-2790 GCA_036403095.1 Kutzneria sp. | reverse complement strand
CGCCAACCCACCAGCCGGAACCCACCAAAAACTTGATTGATTCCAGATTATCCGCCAGACTGCCGCGGTGCCCACCTCCTCGGACTTAGAGCGGATGTTGCGCGGGGCCGCGCTGCGGGTGACGAAGCCCCGCGTGGCGGTGCTGACCGCGGTGCACGCCCATCCCCACGCCGACACGGACACGATTCTCGGCGCGGTCCGACTGGATCTGGCCGATGTCTCCCACCAGGCCATCTATGACGTGCTCAAAGTTCTCACCACCGCGCGGCTGGTCCGGCGCATCCAGCCGGCCGGCCATGTGGCCCGCTACGAGTCCCGGGTCGGGGACAACCACCACCATGTCGTGTGCCGATCTTGCGGCGTCATCGCCGACGCGGACTGCGCGGTCGGCGCCGCACCCTGCCTGACCGCCTCGGACGATCACGGATTCACGATCGACGAGGCCGAGGTCATCTACTGGGGGCAGTGTGCGGACTGTGCCACGGCACTCAGCTCGTAACACGCCGTATCTCAAGTTCCGGAAGGATTCCCGTGTCTGACAAGCCCGACGCCGTTGTTGGAGAAATGAATGATCCCAGCGCTGGCGGGTGCCCGGTCACCGGGCGCTTCAAGCATCCCACCGAGGGCGGCGTGAACAGCGACTGGTGGCCCAACCAGCTCAACCTGAAGATTCTGCGCAAGCACCCGGCCGTCGCCAACCCGATGGGCGAGGATTTCGACTACGCGGCCGCGTTCGCCACGGTCGACCTGGACGAGCTGGCCCGCGACGTGGACGCGGTCATCACCACCTCGCAGGACTGGTGGCCCGCCGACTTCGGCCACTACGGCGGCCTGATGATCCGCATGGCCTGGCACAGCGCCGGCACCTACCGCACGCACGACGGCCGCGGCGGCGCGGGCGCCGGCATGCAGCGGTTCGCACCGCTGAACAGCTGGCCGGACAACGCCAACCTCGACAAGGCCCGCCGCCTGCTGTGGCCGGTCAAGCAGAAGTACGGCCGGTCGGTCTCCTGGGCCGACCTGATGGTCTTCGCGGGCAACCGGGCGCTGGAGACCATGGGCTTCAAGACTTTCGGCTTCGCCGGCGGCCGCGCCGACGTGTGGGAGCCGGACGAGGACGTGTACTGGGGCCCGGAGACGACCTGGCTGGGCGACGAGCGCTACACCGGCGACCGCGACCTGGAGCAGCCCCTCGCCGCCGTGCAGATGGGCCTGATCTACGTCAACCCGGAGGGCCCCAACGGCAACCCGGACCCGCTGGCCTCGGCCCGCGACATCCGCGAGACCTTCGGCCGGATGGCCATGAACGACGAGGAGACCGTCGCGCTGATCGCCGGCGGCCACACCTTCGGCAAGACCCATGGCGCGGCCGACGCCGACGCCAACGTCGGCCCGGAGCCGGAAGGCGCGCCGCTGGAGGAGCAGGGCCTGGGTTGGAAGAACGCCTTCGGCAGCGGCAAGGGCCGCGACACCATCACGTCCGGCCTGGAGGTCACCTGGACCGCCACGCCGACCCAGTGGGGCAACGGCTTCTTCGACAACCTCTTCGGCTACGAGTGGGAGCTGACCAAGTCCCCGGCCGGCGCCAACCAGTGGAAGCCGAAGGACGGCGCGGGCGCGAACACCTTCCCCGACCCGGAGACCGGTGAGCTCAACCGCACGCCCACGATGCTCACCACCGACCTGGCGCTCCGCTTCGACCCGATCTACGGGCCGATCTCGCGCCGGTTCCACCAGAACCCCGACCAGTTCGCGGACGCCTTCGCCCGCGCCTGGTTCAAGCTGACGCACCGCGACATGGGCCCGATCCAGCGCTACCTCGGCCCGCTGGTGCCGCAGGAGGAGCTGATCTGGCAGGACCCCGTGCCGGCCGTCGACCACGAGCTGATCGACGACGCCGACATCGCCACTCTCAAGGCGCAGATCCTCGGCGCCGGCCTGTCGGTGTCGCAGCTGGTGTCGGTGGCGTGGGCGTCCGCCTCCACGTTCCGCGGCAGCGACAAGCGCGGCGGCGCCAACGGCGCCCGCATCCGCCTCGAGCCGCAGCGCAACTGGGAGGTCAACGAGCCCGACGCGCTGGCTCAGGTGCTCCGGACCCTGGAGGGCGTGCAGTCCGCGTTCCAGGCCGGTGGCAAGAAGGTCTCGCTGGCCGATCTGATCGTGCTGGGCGGTGTCGCCGCGGTCGAGCAGGCCGCGCAGGCCGCCGGTCACGACGTGAGCGTGCCGTTCACGCCGGGCCGCACCGACGCAACGGCGGAGCAGACCGACGTCGAGTCGTTCGCCGCCCTCGAGCCCGCGGCCGACGGTTTCCGCAACTACCGCGGCAAGGGCAACCGGCTGCCGTCCGAGTACCTGCTGGTCGACCGGGCCAACCTGCTCACGCTGAGCGCGCCCGAGATGACCGTGCTGGTCGGCGGCCTGCGGGTGCTGGGCGCCAACTTCCAGCAGTCGTCGCTGGGTGTGTTCACGTCGAGCGTCGGCACGCTGACCAACGACTTCTTCGTGAACCTGCTCGACATGGGCGTGCAGTGGCGCAGGGGCTCCGACGAGGAGACCTACGAGGGCGTCGACGCGAGCGGCGCGGTCAAGTGGACCGGCAGCCGGGTCGACCTGCTGTTCGGCTCCAACTCGGAGCTGCGCGCCGTCGCCGAGGTGTACGCCGCCGACGACGCCAAGGTGAAGTTCGTCGACGACTTCGTCAAGGCGTGGGCCAAGGTCATGGACCTGGACCGCTTCGACGTCTGATCCGACAACGGCGACACCAGTGCCGGGCCGACCGCTTCGCGATCG
>DASWRQ010000194.1:0-20842 GCA_036403095.1 Kutzneria sp. | reverse complement strand
CAAGTTCACCAAGGTCCTGGCGGAAAGGCTGGCGAAGAGCCTGTGATCCGCTAGCGGGGGCGTGCGGCCGGCCGCACGCCCCCGCTAGCGGATCACAGGCTCTTCGCCAGCCTTTCCGCCAGGACCTTGGTGAACTTGGCGGGGTCGGGCAGCTCGCCGCCCTCGGCCAGCAGGGCCATGCCGTAGAGCAGCTCGGCGGTCTCCCCCAGCTCGGTCTCGTGCCCGCCGGCGGCGAAGGCGGTCCGCATGCCGGTGACCAGCTCGTGCTCGGGGTTGAGCTCCAGCACCCGCTTGACCGTCGGCACGGGCTGGCCCATGGCCCGGTACATCTTCTCCAGCGTCGGCGTCAGGTCGCCGGCCTCGCCGACCAGGCAGGCGGGCGAGGTGGTGAGCCGGGAAGACAACCGCACCTGCTTGACGCTGTCGGTCAGGTTCTCCGACAGCCAGGTCAGGAGCGGCTCGAACTCGCCGGCCTCCTCGGGTTTGCGGTCCTGGTCCAGGTCGACCTGGCCCTTGGCCACCGACTGGAACTTCTTGCCCCGGTACTCGTCGCCGGCGTCCACCCACATCTCGTCGATGGCGTCGGTGAGGATGAGCACCTCGATGCCCTTGGCCCGGAACGCCTCCAGGTGCGGGGAACTCTCCACAATGGACCGGGACGCCCCGGTCATGTAGTAGATGTGCTCCTGGTCGTCCGGCATCCGCTCGACGTAGTCGGCCAGCGAGGTCGGCTCTTCGGAATGCGTGGACGCGAAGGACGCGATGTCCAGGATCGTCTCGCGGTTCTCGGCGTCGGAGAGCAGGCCCTCCTTGACCGCGGGCCCGAACTCGGTCCAGAAGGTCGCGTACTTCTCCGGCGCGTCGGTCATCATGGTCTTCACGGTGGACAGCACCCGCTTGACCAGCCGGCGGCGCATCAGCTGGATCTGCCGGTCCTGCTGGAGGATCTCACGGGACACGTTCAGCGACAGGTCCTGCGCGTCCACCACGCCCTTGACGAAGCGCAGGTACTCGGGCATGAGCGCCTCGCAGTCGTCCATGATGAACACCCGCTTGACGTACAGCTGCACGCCGCGCTTGCGCTCCCGCATGAACAGGTCGTACGGGGCCTTGGCCGGCAGGAACAGCAGCGCCTGGTACTCGAAGGTGCCCTCGGCGCGGACCTGGATCATCTCCAGGGGCTCGTGCCAGTCCCGGCTGATGTGCTTGTAGAACTCGGTGTACTCCTCGGCCGGCACCTCGTCCTTGGACCGGGCCCACAGCGCCTTGCCCGAGTTCACCGTCTCGAACTCGCGCGTGGTCTTGTCCTCGACCGTGCGCTCCACCTCCAGCCGCACCGGCCAGGTGATGAAGTCCGAGTAGCGGGTGACGATCTCCCGCAGCTTCCACTCGGCGGTGTAGTCGTACAGGTGGTCCTCGGTGTCCTCGGGCTTGAGCTTGAGGATCACCGAGGTGCCCTGCGGGGCGTCGTCCACCGTCTCGATGGTGTACGTGCCCTCGCCGGCCGACTCCCAGCGGGTGCCGGTGTCCTCGCCGGCCTTGCGCGTCAGCAGCGTGACGTGGTCGGCCACCATGAACGAGGAGTAGAAGCCGACCCCGAACTGGCCGATCAGGTCCTGACTCGCCGCGTTGTCCTTGGACTCCTTCAGCTTGCGCAGGAACTCGGCCGTGCCGGACTTGGCGATGGTGCCGATCAGGCCCACCACCTCGTCGCGGGACATGCCGATGCCGTTGTCGCGGATGGTCAGCGTGCGGGCCACCCGGTCGGCGACCAGCTCGATGCGCAGGTCGGAGGTGTCGGCCGCGAGGTCCTTGTCGCGGTAGGTCTCCAGGCGCAGCTTGTCCAGCGCGTCGGAGGCGTTGGAGATCAGCTCGCGCAGGAAGGTGTCCTTGTTCGAGTAGATCGAGTGCACCATGAGCTGGAGCAGTTGGCGGGCCTCGGCCTGGAACTCGAGCGTCTCGACTGGCGTGTTCACCGGAATCCTTTCGCTGTTCGCACCGGCGGCCCGGCGTCGAGCACCGGGCCACCGAACACAGCAGGATACCGGGGCAGGGTGTGTTGGAAGCCGGGAAGGGGGCATTCCCGCACTCGGAGTGCGGGAAAGCCCCCTTCACGGCTTAGAGACGGGGTCAGGGGGCAGGGATCTGGACGGTGGCGGTGCGGGTGACGGTGTTGGCGCCGGCGGCGAAGACGTGGACCGTGACCTGGTAGCTGCCGGGCTTGGTGCCCGGCGGTGGGACGAGGGCGACGGTCTGCTGCACGGGCACGTGGTCCGACTTGAGCAGCAGCCCGGCGGGCCGGGCGGTCCAGCCGCCGGAGGCGGAGATCGCCACGGCTAACGCGCCCGGCGCCTGGCCCAGCACGTCGACGCTCGCGCCGCGGATCGAGGCGTCCACGTGCCGGCGCGAGTCCGGGGCGGCGCGGTTGACCGACGGCGGCTCGTCCCGGGGCGCGGTGGCCCAACGCGACGGGCTCGAGCCCACGTTGACGGTGAGCGTGCCGCCGGCGGTCAGGTCGTTCCAGCCGAGCCAGCTGGCGTTGATCGCCCGGCCGTTGAGCGACACGGTCTGCACGTACCGGTTGGAATCCGTGACCCCGGGCGCGTTGACGGTGAGGCTGTGCTGTCCGGTGTGGACGGTCATGGTCGGGAACTGGGGGCTGGACAGGGCGAGGAACTGCCCGCCGGACACCGTCGGGTAGATGCCCAGCGAGGAGAACACGTACCAGGCCGACATGGTGCCGAGGTCGTCGTTGCCGGTCATGCCGTTGGGGCCGGTGGTGAACAGGGTCATCGCCGCCCGCACCACGGTCGCCGTCTTGGCCGGCGCGCCCGCCCACAGGTACATGTACGGGGCCAGCAGGTCGGGCTCGTTGTTCGGGTTGTAGGTCGGCTTGCTGTAGTAGTCGTACGGGCTGGAGATCCAGTCGTCGTGCACCGTGCGGCCCGGATCGGACAGCAGGTGCGGGTACGCGAAGAAGGCGTCCAACCGCCGCTCGGCGGCCTCCCGCCCGCCCATCAGCTGCACCAGCCCGGCCGGGTCCTGCGGCACCAGCCACTGGTACTGGTACGCGCCGCCCTCGTGGAACTGGTGGTCGGCCGGCACCGGGTCGTACGGGGTGAGCCAGGTGCCGTCGGTGGTGCGCGGCCGGAATTGGCCGATCGACGGGTCCCACAGGTTGCGGTAGTACTGCCCGCGGTCGGCGAACATGCGCGCGTCGGCCTTGTGCCCGAGGCCGTCGGCCATCAACGCCAGCGCGGCGTCGGCCAGCGAGTACTCCAGGGTGGACGACGCCGGGTGGTCGCAGTCGTTGTCGCCGCCCTTGTCGGCGCAGTCGGCGCCGCGCTTGAGCCCGGACGGGATGTAGCCGCGGTCGGCGTAGAACGGCACGCCGGTGCGCCCGTTGTACTGCGAGTTGGCCGGCGGCAGGCTGGTGGCGTTGGCCCTGAGCAGGCCGTACGCCTCCTGCTCGTGTCCCCGCAGCAGCCCCTTGGACCAGGCTTCGACCAGGAACGGCGTCACCGGGTCGCCGGTCATGATGTTGGTCTCGCTGTTGGCCAGCGCCCAGCGCGGCAGCCAGCCGCCGTCCCGGCCGGCGGCCACCACCGACAGCGCCACGTCCCGCGCGACGTCGGAGTGCAGCATCTCCAGCAGCTGGTTCTGCGGCCGGTAGGTGTCCCACAGCGAGAAGTTCTGGTACGGCGTGTAGTCGGTGGCCCGGTGCACCCGGTTGTCGAAGCCGGCGTAGCGGCCGTCCACGTCGCCGGCCAGGTTCGGGTGCAGCTGGGCGTGGTAGAGCGAGGTGTAGAAGGCGGTCTGCCGGGTCTGGCTGCCGCCGGCGATCTCGATGCTGTTCAGCTCGCTGACCCAGGCGTCGTGCAGCCGCTGCCGCACGGTGTTGAAGTCGTACGAGCCGCCGGTCTCCTGCTGGAGGTTGGCCCGCGCGCCGGCCGGGCCGGTGTAGGAGAGGCCGACCTTCAGCGTCACGGTGTGCTGCTGGGTGGCGTCGAAGGTGACCCAGGCGCCGTTGCCGCCGGATCCGCCGGCGTCCCGCGCGCCGGGCGTGGGCGTGCTGTCGCGCCAGGTCCCGTACGAGGCGAAGGGGTGGTCGAAGCTGGCCGTGAAGTAGACGGTGTGCTCGTCGTGCCCGGCGCAGAAGCCGCCGTCGTGCACGCGTCCCTCGACCGTGTGGTTGTCGACGACGTGGACCTCTGAGTCGAGCACCGACTGGTTCGCCTTGCCGGTGTTGAACAGGACGTTGGCCTGCCCGGTGGAGGGGAACGTGTAGCGCTGCCAACCGGTCCGCGGGGTGGCGGTGAGCTCGGCGTTCACGCCGTAGGTGGACAGCCCGACCCGGTAGTAACCGGGCGTGGCCTGTTCGTCACCGTGCGAATAGGTCGAGGCGTACTGGGCCGGGTCCACCGAGGACACCGCGCCGGTGGTCGGCATGACCGGGAGCTCGCCCATCACGCCGCAGCCGACGCCGGACAGATGGGTCTGGCTGAAGCCGTAAATCGCGTTCTGGTCGTAGTCGTAGCCGCCCTGGCCGCCGGTGTCCGGACTGACCTGCACCATGCCGAACGGGGCGCTCGGGCCGGGAAAGGTGTTGCCGAAGTTCTCGGTGCCCACGAACGGGTTCACCAACGTCGTCGGATCGGCTGGCGCGGCGGCCGCGGGCGAACCCACCGTGACCGTCAGAAAGCCCGCCACCAGCGCCGAAACCGCCGTCGCCGCACGGATCCGCATACGGCCCACCCCTAACGGTAGCCAGCTGATTACGTGCTGCACTAGACCAATGCGCGCCGACGGTGTCAATCGGCCGCTCCACGCGCGGCCGGACAGATGCGCCGTTTGAGTGAAGATCTACATGTCCGCCTCTTCACCGGCCCGGTGAAGCGACTAAGTTGTCTGACCGACCGCCGTCGAGTGGAGGCGTCATGAACATGGACGCGCGTCCCGACGGCAGGCGTTGGATGGGTGTCGGCCAATCCAGCACCAGCGAATCGAGGACCGCCGCGGCACAGGCAGCGCACACCGCCCTGATCGGGGCGGATCCCAAGCTGCTCATCGTCTTCTCGGCGATCACCTACGACCCGGCGCTGGTGCGCGCCGGCGTCCGGGACGTGGTCGGCCCGGACGTGCCGGTGATCGGCTGCACCACCCGCGGCGAGATCTGCAACGGCGGGGCCAATGACGGCACCGTCGTGGTGGCGGCCATCGGCGGACCCGGCTTCGCCGTCACCACGGCGGCGGCCGAGAACGTGGCCGGCCGGCAGCGCGAGGCCGGCGAGGAACTGGGCCGATCGGTGACCGAGATTCCGGGGCTGCCCAATCGTGTGCTGGTGTTGCTGACCGACGGGCTGGTCCGCGAGCAGGAGCAGATCGTGCGGGGCTGCTACGGGGTGCTGGGCGCCAGCGTGCCGCTGTTCGGCGGCTCCGGCGCGGACGGCTGGCGCATGAAGCAGGCGTACCTGCTGTCCGGCGACCGGGTGCTGACCAACGCGGTGGTGGCGGCGACGATCCACTCCGACGCGCCGCTGTCGGTCGGAGTGCGGCACGGCTTCCGCACGGTCGGCGAGCCGATGATCGTCACCGGCAGCCGGGACGGGCGCATCCAGACCGTGGACGACCGGCCGGCACTGGACGTCTACCTGGAGCGCCTCGGCGCGCCGCCGGAGGCGTACACCGAGAAGGAGGCGCTGACCCGGTTCGCGCTGCCGCGGCCGCTGGGCCTGCAGCGCCGCAACAGCGTCGACGCCCGCAACGTCAGCACCCAGCCCGACCTGGAGGGCCGGTCGCTTGGCGGCGGCGGCGACTTCGACCACGGCGGCCTGGTGTGGGCCATGACCGGCGACGAGCAGTCCATCCTGGCCGCCACCGACGCGGCCTGCCAGGAGGCCCTGGCCGGCCTGGGCGGGCGGGAGCCGGTGGGGCTGCTGACCATCAGCTGCGCGGCGATCCGGGCCATCCTGGACGACGAGGCGCTGCGGCGGGACAACGCCCGGCTGGCCAAGTGGGCCGAGGCGGCCCCGTTCGCCGGCTTCTACGCGTACGGCGAGATCGCCCGGGCCCGCGGCATCCACGGCTTCCACAACCAGACCCTCGCCGTGCTGGCCCTCGGCTAGCGATGACCAGCATCGGGGGCGCTTACCACGACGGACAGCAGCTGTTGGAGCTGCTGGCCGTGGTGTCGGAGTGCTCGGACGAGGAGTCGGCGGCCTACGCCGCCGTGGAGCGGGCCGCGCGGGCGCTGGACGCCGAGGTGGCCGCGGTGGTCATCGACGACGAGGTGGCGGCGGTCGTCGGCTTCCCGGTGGGCCGCGTCCCGGCGGACGACCTGGTCGCGGTGGCGCACCGCGAGCTCGACAACGTTGACGTGCCCGGGGTCGGCCGCTGCCACGCCATTTCCGCCGACTGGGGCGGCGGCCGGCCCGGGCACCTGGTGCTGGCCCGGTGGGGCGAGCAGGGCTTCTCCGTCGAGGAGCGCAACATCGTGCGGGGCATGGCCCGGCTGCTGGAGCTGGCGCTGACCATGCTGCGCACCTTGCAGGCCGAGCACGAGATGCGCGAGCGCAGCGAGCGGCAGGCGGCCGAGAACGCCGAGCTGCTGGTGTCGTTGCAACAGCGACAGCGGCTGCTGGAGCACCTGTTCGACGTGCAGCAGGCCATCTCGCGGCGGCGGCCGCTGCCCCAGGTGCTCGACATGATCGCCGCCACCGCCCGCCAGCTGCTGGGCGACGGGGCCGTCGGCCTGTGGCTGCGGGACGACTCCGATCCGCAGCAGATCACCCTGGTCGCCGGGGCCGGGCTGGCCGTGGACACCGGGCTGACCGACACCGGGCCGGAGACGCCGACCATGCCGCTGGCCGAGGCCGGCGCCGTCGGCGCGGCGATCATGTCCGGCGGCGTGGTGTGCGAGGACTCCGCCGACGGCCTCGCGTCGATGGCCGCGCCCGTGCACGATTCCGGCACCATCACCGGCGGCCTTGTCGTGCTGGCCGAGCGGGCGGGACGGGTCTACGCGCCGGCCGAGGTGCAGATGCTCCAGTCCTTCGCCGAGCACGTCAGCCTGGCCCTGACCGACGCCAACACCGTCGACCGCATGCACCAGGCGTTCCACGACTCGGTGACCGGCCTGGCCAGCCGCAGCCTGTTCCTGGACCGGCTGGCCCACCAGCTGGAGGCCACCGGGCACGGCGGCTCGCGGGTCGCGCTGCTGTTCATCGACCTCGACCGGTTCAAGGCCATCAACGACACCCTCGGGCACGCCGCCGGCGACACGCTGCTGACCATCACCGCCGACCGGATCGTCGCCCAGCTGCGGGACAGCGACGTCGCCGCCCGCTTCGGCGGCGACGAGTTCGCCGTGATGCTGCAGAACGTCTCCACCCCGGTCGACGCGGCCAAGGTCGCCGACCGCATCCTGCGGGGCCTGCACGAGCCCATGCGCATCGCCGGCCGGCAGTTGCAGGTCAACGCCTCCATCGGCATCGCGCTGAGCACCCACGGCATGACCGACCCGGCGGCGCTGGTGCGGCGGGCCGACATCGCCATGTACCGGGCCAAGCGCAACGGCCGCGGCCGCTACGACGTGTTCGCCGACGAGATGCTGCTGGCCTTCACCGACGAGCCGACCGGCTAGTTTCCGCGCCCCTACGCCATTGGCGCGACCATTCGCCCGAAGTGTCCACAGTGCGCGGCCACGCCGCCTACAGTGGCCGCATGCAGGCGCGGATCCGTGTCGACACGCCCGACGAGTTGCGTGCGCTCCACCGGTGGTTGCAGCAGGAGGACGAGCTGCGCGGCCGGGTCGCGATCGAGAACGCCACCCCGGCCCGCGGCGAGATGGGAGCGGTGGCCGACTTCTTGGTCGTGGCCGTCGGCAGCGGCGGCGCGATCACGGTGCTGGCCAGCTCGATCTCGGTGTGGCTGCGACACCGCAAGTCCGACATCACCGTGGAGTTGACCGAAACCGAGAGCGGACGCACGGTCAAGGTCACCGCGGCCCGAGCGGACGCCGAGGCCGTGATCCGGGCGGCGCTCGGTGGATAGAGCCGAGCGGCTGCCGGACCTCGACCGCTCACGCGCCGTTCTGATCGGAGTGGCGCGATACCACGATGAACTACTGCACGATCTGCCCGGCGCGCTCGGCAACGTGGCCGACCTCGCCGATCGGCTCACCGACCAGCACACCGGCTCCTTCCGTCGCGACTGCTGTGTCACGGTCACCGACCCCGACAGCGCGGGAACGCTGGGGGCGCTGGTCGCCGAGGAGGCCGATCGGGCCCAGGACACCCTGCTGGTCTACTACGCCGGGCACGGCCTGCTCGACGCCCGCGGCGAGCTGTATCTGGGCCTGGCCAGCACGAACAGCAACCGCGTCGTCTACACCGCGATGCCGTTCGAGTTCATCCGGCGGGCGTTCGTGGACAGTCCCGCCCGCAACCGGATCCTGATCCTGGACTGCTGTTTCTCCGGCCGGGCAATCGAGGCCATGGGTGAGCGGGAATCGGTGGTGTCCGGGCAGATCGAGATCGGCGGGGTCTACACGCTGACGTCGTCCCCGGCCAACCAGCCGGCCAACGCCCCCGACGGCGCGCGGCACACCGCGTTCACCGGCGAGCTGCTGCGGCTGCTGAGCCACGGCGTGGCCACCGGCTCCGAACTGATCACGCTCGGGCAGATCTACAGCCATCTGCTCTCCGCGCTGACCTCCACCGGCCTGCCCAAGCCGCAGCGGCGCGGCACGGGCACGTCCGATCAGCTTGCGCTGGCCCGGAATCCGGCCTGGAACTCGCCGACCACACACGACGAGCGTGGCGGCCTGCCGGTCAACATCGTCCGCGCCATCGAGGACAACGATCCACGGATCAGGCGCGGCGCCGTGGATCTGCTGGCCGTGCTGTCCGACGATTCGCGGTACGCGGATCAGGCGTTCACCACGCTCGTGCATCTGACCGACGATGACAGCCGGATGGTGTCGGCCGCCGCGCAGGCCGCGCTGCGGGAGCTGGAGGCGGCTAAGCAGTCCGCCCGCCGTGAGCCCGAGCCGACGCCGCCGCCCGGGCCGGACTCCCCGCCTGTGGTCGAGCAACCGGGAAGCACGCTGTCGACGAGCACGCTGTCGGTCGGCATCTCGTTCGGCACCACCAACTCGGCCATCAGCGTCCTGCGTGACGGCAGGCCGGTCGTGATCGCCAACGCCGAGGGACAACGGACGACTCCGTCGGTGGTCTCCTTCACCCGCAACGGGGAAGTCCTCGTCGGGGAGCCCGCGCGGCGGATGACGGTGACCAACCCCGGCCGCACGATCCAGTCGGTCAAACGGCACCTGGGCACCGACTGGCGGGTGCGGATCGACGGCAAGTCCTACACCGCGCAGGAGATCACCGCGCGGATCCTGATGAAACTGCGGCGGGACGCGGAGGCCGAGCTCGGCCAGGCGATCACCGACGTGGTGGCGACCGTGCCCGCGCACTTCGGGGACGCGCAGCGGCAGGCCACCCTGGAGGCGGGGCGCATCGCCGGGCTGAACGTCCAGCGCCTGATCAACGAGTCGACCGCGGCGGCGCTGTCCTACGGGCTCGGCGGCCGGGGCGAGGACGAGCAGACGATCATGGTCTTCGACCTCGGCGGCGGCACGTTCGATGTGACGCTGCTGGAGGTCGGCGACGGCGTGTTCGAGGTGCGGGCCACCAGCGGTGACGCCGCGCTCGGCGGGGAGGACTGGGACCGGCGGATCGTGGACTGGCTGGTCCGGCGGTTCAGGACGACCCATGGCATCGATCTGAACCGCGACCGAGTGGCCATGCAGCGCCTGGTGGAGGCCGCGGAGAAGGCGAAGATCGAGCTGTCCGGCGTCACCACCGTCGCCATCAACCTGCCCTATATCACCACGGACAGCGACAAGAATCCGCTGTTCCTGGCGGAGACCCTCTCCCGGACCGAGTTCGAGCGCATGACCGAGGACCTGCTCGAACGGACCCGACCGCTGTTCCACGACGTCGTCCGCGAAGCGGGAACGTCGGTCAGCCGGATCGACCGCGTGGTGCTGGTCGGCGGCGCGACCCGGATGCCGGCGGTCAGCGACCTGGTCCGGCAGTTGGCCGACGGCAAGGAGCCCTACCACGGCCTGAACCGCGACGAAGCGGTCGCGATGGGCGCCGCGCTGCAGGCCGGTGTGCTCACCGGCGCGGTCGTCGACGTGCTGCCGCTCGACGTCACGCCGCTGTCGCTGGGCATCGAGACCAAGGGCGGTGTGTTCACCAAGCTCATCGAGCGCAACACCACCATTCCCACCAAGCGCACGGAGATCTTCACGACCTCGGACGACAACCAGACCTCGGTGCACATCCAGGTGTTCCAGGGCGAGCGTGAGATCGCCGCCCAAAACAAGCTGCTGGGCCAGTTCGAACTCCGCGGCATCGCGCCCGCGCCGCCTGGCGTGCCGCAGATCGAGGTCACCTTCGACATCGACCCCAACGGTATCGTGCACATCTATGCCAAGGACCTCGGCACCGGCCAGGACCAGTCGATGACCATCACCGGCGGCTCGGCGCTGCCGAAGGAGGACATCGAGCGCATGGTCGCGGAGGCCGCGACCCACGCCGAGCACGACCGCGCCCAGCGCGACGAGGCCGAGGCCCGCAACCGGGCCGAGTCACTGGTCCACCAGACCGAGCAGTTCATCGCCGACCACGGCGCCGTGCTGCCGTTGGCAGTGCGGCAGGAGGTCCAGCGCGCGGTCGAGCACACCCGGAAGGCGCTGGCCGAGAAGTCCCCGGCCGCGCTCCGAGACGCCGCGGCCGCACTTTCCGAGTCCGCCCAGAAGGCGGGCACCGCGCTGTATCAACGATCCAGTCAGCAGGGCGGCCAACACAGCGGCTAGTGGCACCGCAACGCGGCCAACTGTCGTCTAGGAACAGAATTCCGTCCACAACGGCACCGAGGCGGCGGGGTGGATGGTCAGGTGCAGGGGCGTGGTCCGGCCGGGTTGGAGTGGGCGCACCACAGGTCGAGGTGACGTCTTCCGCGCTGTACGAGGCAAAGCCGCTGGGACGATCCGCTGATCAGCAGTGCCGCCACGCCGCCGGCGATGATCCGCATGCGGGGGTTGATGCCCCTTACGGATCACCGCCAGTGGGGTCCGATGCCGGACCAGTGGCCTCAGCCGTCGGAACGCTTGCGGTGCAGGCTGAACTGCTCGAACACCGCCAGGTCGCCGTGGGGCTTGTTCACGTTGTAGTACGTGACGTGCATGGTCGTGGTGTCGCCGGGGCTGCGGCCCGGGTCCACGGTGAACGCGGCGAAGCCGTACGGGTGGTCGAGATCGCGGACCGCGCTCCACACCGCCTCTTCCTTGACATAGGTGGAGGTCCGCTTGCCGTTGGCGCCGGGCGTGGCCGACACGGCGGTGATGACCTTGCCGGTGCCGTCCTTGAAGAAGGAGCCGTTGGTGGTGCCGGAGACACCGCCGCCGCCGAGGATCATGTGCACGGTGCCGTGGGTGGCGTCGATGTTGTCGGTGGCCGAGGACACCGGGTTCGGCGTCAGGGTCTCGCTGCCGGAGACGACGCCGTGCACGGCCAGCGACCGCTCGTAGTCGTGCTCGTGCCCGCACAGCACCAGATCCACGCCGTACTTGTCGAACAGCGGCCCGTACAGCTGGCGCAGCCCGAGGTCGGCGCCGTTGGCGTCGGAGGTGCTGATCATCACCTGGTGCATGGCGACGACGATCCAGTCGATGTCACGGGACCTGCGCGCGGCGGCCAGCTCCTTCTCCAGCCACTTGAGCTGGCGGCCGCCGGAGTAGCCGTTGACGTAGACGTCGCCGCCGTCCTGCAGGCAGTTGTCGTCGTTCTGGAGCACGATCACCCGCACCGAGCCGGCGGTGAAGCCGTACCACAGGCCCTGCAGCTCCGGGTCGGTCTCGGTGGAGGGCAGGTCGAAGTAGGCCTGGTACGCGGCGAGGCCGATGGGGCCGTTCTGCTTCTCGATCTCGTGGTTGCCGGCGGCCGGCATCCACGGCCGGAACCGGGCCGAGCGGGTGTTGTTGGTGAAGAAGTTGTTCCAGGTGCGGACCCGGTCCACGTCCAGGTTGGCGTAGCACAGGTCGCCGTTGAGCAGGTGGAACAGCGGGGCCACGGTCTCGATGCCGGTGACGATGTCCTTGGTCGCCGGCGTGGAGTTGGCGTCGAGGCCGACGGCGCCGTTGGCCGCCCAGGTGACCTGCGGCGCGGACTGGTCGCCGAAGCTGGTGAAGGTGAAGGGCATCCGGCCCGACGGCGCGGTGCGGAAGGTGCCGGCGTCGGGGGTCGCGCCGTCGTGCTGCGCCGCGTACATGTACTGCGTGTTGGGGCGCAGACGGGTCAGCTCCGCGTGGTGGATGTAGACAGTGCGACCGGAAGTGCCGTCCACATAGGTCTTCGTGTCGGCGTCGGCGCAGCCGCCGAAGCCGCCTTCCAGCGTGCCGTAGACGACGCGCGGCTTGCGCACCGAGCTCTCGGTGATCCAGGAGACGACCATCTGGCGCGAGGGGTCGGCCCCGAACTGGAGGTGCAGGCCCTGCACGGGGGTGGCGCCGTTGCCGACGCTCGGCACGAACGCGGGCGTGGCGGCCTCGGCGGTGGCGGTGCCGAGCAACGGGGCCGCGACGGCGGTCGCGCCGAACAGGCCGAGCGCGCCTCTTCGGCTGACGGTGCGGGCTTTGGCGTCGGACATGCGGGTCTCCTCAGCTGGGGAACGCGCAGAACCTAGGCGGACGGAGCGTCCGGCCCATGAACGCCAGCTGTCCGAAGAGTGAATCAGCCTGAGGGACCGAACCTTTCGACCCGGATCTCCTCGGTGGGCACACCGATGTCGAGCAGCAGCATGCTTGCCGCCTCGGCGAAAGCGGCCGATCCGCAGACGTAGCAGATAGCGCCGGGAGTGTAGAGGGGCAGCAGTTCCCGCGCGGACAGCCGACCCTTCGCCCGGCCGTTGAAGTCCTCCCGGGTCACCGCGATCAGCGCCCGCGCGGCCGTGAGTTCGGCGGCGTAGGGCAGATCCTCGGTCGTGCGCACCGACACCGCGACGCGGAAGTTGTCGGAATCGTGCCGCAGCATGGAAATCATCGGCACGACGCCGGAACCGCCGCCGACGCCCAGCGCCGGCGTGCCGCCGCTCCAGGCGAACCAGCCGCCGATCGGGCCGCGGATCTCCAGCTCGTCGCCGGGGACCACGACATCGGCCAGGTAGGTGGAGACTTCGCCGTCATCGAGCCGTTCGACGAACAGCTCCAGCAGCGGATCGTCCGGCGCGGAGGCCACGGAGTACGAGCGCTGCGCCCGGTAGCCGTCCTCGGCGGTCAGCCGGATCACGTAGTGCTGGCCGGACAGATGGCGCACCCGGTCCGGCACGTCCAGCCGCAGCGTGACGCTGTGCGGGGTGTCGTGGCTCGTCGAGACGACCTTGGCGTACCGCCAGCCGCGCGGGTCAGTCACCCTGGTACCGCTGTTCCTGCCAGGGGTCGCCGAGGTCGTGGTAGCCGTTGCGCTCCCAGAAGCCCTGCACGTCGTGGTCGAGCAGGGTCAGCTTGGTGACCCACTTGGCGCTCTTCCAGAAGTACAGGTGCGGCACCAACAGGCGCACCGGCCCGCCGTGGTCGCGGTGCAGCGGCTTGCCCTCGTGCGTCCACACCAGCCACGCCTTGCCGTTGCGCAGGTGCTCGAGCGGCAGGTTGGTGGTGTAGCCGGTGGTCGACGTGGCCAGCACGTGCGTCGCCGTCGGCAGCGGCTCCGCCTGGTCCAGCAGCAGGTCGATGCTGACGCCGCCGAACCGGGTGTCGAACTTCGACCACGTGGTGACGCAGTGGATGTCGCCGCGGTATTCCTCCTGCGGCAGCTGGTGCAGCTCGTCCCACGTCCACTTGCCGGGTTTGCGGACCAGGCCGTCGACCGTCATGGTCCAGCGGTCGGTGTGCACCCGCGGCGTGACTTCCGCGGTCAGCACCGGGAAGTCGCGGCCGATGTCGTACTGGCCGGGCGGCAGCGGCCGGTCCCTCGGGCTCCGGCGGTTACCGACGAAGCCCCGCGTCGGTCGACTCATGGCCGCAGTATGCCTTCGCGGCGTGGCGACCGGCTACCCGAGGAAGTTCTCCAGCTCAGCCGGCGAGTTGCGCTACGTGAGTGGCTCATTTGACTTCAGCGGGCAAATGAGCCACTCACGTAGAGCGAAAAAGCCGCGAGCAGCCGTACTGGATCGGTCAAGGAATGGTGCGCAACGGGGAGAGCACGGCGGCCACGGCCTGAACGACCAGGCCGGCGATGCCGACCCACAGCGTGGCCGGGATGCCGATCCGGTCGGCCAGCACGCCGCCCAGCAGCGCGCCGAGCACGAGCGAGCCGCGGTTGAACGACCGCATGGTGGCGTTCATCCGGCCCTGCAAGCGATCCGGGGTCACCGACTGCCGGTAGCCCATCTCCAGCGGTCCCTGCAGGCCAAGGCCGAGGCCGAACATGAACTGGGCCGCGCCGACCAGGAGCAGGCCGACGATCCCATTGCCGCCCAACGGGATCAGCAGGTAGGCCAGCGGTGTCAGCCAGTGCCCGACGACGATCGTCGGCCCGCCGCCGAACCGCCGCCCGAGCCGGGTCGACAGCAGCGCGCCGAGCACCCCGCCGACGCCAGGGATGGCCACGAGCACGCCGAAGGTGAACGAGTCGACGCGCAGTACCCACTGGAGATAGAGCGGGACGGCGGTGCCGACGATGGCGCTGAAGAAGAACCACACGTGCCCGGTGAGCGCCATCGCGGCCAACACCCGGTCCCGGTACACCCAGGACAGGCCCTCCCGCATCTCCCGCCGCAGGTTGCGGGACTCGGGCCGCTCGATCGGCTCGTCCACCCGCACGCGGGCCAGCAACAGGCCCGAGAGCAGGAAGGACACCGCGTCCACCAGCACGGCCGTGGCCGCGCCGACCACCTGCACCAACGCACCGGCCAGCGCCGGCCCGGCCATCTGCGCGGCCGAGTCCGTCTGCTGGAGCCGGGCGTTCGCGTCGGCGAGCCGGACCGTCGGGACCAGGCGCGGCAGGAATGACTGGTGCGCCGCGTCGTAGGCCAGCGACAGGGTGCCGATCAACGCCGTCAACACGATCAGCACCGGCATGCTCAGCCGCTGCAACGCCGCGAGCAGCGGGATCACGCCCATCAACACGCCGCGGGCCAGATCCGCCCCGACCAGGATGGGCTTGCGGTGGTAGCGGTCCACCAGCACGCCGGCGACCAGGCCGAACAGCAGGTACGGCAGCCAGGTCGAGGCCCGCAGCACGCCGAATTCGGTGCCGGTGGCATGCAACACGTTCAACGCCACCAGCGGCACCGCCACCGTGGTCACGTACGAGCCGGTCATAGAGACCGCGTCGGACGCCCAGAACAGCCGGAAGGCCGGCAACTCCCGTAACCGAGTGTCACTCATGCGGCCAGCGCGTAGCCGAGGAAGACCGCGCCCAGCCCGGCGATCAGACTGATCAGCACGTTCATCACCGCGTACAGATAGGCTTTCTGCTCGATCAGCCGCAGCGTCTCGTAGCTGAAGGTGCTGTACGTGGTCAGCGCGCCGCAGAAACCCGTGCCCACCAAGGCGGCGACGCCGCTGGGCAGCGAAGTCCCGAGCCCGGCCAGGAATCCCAGCACGAGGCAGCCGACGACGTTCACCGTCATGGTGCCCCACGGGAAGATCGAGTCGTGCCGGACCTGCACGGTCCGATCGGTCAGATACCGCAGCGGGGCACCGATGACCGCGCCCGCGAACACCAGAACCAGCGTCACCGGTCGTCCCCCGACAGTTTCCGGGTCACGGCCACGCCGGCCAGCACCGCGAGTGTCGCTGCGGCCAGCGTGCCGAACAGATACGCCATCGCCATCGGCACCTCCCCCGGCGTGAGCATAGCCCGCGTTTCCACGGCATACGTGGAAAAGGTCGTGAAACCACCCAGAACGCCCACGCCGAGGAACGGTCGCAGCAGCGGCCGCCGTCCCCATCGGACCATCAGCACGCCGATCAGGAAGCAGCCCAGCACATTGATGAGGAACGTCCCCCACGGAAAGTGGTCCGGCGTGGTCGGCAGCCACCGGGAGATGCCGTAGCGGGCCATTGCCCCGAGCCCGCCGCCGAGCGCGATCACCGCCAGCACACCGCCATGGGTGCGGGCCAGTTCACGCCGTTGCGCCGGGACATGGACGTCGACATCGGGGTCGACCGACACGCAGCCTCCTACGAGAACCCGAACGGACAGGATCCAGTAGGGACTGTTGGCGGCAGCGCTGCCACGGTTTCCCCGCTCACGGGCCGGCGAGCCCCACCACCGGTCACACTCAGCATAGCTTGCCCGTGCGCGGGGTATTCCCTGGCCGAAGGAGGTGCGTCATGCCAAAGGCGTGGAGCAACAAGCGTGAGCGGCAGTACGAGCACATCAAGGATTCGCAGAAGGAGCGCGGCACGAGCACGAAGCGGGCGGAGGAGATCGCGGCCCGCACCGTGAACAAGAACCGGGCCCAGCAGGGCGAGTCCCGCACCGCGAGCCGGTCGTCCACCAAGGACGTGTCGCCGCAGCACCGCGGCGGCAAGCGCTCGCACTCCGGCCCCGGCGGGCCGACCCGGGACCAGCTCTACAACGAGGCGAAACAGCGCAACATCAAGGGCCGCTCGAAGATGACCAAGAAGCAGCTGGCCGACGCCCTGGGCCGATAGCGACTGGGCCGATTGCCACTGGGCCGATGCCACTGGGCCGATTGCTCTTGGGCCGCTAGCCCAGATCGGCCAGGGCCGACTGCACGGAGTCGCGGATGTCGAAGCCGGCGTCGAGGCCGGTGATCTCCAGCGGGCGCAGCACGACCCGGTTGTCGGCGGCCAGCCGCAGGGTCACCGACGCCTGCCCGGCCTTCTCGTTCACCGCGGCCAGCATGGCCAGGCCGGCCGAGGCCAGGAAGGTCAGCCCGGTCATGTCGACCACCAGCACGGCCGGCCCGCCCTCGATGGCGTTGTCCAGCTCGAGGGCGGCGGCCGGCACGGTCTGCATGTCCAGCTCGCCGGCCAGATGGACGACGGCCACCCCGCCGACCAGCTCGGTGGCGGCGGCGAAGGAGCCGGAGTTCTCAGGCACGTGCTCTCCCATGCTCATGGTCGACTGACGCCGCAGAATACGGCACGGGTCAGTTCTCGCCAGTGCCGCCCGGGAACGTCTCGTCCGGCACGGTCCCGCCCTGAACGATCTCGCCCAGAACCAGCTGCATCGTGTCGAGCAGCTGGTCGGCGTCCACCGGCTTGGTCACGTAGCCGTTGGCCCCGGAGTCCATGCTCTTCTCCCGGTCGCCCTGCATGGCCTTGGCCGTGACGGCGATGATGGGCAGCTCGGCGAACTGGGACATGGCCCGCACGGCGGCGGTGGTGGCGTAGCCGTCCATCTCCGGCATCATCACGTCCATCAGGATCAGATCGATGTCGGTGTTGGCCAACAGCACCTCGATGCCCTTGCGGCCGTTGGGGGCGTGCAGCACGGTCATGCCGTAGGTCTCCAGCATGCCGACGATGGCGAACACGTTGCGCACGTCGTCGTCGATGACCAGCACCTTGCGCCCGCGCAGGCCGTCGTGCGCGTGCTCCTCGGTGGACAACCGCCGCACGAGCCGCTCGCGCAGGGCGTCGACGCTGTCGACCAGCTCGACGGACCGGTTGCGCACGTGCGACTGGAGCAGCCGGTCCTGGGCCGGGGTGAGCGGCCGCGACAGGTAGGCGAACACCGGCAGCGCCACCAGGTCGGGGTGGTTGGCCAGCCGCTTGAGGAACGTCAGCGACATGGCCTCGGGCAGGTTGAGGTCGACGACCACGGCCTGGTGCGGGGCGGCGAGCAGCGCCGCCACGGCCTCGTCCGGGGTCGCGGCCACGGTGACGTGCGGGTCGCCGAGGGTCACCGCGACCTGCCGGGCCAGCGTGGACAGCTCGTCGTCGCCGGACTCCAGCACCAGCAGCCGCCGCCGGGTGTCCGGCGCGGCCGGCTCCAGGGCGGGCGCCGGCTCGGCGAAGTCCGGCTCGACCGGCAGGTGCAGGGTGAACGTGCTGCCGACGCCGAGCTCGCTCTCGGCCTTGATCTCGCCGCCGAGCAGGTAGGCCACCTCGCGGCTGATCGACAGGCCCAGGCCGGTGCCGCCGTATCGGCGGCTGGTGGTGCCGTCGGCCTGCTGGAACGCGCCGAAGATGGTCTCCAGGTTGTCCGGGGCGATGCCGATGCCGGTGTCCGACACGGCGAACTCGACGGTGTCGCCGGCCAGCCGCACGGCCAGGTTGACCCGGCCGGTCTCGGTGAACTTGACCGCGTTGGACAGCAGGTTGCGCAGCACCTGCCGCAGCCGGGGCTCGTCGGTGTAGAGGTGCTCGGGCACGTCCGGCGCCACCTGCACGCCGAAGCCAAGGCCCTTCTCCACGGTCAGCGGCTGGAAGGTGGCCCGCACGTACTCCAGCAGCTGCGGCAGCGGGAAGCGCTCCGGGTGGATGTCCATCTTGCCCGCCTCGACCTTGGACAGGTCGAGGATGTCGTCGATCAGCTGGAGCAGGTCGGTGCCGGCGGAGTGGATCACGTTGGCGAACTCGACCTGCTTGGGCGTCAGGTTGCGGCTGGGGTTCTGGGCCAGCAGCCGGGCCAGGATGAGCAGGCTGTTGAGCGGCGTGCGCAGCTCGTGCGACATGTTGGCCAGGAACTCGGACTTGTACTTGGAGGTCAGGGCCAGCTGCTGGGCCCGTTCCTCCAGCTCCTGGCGGGCCTGCTCGATCTCGAAGTTCTTGACCTCGATGTCGCGGTTCTGCCGGGCCAGCTCGGCGTTGGAGCGGCGCAGCTCGCCCTGCTGCTCCTGCAGCTGCTCGGAGCGGGCCCGCAGCTCCTGGGTCAGTCGCTGGGACTCGGCCAGCAGCGAGTCGGTGCGGGCGTTGGCGATGATCGTGTTCACGTTGACGCCGATGGTCTCCATCAGCTGCTCCAGGAAGTCCCGCTGGACCGGCGTGAACCGGCCGAAGGCAGCCAGCTCGATCACGCCGAGGGCCTGGTCCTCGAACACGATGGGCAGCACGATCAGGGTGGCCGGGCCGGCCGAGCCCAGGCTGGACGCGATCCGCACGTAGTCGGCCGGCGTCTGGTCGACCAGGATGGCCGTCTTGGTGCTGGCCACCTGCCCGACCAGCGACTGCCCCAGCCGGAACTCGATGGCCGCGCCGTCGTGGCCGTAGCCGGCGACCAGCCGCAGGGTGACGCCGTCGGGGCCGGACTCGGCCAGGAAGAACGTGCCGAGCTGGGCGTCGACCAGCGGGGTCAGCTCGTTCATGATCAGCTCGGCCACGATGCGCAGCTCGCGGTGGCCCTGCATCAGCCCGGAGAAGCGGGCCAGGTTGGTGTTGAGCCAGTCCTGGTCCTCGTTGGCCCGGGTGGTCTCGCGCAGCGAGTGCACCATCGAGTTGATGTTGTCCTTGAGCTCGGCGAGCTCGCCCTGCGCCTCGCCCGTGATGGACCGGGTCAGGTCCCCGGTGGCGACCGCGCTGGTCACCTCGGCGATGGCCCGGACCTGCCTGGTCAGGTTCAGCGCCAGCTCGTTGACGTTCTCGGTGAGCCGCTTCCAGGTGCCGGACACGCCCTCGACCTCGGCCTGCACGCCCAGCCGGCCCTCCCGGCCGACCTCGCGGGCCACGCGGGTCGACTCGGCGGCGAACGAGGACAGCGTGTCGACCATCGTGTTGATGGTCGTCTTCAGCTCCAGGATCTCGCCCCGGGCGTCCACGTCGATCTTCTTCGTCAGGTCGCCGCGGGCCACCGCCGTGGTCACCTGGGCGATGTTGCGGACCTGCGAGGTCAGGTTGCCGGCCATGAAGTTGACGTTGTCGGTCAGGTCCTTCCAGGTGCCGGACACGCCGGGCACCCGGGCCTGGCCGCCGAGCATGCCCTCGGTGCCGACCTCGCGGGCCACCCGGGTCACCTCGTCGCCGAAGGCGGACAGCGTGTCGACCATGGTGTTGATGGTGTCGGCCAGGCCGGCGATCTCGCCCTTGGCCTCGACCTGGATCCGCTTGGTCAGGTCGCCCTGGGCGACCGCGGTGGCCACCTGGGCGATGGACCGCACCTGGCCGGTCAGGTTGGACGCCATCACGTTGACGTTGTCGGTCAGGTCCTTCCAGGTGCCCGACACGCCACGCACGATGGCCTGTCCGCCCAGGTCGCCCTGGGTGCCGACGTCGCGGGCCACCCGCGTGACCTCGTCGGCGAACGCGGAGAGCTGGTCGACCATCGTGTTGATGGTGTCCTTGAGCTCGAGGATCTCGCCGCGGGCGTCGACCCGGATCTTCTGCGTCAGGTCGCCGCGGGCCACCGCCGTGGTCACCTGGGCGATCGAGCGCACCTGGTCGGTCAGGTTGCCGGCCATGACGTTCACCGAGTCGGTGAGGTCCTTCCAGGTGCCGGACACGCCCTTGACGTCGGCCTGGCCGCCCAGCTTGCCGTCGGTGCCGACCTCGCGGGCGACCCGGGTGACCTCGTCGGCGAACGAGGACAGCTGGTCGACCATCGTGTTCACGGTGTTCTTCAGGGCCAGCATCTCGCCCTTGACGTCCACGGTGATCTTCTGGGTCAGGTCGCCCTTGGCCACGGCCGTGGTCACCTGGGCGATCGACCGCACCTGGGACGTCAGGTTGCCGGCCATGAAGTTCACCGACGTGGTCAGCGCCCGCCAGGTGCCGCCGACACCGGGCACCTGGGCCTGGCCGCCGAGGATGCCGTCGGTGCCGACCTCGCGGGCCACCCGGGTGACCTCGTCGGCGAAGGCC